>JAACFI010000087.1 GCA_009937575.1 Haliea sp.
AGCTCGTGCTCCACCAGGGAGACGGTCATGTTGCGGAACATGGCCTTGCGGTGGGAGCTGTTGCGATTTAACTGACGTCCACTGTGACGATGACGCATTTTTCCAATCCTATGTTCTGTGCTGTCTCAGCACTTTCTAAATTCGTGACGCTGGCCGCTTATACGCTAAGCACCCGGTCGTCGTTTTTCAGGCTGGCAGGGGGCCAGTTGTCCAGGCGCATGCCCAGGGACAGGCCACGGGACGCCAGCACGTCCTTGATCTCGGTCAGCGACTTCTTACCCAGGTTCGGGGTCTTGAGCAGCTCGACTTCAGTGCGCTGCACCAGGTCGCCGATGTAGTAGATGTTCTCCGCCTTCAGGCAGTTGGCTGAACGCACGGTCAGCTCCAGGTCATCCACCGGACGCAGCAGGATCGGATCCACCTCGTCCTCTTCCTCGACAGACTCGGACTCGGATTCGCTCTCCAGGTCGACGAACACGGCCAGCTGCTGCTGCAGGATGGTCGCGGCGCGACGGATGGCCTCTTCCGGGTCGATGGTGCCGTTGGTTTCCAGGTCCAGTACCAGCTTGTCCAGGTCGGTGCGCTGTTCTACCCGGGCGGCTTCTACCACGTAGGCCACGCGGTGCACCGGCGAGAACGTCGCGTCCAGCTGCAGACGGCCGATGGAGCGGGTCTCTTCTTCCGGGTTCTCACGGGAGTCAGCCGGGGAGTAACCGCGGCCGCGGGCCACGGTCAGCTTCATGCTGATGTCCGAGTCACCGTTCAGGTGGCAGATCACGTGCTCCGGGTTGCAGATCTCGATGTCGTGGTCCACCTGGATGTCACCGGCGGTAACGGCACCGGGGCCCTTCTTGGTCAGGATCAGCTCCGCCTCTTCCTTGCCGCTCATCACCAGGGCCACGCCCTTGAGGTTCAGCAGGATCTCGATGACGTCTTCCTGGACACCTTCGATGGCACTGTACTCGTGCAATACGCCGTCTATTTCCACTTCGGTGATCGCACAACCGGGCATGGAAGACAGCAGGATACGGCGCAAGGCGTTGCCAAGGGTGTGGCCGAAGCCGCGCTCCAGGGGTTCCAGGGTTACCTGGGCGCGTGTGTTGTTCTTCTCGTCAACATTGATCACGCGCGGGGTCAAAAATTCGTTCACTGCACTCTGCATTTGGGCACCTGTATTGTAGGTTAGTCCTTCAGTGGATTACTTGGAGTAAAGTTCGACGATCAGGTTCTCGTTGATCTCGGAGGAGAGATCCTGACGATCGGGGACAGACTTGAAAGTACCTTCCAGTTTGTCCGCATTTACCTCAAGCCACTCCGGCTCGCCACGCTGGGCGGCCAGGGCCAGGGCGGACTGTACTCGCAGTTGCTTCTTGGCCTTCTCACGCAGGGAAATCACGTCACCTGCCTTCACCTGGTAGGAGGGGATGTTCACGGTAGTCCCGTTTACCAGGATCGCCTTGTGGGCGACCAGCTGACGCGCTTCAGAGCGGGTCGAGCCGAATCCCATGCGGTAAACCACGTTGTCCAGCCGGCTCTCCAGCAGCTGCAGCAGGTTTTCACCGGTGGCACCTCTGAGGCGGGCGGCTTCCTTGTAGTAGTTGCGGAACTGCTTTTCCAGCACGCCGTAGATGCGGCGGACTTTCTGCTTTTCGCGCAGCTGTACTCCGTAGTCCGACAGGCGTCCGCGACGGGCGCCGTGCTGGCCGGGTATGGCCTCTGCCTTACACTTGCTTTCGAGGGCGCGCACTCCGCTTTTCAGGAACAGGTCGGTTCCCTCACGACGGGAGAGCTTGCACTTGGGTCCAATATATCGAGCCATGTCTAGTTCTTCCTCTGCGCTATACGCGACGTTTCTTGGGCGGACGGCAGCCGTTGTGGGGAATCGGCGTGACGTCGGTAATGTTGCTGATGGTGTAGCCGCAGGCGTTCAGGGCGCGAACAGCGGACTCACGGCCCGGCCCGGGTCCCTTCACCTGGACGTCCAGGTTCTTGAGGCCGTATTCCTTGGCTGCCTCACCGGCGCGCTCGGCCGCCACCTGGGCGGCAAACGGGGTGCTCTTACGGGAGCCGCGGAAGCCGGAGCCTCCTGCGGTGGCCCAGCTCAGGGTGTTGCCCTGGCGGTCGGTGATGGTAATGATGGTATTGTTGAAGGATGCGTGTACATGCGCAATACCGTCGACAACTGTCTTGGTAATTTTCTTACGAGTGCCCTTGGCACCTGGCTTGGCCATAGTTTGTGTCCTGTTTTAATATCAACACTGCACTTCGGTGCAGCTACACTAAAAAGGATTCGCTGTAGTTAAGACTCTGCGGTCCAGACCCTACTTGCGAATCGGCTTGCGCGGACCCTTGCGGGTACGGGCATTGGTTTTGGTGCGCTGACCGCGCAGGGGCAGCCCACGGCGATGGCGCAGGCCGCGGTTGCAACCCAGGTCCATCAAGCGCTTGATATTCATGGAGACTTCACGACGCAGATCACCTTCCACGGTCATGTCGCTCACTTTCGCGCGCAGGGCATCCATCTGCTCTTCAGACAGTTCACCGATCTTGGCGTTTTCCGCCACACCGGTATCGGCGCACAGGCGCCTGGCCTGGCTGCGACCCACACCGTAGATGTATGTCAAAGAGATAACAGCATGCTTGTTATCAGGTATGTTGACGCCGGCAATACGAGCCATTCAACTCTCTCCAATCATTTGTCGTCGCTCCGAGCTGCAAAAACCGCCAAGGCACTGATTTTACTCAGATTTACCCGGGCAGAGTGCAAAAGGCGCAGCATTCTAGCGATATCGTTACTAAAAATCAACCTGGCGACGGGGCTCAGCCCTGGCGCTGCTTGTGGCGCGGATCCGTATTGCAGATCACACGCACCACACCCTTGCGGCGAACCACCTTGCAGTTCCTGCAAATCTTCTTCACTGATGCACGTACTTTCATTACCGCTTCTCCGTTAGCTTCAGGCGCCTAGCGAACGCGCCCGGCACCACCATAGTTCTTCAAATTGGCTTTCTTCATCACCGAGTCATACTGGTGAGACATCAGGTGACTCTGCACCTGGGCCATAAAATCCATTACCACCACAACCACGATCAGCAACGAGGTCCCGCCCAGGTAAAAGGGCACGTTCCACATCACCACCAGGAACTGGGGCATCAGGCAGACCAGCGCGATATACGCTGCGCCGAACACCGTCAGCCGGGTCAGGACGCCGTCGATATAGTTGGCAGTCTGCTGCCCCGGGCGTATACCGGGCACGAAGGCACCGGAACGCTTCAGGTTGTCAGCCACTTCTACCGGGTTGAACATCAAGGCCGTGTAGAAGAAGCAGAAAAACACAATAAACACCGTGAACAACAAAATGTTCAACGGCTGGCCCGGGCCGATGGCCACGGCCAGGTCCTGCAGCCAGTCGGCAGAGCCGCTGGAGCCGAACCACTGGGCGATCGACGCCGGGAACAGCAGGATACTGCTGGCGAAAATCGCCGGGATCACGCCGGCCATGTTCACCTTCAGGGGCAGGTGTGAACTCTGCGCCTGGTACATCTTGCGTCCCTGCTGACGCTTGGCGTAATTCACCGTGATGCGGCGCTGGCCGCGCTCGATGAATACGATCATGTAAATCACCGCGATCGCAAGGGTCAGGATAAACAGCAGGATGAGAATGTTCAGCTCACCCTGGCGCGCCTGTTCCAGCGACTGCCCGATCGCGGCCGGCAGTCCCGCCACGATACCGGCGAAGATCAACAGCGAAATGCCGTTGCCAACGCCCTTTTCCGTAATCTGTTCACCGAGCCACATCATGAATACGGCACCGGTCACCAGGGAGGTAATGGCAATGACAAAGAATACAATCGAGGTGTCATAGGACATACCCTGGTTGGCCATCCCCACGGTCATACCCGTGGCCTGGATGATGGCCAGCACCACCGTCAGGTAGCGCGTGTACTGGCTGATCTTGCGGCGGCCAGACTCGCCCTCTTTCTTCAACTGTTCCAGCTGCGGGGTCACCGCCGACATCAGCTGCATGATGATCGATGCAGAGATGTAGGGCATGATGCCCAGCGCCAGGATACTCATCCGTTCCAGCGCGCCACCGGAGAACATGTTGGCCAGGCCCAGGATGGTCCCCTGGTTCTGGTTAAACAGCGCCGACAGCTGGTTGGGATCTATCCCCGGGACCGGGATGTGCGTCCCGATGCGATAAACAATAATGGCCAGCAGTACATAACGAAGGCGAGCAAAGAGCTCGCCCAGGCCTGCCTTGTTGGCTGAGGGCAGCTGAGGTGTCGCCATTTAGTCCTCTACTTTTCCGCCTGCCTTTTCGATCGCTTCGCGGGCACCCTTGGTAACCGCGAGACCTTTGACAGTAACCGCCTTGCCCAGTTCACCGGACAGGAACACCCGCGCGCGGGCTACGTTGTCTTTCACCAGGTCCGCTGCCTTCAGCGCTGCCAGGTCGATGACCTCCGCTTCCACTGCATTCAGTTCGCCGAGACGTACCTGGGCGGTGGTGCGGGCGATGCGGGAGCTGAAACCGTATTTCGGCAGGCGCTTCTGCAGTGGCATCTGGCCACCCTCGAAACCCGGCTTGAGGGTACCGCCGGAGCGGGACTTCTGGCCTTTGTGGCCACGACCGGCGGTCTTGCCCACGCCGCTGCCGATACCACGGCCGACGCGCTTGGTGTTTTTCCTGGCGCCCGGTGCGGGGCTCAGGGTGTTCAGTCGCATAACATCAGACATGATTTAATCCTCGACCCTCACCAGATAGTGAACCTTGTTGATCATGCCACGGACTGAGGGAGTGTCCTCCACCTCTACCGTGTGACCAATGCGGCGCAGGCCCAGGCCGGCCACACACGCCTTGTGATTTTTCAGGCGACCGTTGGTGCTCCTGACCTGGGTAACCTTGATAGTTGCTTTAGCCATGACTTAGCCAACCCAATAATTAGTTCAAAATTTCTTCGACAGTCTTGCCGCGCTTGGCAGCAACGTCTTCCGGGGCGGCCATGTCGCGCAGGCCGTTGAAGGTCGCGCGCACCACGTTCACCGGATTGGTGGAGCCGTAGCACTTGGCCAGTACATTGTGTACGCCGGCGATTTCCAACACCGCGCGCATCGCACCACCGGCGATCACACCGGTACCTTCTGAGGCCGGCTGCATGTAGACCTTGGAAGCGCCGTGAGTGGCCTTCACCGGGTACTGGATGGTGCCGTTGTTCAGGTCCACCTGGATCATGTTGCGGCGCGCCGCCTCCATGGCCTTCTGGATGGCAACAGGGACCTCGCGGGCCTTGCCGCGGCCGAAGCCGACCTTGCCGTTGCCGTCGCCGACAACCGTCAGGGCGGTGAAACCGAAGATACGGCCACCCTTGACCACTTTCGCCACGCGGTTGACCTGGACCAGCTTCTCCTGGAGGTCGCCTTCCTGCTGCTGCTTTTTCTGATCGTTAAAAGCCATATCTCTACCCTAGAATTCCAGTCCACTTTCACGGGCGGCGTCGGCCAGGGCCTTGACGCGTCCGTGGTACTTGTAGCCAGCGCGATCGAAGGCCACCTTGTCGATACCGGCGGCTTTTGCACGCTCGGCGACCAGCTTGCCCACGGCTGCGGCAGCTTCAACATTGCCGGTCTTGCCGCTGCGCAGATCGCCATCAAGGGTAGAGGCGCTGGCCAGTACCTTGTCGCCTGCGGGCGCGATGATCTGGGCGTAGATATGCCGGGGAGTACGGTGCACGCTCAGGCGATTGACACCGAGGCCACGCATACGGGCGCGAGCGCGGCGGGCGCGACGCAACCTTGAATCATTCTTTGCACTCATCTCGTTACCTGCTTACTTCTTCTTGGCTTCTTTACGACGGACATATTCGTCAGCGTAGCGAACACCCTTACCCTTGTACGGCTCCGGCGGACGGAAGCTGCGGATCTCCGCAGCGGCCTGGCCCACAGCCTGCTTGTCGATTCCCTTTACCACGATCTCTGTCTGGCTGGGGGTCTCCGCGGTGACACCTTCGGGCAGCTTGTAGTCCACCGGGTGGGACAGACCCACCGTCAGGTTGACCGACTTGCCGGAAGCCTTGGCACGGTAGCCGACGCCATTCAGTATCAGCTTCTTCTCCCAGCCTTCGCTGACGCCCACAACCATATTGTTTACCAGCGCGCGAGTAGTCCCGGCCATGGCCTTGGACTGGTCGCTGTCGTAAGCAAAGGTCAGAACGTTGTCATCCTGGCTGACCTGTACACCTTCCACAACGGAAAGCGCCAGCGTACCTTTACTGCCCTTCACGGTGATGTCATTGCCTTCCAGCTTGACCTCTACACCGCTCGGCAGTTGTACCGGATTATTTGCGACTCTAGACATTTTGAATGCTCTTTAAATCAAATGGGTTAGAAAACGGTGCAGAGAACTTCACCGCCTACACCGGCGGCGCGCGCCGCGCGCTCGGTCATCACACCCTTGGAGGTGGAGACGATCGCTACACCCAGGCCACCGCGTACGGAGGGCAGTTCGTCCTTGCCGGCATAGTTGCGCAATCCCGGGCGGCTGATGCGGTCGATCTCGGCGATCACCGGCTTGCCATCGAAGTACTTCAGCTCGATGGCCAGGCGCGGCTTGCCGCCTTCATTGGTCGCTGAGAAATCGGCGATGTAGCCCTCTTCCTTCAGCACGTTGGCAACGGCGGCCTTGAGCTTGGAGCCAGGCATCTCGACACCGGTCTTGCCGGCCATCTGTGCGTTGCGAATACGGGTCAGCATATCTGACAGCGGATCTTGCATACTCATAATCTAATTCTCTCCGTCAACCGCTTACCAGCTGGCCTTAACCAGACCGGGGACGTCGCCGCGCATCGCCGCTTCACGCAGCTTGTTGCGGCACAGGCCAAACTTACGATAAACCGCGTGGGGGCGACCGGTGATCTGGCAGCGGCGCTGCTGGCGGACCGGGCTGGCATCACGTGGCAGCTTCTGCAGGGCAATCTGGGCATCCCACTTCTCGTCGTCGGACGCATTCACATCTTTCAGGATCGCCTTCAGGGCAGCGCGCTTCTCAGCGTACTTAGCCACCAAACGTGTGCGCTTGTTCTCGCGCGCAATCATAGATTTTTTAGCCATGTATAAAGCCTCTTAACCTTTCAGGGGGAAGTTGAACGCACGCAGCAGGGCGCGGCCTTCATCATCCGTACGGGCGGTGGTGGTAATGGTGATATCCATACCGCGCAGGGCATCCACCTCGTCATAGTTAATTTCCGGGAAAATAATCTGCTCGGTCACACCCATGGCGAAGTTACCGCGGCCGTCGAAGGACTTCGGGCTGATACCGCGGAAGTCACGGATACGCGGGATGGCGATGCTGATCAGACGCTCCAGGAACTCGTACATACGATCCGAACGCAGGGTCACCTTGCAGCCGATCGGCCAGCCGTCGCGTACCTTGAAGCCGGCAATGGACTTGCGGGCCTTGGTGACGACAGCTTTCTGGCCGGCGATTTTTTCCATATCAGAGACGGCGTTCTCCAGCACCTTCTTGTCACCCAGGGCTTCACCCACCCCCATGTTCAGGGTGATCTTGGTGATGCGGGGAACCTCCATCACGTTGTCCAGTCCCAGCTCTTCTTTCAGCTGGGGAGCGATCTCGCTCCTGTACTTGTCTTTCAGCGTTGCCATGTCTTTTACCTGTCTGCTCGGTCAGCCCTGTCTTAAAGAGAGCTTAAGAGTCAATCACCTCACCACTGGATTTGAAGATACGCACCTTGGCATCTCCATCTACCTTGAAGCCCACGCGATCAGCCTTGTTGCTGCCGGGATTGAAGATCGCCACATTGGAAACCTGTATGGGCGCTTCTTTCTCGACGATGCCGCCGGCAACACCCGCTTGCGGGTTGGGCCGGGTGTGCTTCTTTACCATGTTGATACCGGCGACAATCACCTTGTTGTTGTCCAGTACCTTGCGAACCTTGCCGCGCTTACCCTTGTCCTTGCCGGCCAGGATAATCACTTCGTCATCGCGCTTGATCTTCAACATTTCTCTTCCTCTCCCTTGGCCTGTTCAGATAACTTCCGGTGCCAGAGAAATAATCTTCATAAACTTCTCACCGCGCAGCTCACGGGTTACCGGGCCGAAAATACGGGTGCCGATAGGGGCTTCCTGTGCGTTAAGCAGAACCGCCGCATTATCGTCAAACTTGATCAGGGAACCGTCGGAGCGGCGCACACCTTTCTTGGTGCGAACCACAACCGCTGTCATTACCTGGCCCTTCTTGACCTTGCCGCGAGGAATTGCCTCCTTGACGGTCACCTTGATCAGGTCGCCGACCCGCGCGTAACGACGCTTGGACCCACCCAGCACCTTGATGCACATCACGCGACGGGCACCACTGTTGTCGGCGACTTCCAAATACGACTGTGTCTGAATCATGTCTTACTCCAAACTGCGGCTGTTTCGCCGCTAGCTAAAACTGTCCCCGGACTTAAACCTGGGTGGCGCTCTCTACTACTTCCAGCAATTTCCAGGTCTTGCTCTTGGAAATCGGGCGCGACTCTGCAACCGTGACGGTATCGCCGATGCCGCACTGGTTGTTCTCGTCGTGGGCATGAATCCTGGAAGACCGGGTAATGTACTTGCCATATACCGGGTGCTTCACGCGACGCTCCACCAGCACAGTGATCGTCTTGTCCATCTTGTTGCTGACAACCCTGCCGGTTGCCGTACGTGTACGCTTTTCTGCAGCTGCCATTCTTAATTACCTGCCTTCTCATTGAGTACAGTCTTGACACGCGCGATGTCGCGCTGGTTCTGCTTGAGCAGGTGAGGCTGCCCCAGCTGACCAGTGGACTTCTGCATGCGCAGCTTGAACTGCTCTTCACGCAGGGTGAGCAGCTGCTTGTTCAGGTCCTCAGAGGACTTATCACGCAATTCGCTTGCTTTCATCACATCACCGACCGTTTAACAAATGTTGTAGCAACGGGAATCTTGGCGGAGGCCAGGGCGAATGCTTCGCGCGCCAGCTCCTCAGAGACGCCCTGTACTTCATAAAGCACCTTGCCGGGCTGAATCTGGGCTACCCAGTATTCGACGTTACCTTTACCTTTACCCTGACGTACTTCCAGCGGCTTGCCGGTGATGGGCTTGTCAGGAAAGACCCGAATCCAGATTTTCCCGCCACGCTTGATGTGACGGGTCATGGCGCGACGAGCGGCCTCGATCTGGCGCGCAGTAACGCGGCCGCGACCTGTCGCTTTCAAACCGTATTCGCCGAAGCTCACCTTGCTGCCGCGATGGGCCAGACCGCGGTTACGGCCCTTCTGAGTCTTGCGAAATTTTGTACGCTTTGGTTGAAGCATTTGCCTAACCCTTAATTAGTTGCTGTCTTCTTGGCACCGCCCTCGGCCTGCTCTTCGCCGCCGATGACCTCACCTTTGAAAATCCAAACCTTCACACCCAGGATGCCGTAGGTGGTTGCCGCCTCGCAGGTGGCGTAATCGATATCGGCGCGCAGCGTGTGCAGGGGCACACGGCCTTCGCGATACCACTCGGTACGAGCGATTTCAGCGCCGCCCAGGCGACCGCCGACCTGTACCTTGATGCCCTCGGCGCCCTGGCGCATGGCGTTCTGGACCACGCGCTTCATGGCGCGACGGAACATCACGCGACGCTCGAGCTGCTGGGCGACGTTCTGCGCCACCAGCTTGGCGTCCAGATCCGGCTTGCGGATCTCTTCGATATTGATGTGGACCGGTACACCCATCTTGTCGGTGAGCACCTTGCGCAGCTTGTCCACGTCCTCGCCCTTCTTGCCGATGACAATACCGGGGCGGGCTGTGTGGATGGTGATGCGCGCGGTCTGTGCGGGACGCTCGATGACGACGCGGCTCACGGAAGCGTGCTCCAGCTCCTTCTCGATGAACTCCCGCACCTCCAGGTCAGTAATCAACTGCTTGGAGTAATTCTTGCTATCCGCATACCAGATTGAGGTGTGGTCTTTGACAATACCTAACCGAATGCCGATGGGATGTACTTTCTGACCCATATGGTCTTCTCCTAAACTTAGCTTTCGCCGTCCGCAACTTTCACAGTGATATGACAGCTGCGCTTCAAGATGCGGTCCGCGCGGCCCTTGGCACGGGGGCGCAGGCGCTTCATGGTCATACCTTCGTCTACAAAGATGCTGGATACTTTCAGTTCATCCACATCCGCACCTTCATTGTTCTCAGCATTGGCGATCGCAGAATCGAGTACCTTCTTGACGATATGCGCCGCCTTCTTGGGGCTGAATTCCAGCAGGCTCAAAGCCTCTTCCACGGGCATGCCACGCACCTGGTCGGCGACCAGGCGAGCTTTCTGCGCGGAGATGCGCGCGCCCTTCAATCTTGCTGCAACTTCCATTTCCTAAACCTCTTGTCTTACAAACAAGTGCGGAAAAGCGCTTAGCGCTTGACCTTCTTGTCCACGATATGGCCCCTGAACGTGCGGGTAACCGCAAATTCGCCCAGCTTGTGGCCCACCATGTCTTCGTTGACCAGGACCGGTACGTGCTGACGGCCGTTGTGAACGGCGATCGTCAGGCCGACCATGTCCGGGGACACCATGGAGCGACGCGACCAGGTCTTGATCGGACGACGGTCGTTGCTTTCAATCGCTGCTTCAACTTTCTTCATCAGGTGAAGGTCGATAAAAGGACCTTTCTTCAGTGAACGCGGCACAATCTCTTCCTCTATCTCTTGGTTCTAACGACCGAATTTATTTCTTACCACGACGGCGTACGATCAGGTTATCGGTACGCTTGTTCTTGCGGGTCTTGTATCCCTTGGTCGGGGTACCCCAGGGGCTGACCGGATGACGGCCGCCGGAGGTACGTCCCTCACCACCACCATGGGGGTGATCGACCGGGTTCATCGCCACACCGCGAACCGTGGGGCGAACGCCGCGCCAGCGCGCCGCGCCGGCCTTGCCCAGCTTGCGAAGGCTGTGCTCGGCATTGGACACTTCGCCCAGGGTGGCGCGGCAATCCGCCAGCACCTTGCGCATCTCGCCGGAGCGCAGGCGCAGGGTGGCGTACTGGCCCTCGCGGGCTACCAGCTGCACCGAGGCACCGGCGGAGCGTGCCAGCTGGGCACCCTTACCAGGCTTCAATTCGATGGCGTGTACCACGCTGCCCACCGGGATATTGCGCAGGGGCAGGCAGTTGCCGGCCTTGATCGGCGCTGCGGATCCACTCTGTAATACCTCGCCGGCCTGCACACCCTTCGGTGCGATGATGTAGCGGCGCTCACCGTCGGCGAACAGCAGCAGCGCGATGTGCGCGGTGCGGTTCGGGTCGTATTCGATGCGTTCAACCTTGGCGGGGATGCCGTCCTTGGTGCGCTTGAAGTCGATGATGCGGTAGTGCTGCTTGTGACCACCACCGATGTGACGGGTGGTGATGCGGCCGTTGTTGTTGCGGCCACCGTTCCTGGATTGCTTCTCCAGCAGCGGCTTGTGCGGCGCACCCTTGTGCAGATCGTCACTGACCACGCGGACGACATGACGACGACCGGGGGAAGTGGGCTTGCTCTTTAAAACTGCCATTTCGATCCTACTCCTTACTCGGCCACGGCAAAGTCGATTTCCTGACCCTGCTCCAGCCGGACATATGCTTTCTTCCAGGTCGGCTTGGTGCTGTAACCGTAACGGTTGCGCTTTACCTTGCCCTTGACCCTGAGAGTGCTCACGTTATCCACCTTGACCTTGAACAACTGCTCGACGGACTTTTTGATCTCCGCCTTGGTTGCATCAACGGCCACCCTGAATACGTACTGGTTGTTCGCGTCAGCGGCGATGGCCGCCTTCTCGGAAACATGCGGGCCTACCAGTATCTGAAATACGCGCTCCTGGTTCATCCCAGCATCTCCTCAAACTTCTTGACCGCTTCGACGGTCACCATGACCTTCTCGTAGCCGATCAGGCTGACCGGGTCCACACCGTCCACGTCGCGAACGTCGACCTTGTGCAGGTTGCGCGCCGCCAGGTACAGGTTTTCACCTACCTCAGCCGCCACGATCAGCACATTGTCCACACCGTATTCGCCCAGTTGCTGTGCAAGCAGCTTGGTCTTGGGCGCTTCCACGTCCAGGCTCTCCACAACCATCAGGCGGTCCTGGCGGGCCAGTTCCGAAATGATGGAGCGCAGCGCTGCGCGGTACATCTTGCGGTTCACCTTCTGCGAGTGATCCTGCGGCTGGGCTGCGAAGGTCACACCACCACTGCGCCAGATGGGGGAACGGATAGTTCCCGCACGGGCACGGCCGGTACCTTTCTGGCGCCAGGGCTTCTTGCCACCGCCACGAACCGCCGCGCGGTTCTTATGGGCACGTGTGCCCTGACGTGCGCCGGCCATATAGGCCGTCACAACCTGGTGAACCAGGTCTTCGTTGTACTCTCTGGCGAAGGCAGCGTCGGAAACGGACACGGTGCCCGCCTCTGCATTACCCGGCTTTACAATACTCAATTCCACGTTAGAGACCCCCTAACCTTAAGCCTTGACCGCGGGACGTACGATCACGTCGCCGCCGGGTGCACCAGGTACCGCGCCCTTGATGAGCAGCAGGTTGCGCTCTGCATCGACACGGACGATTTCCAGCCCCTGGGTGGTGACATTTTCGGCACCCATGTGGCCCGCCATTTTCTTGCCCTTGAACACACGGCCGGGTGTCTGGCACTGGCCGATTGAACCGGGGGCGCGGTGGGAGATCGAGTTACCGTGGGTGGCGTCCTGCATGGCGAAGTTCCAGCGCTTGACGCCGCCCTGGAAGCCCTTACCCTTGGATTTGCCCGCCACGTCAACCTTCTGACCGGCTTCAAAACGCTCTACGGTCAGCTCGGCACCGACTTCAGGCGCCTCATCGGCGTCTTCCAGGCGGAACTCCCACAGACCAACACCCGCTTCGACACCCGCCTTGGCGAAATGTCCCGCTTGGGATTTACTCACTTTTGAGGCCTTGCGGTTTCCCGCTGTGACCTGAATTGCACGATACCCATCGGTATCCTGCTCTTTGATTTGAGTAACGCGGTTTGGAGAAACCTCCACTACGGTTACTGGAACTGATGCGCCGTCTTCGGTAAAAACACGAGTCATACCGGACTTACGGCCGACTAAGCCAATAGCCATTTTGCTAACCTCTCAGTGTACGGGGCTAAACCCTCTATGGCCGCTTTTTAGGGGACAGACCACGTTAATCCCATGGGGATTAACGTGGTCTGTCCCCTAATAAGCAATTACACACCCGGGATTATTGTCCCGAGCAGGTCTTGCTACGAATTGTAGTTAACCAAGACTAATCTGTACTTCTACACCTGCTGCCAGGTCGAGTTTCATCAGGGCGTCTACAGTCTTTTCTGTAGGCTCCACGATATCCAACAGACGCTTGTGTGTACGAATCTCGTACTGGTCACGTGCGTCTTTATTAACGTGCGGCGAAATCAGCACGGTAAATTTCTCCTTCCGGGTGGGAAGGGGGATCGGGCCCTTGACCTGTGCGCCGGTACGACGCGCTGTTTCCACAATCTCCTGGGTAGACGAATCTATCAGTCGATGGTCAAAAGCCTTGAGGCGAATTCGAATACGTTGATTCTGCACCTGACCTAACTCCAATCAATAAAAAACCAGAGGCCCGCAAGGGGACCCCCCGAAAAAAGGAACGCGAATTCTAATGACCGCCCCCTACCCTGTCAAGGCGGGTAGGGGATTAATTACAAAAGGATTCTTAGGCGGGTTGGGGCGGGGAAACGACAGATGGCATCCGGGGAGTTATTCCGTTTGGTTATAATTGATTTGACATCGACTAAAATGGTGCGCGGAGCGCACCCTACCTTGGGCCGGGGAGCCCGTGGGGTGCGCTCCGCGCAGGGCCTGCCCCGCTTTATCGGGTACCATTAATCCGGCGATTAATCCGCACAATTAACGCAACGGGTAGCCTCAGGCACCGCCGCCAGGCGGGCCTCGCCGATGTCCTCGCCGCAGTTGTCACAGATACCGTAAGTGCCGTCCTCGATCCGGTTCAGGGCGGCCTGGATCACACGGATGGATTGTGCGGTCTCGTTGCCGATGGCATCCACCACCTCGTCATTTTCCCGCTCCTGGGCCTGCTCGGCGGAATCCCCGGAGTGACTCTGCGTGACATCTCTCTTGATACTGGCCAACCGCGACTGCATTTGGGCCAGGCGCTGCTCCAGCTCTGCTTTCAGTTCTTCGTGTGTCATGACAGGAATCAGGCCGCTGCAGTCAGCATGCGGTACAGCTCGTCTTTAAGGTGAACCCGGCGAATCTTGGCCTCTTCCTCGGTGCGGGTGGACACCGGGGTCACCTCATCTTCCATCTTCTCGATGCTGCGGGTGAGCTGTTTACGAAAATGGCTGTCGCCTACCTTCAGATCGTGGATACGATCTTTCAGTTCGGGGAATTCGTGGATGAGGTCGTGATGTTCTACAGACATAAAACTTCCTTAAAAGGTATCAACTAACAACTGCGCCTGCCAGCTTATCGGGCTGACGGAGCAATACCATGACGCAGATCAGTATACACAGTATAGCGTGCCGGCCACAGGCTTGACGCGGGCTCTCGCAGCTCTGAAGATACCCCAACTCACCTGCAACCCCGGGAGCAACAACTTGGACCAGTTCCGTGGCACTCACTCCATTCTACTCGGCTACCTGCTGTGGATTTTCGGGTTTATCGGCGCACACCGCTTCTATTACGGCAGGCAGGTGACGGGCGTCATCTGGTTCTTCACCCTGGGGCTGTTCTTTATCGGCTGGATCATCGACCTGTTTCTCATCCCCTCCATGGAGCGGGAGGCGGAGCGACGCTTCGTCGCCGGCCCGGTGGACTACGACCTGGCCTGGATACTCCTCACCTTCCTGGGCCTGTTCGGAATCCACCGCTTTTACATGGGCAAGATCTTTACCGGGCTCCTCTACCTCCTGACTGCGGGTGTCTTCGGGCTGGGTATCCTCTGGGATTTTCTCACCCTCAACGAGCAGTTGTCCGACGTCAACAGCGGCTATTAGGGCCCACCGGCCGGGCAATTCCGGGAAATCCCGGCAGCGACTATATTGACAAGTGGTGTACCGCCAGGGACAGGCGATAAGCCCTTTCCAGGCGTAGTCTTGGAGACTGGTCATATAGGCCATCCACGAGATTCGCTATCCAGACGAGGAGAATCAATATGTTTGTAGTCGATGAAATCAACCTGCCCCTGCTGGGGAACACCGGTCTGGAATGTCCCCTCTCCGAGGAGGAGCGCGCCATCCAGGAATCCGCACAGCGACTGGCAAAGGAAGTCCTGCAGCCCATCGCAGAGAAACTGGACAAGATGAGCAACGAGGAGGCCGTCGCGCCCGACTCCCCGATGTGGGAGGCGATGGACAAGGTCAAGGCATCCGGCCTGATGGACCTGGAGATGATGGCAACCCTGGACAACGAACAGAAGAGGCGCATCATCCCCATCATATTCGAGGAAATGGCGACGGGAGACGCGGGCCTCACCCTGATCAACATGGTACAGGGCTTCCCCGAGTTTACCGCCCGCGCCGTCGGCGACGAGGAGCTGATAGAGCGATTCAGTGGCAAGCGTGGCTGCTGGCTGGCCACCCTGCCCGACCGCGGCTGCGACCTGGTCGATTTTGATGCCACCGAAGTCGCGCCTGGCAAGAAGCAGAGCCGGCCCAACCTGCACGCGAAAATCGAGGGCGATGAAGTCGTCATTAACGGCCAGTCCTCCTCCTGGGTCTCCGGCGCCCCGGTCGCGGAATGCGCCCTCTGCTATATCAGCTGCGACTACGGCGAGGGCCTGTGGCAGGAAGACGGCTCACACAACCTGATCGCCGTATTGGTGCCCTTCGACGTCGAGGGCGTCTCCAAGGGCAAGCCGCTGGATAAGATCGGCCAGCGCTCCCTGCCCCAGGGAGAGATCTTCTTTGACAACGTGCGGCTGCCGATTAAGTACGCGGTAGCGCAGGGCCAGACGGCACAGAACAGCTTCTTCGGCGCACTGACGTTCGCCAATATGGAAATGGCCGTAACCTTTACCGGTGTGGCCCGTGCCGCCTACGAGAACGCCCTGGCCTACGTACACGAGCGGGTGCAGGGGGGCGTGCCGATCATCGAACACCAGGCGGTCAAGCTGCAACTGTTCGGCCTGTGGCAGAAGGTGGAAGCCTGCCGGGCGATGGCCAGGCGGGTTTTCGATTACAACTATAGTGAGAACGGGCCCCACCTGCTGGCTTCCATGACCAGCAAGACCTTCGTGACCAAGAACTGTTTCGACGTGACCAGCGAGGCCCTGCAACTGTTCGGTGGCAACGGGCTCACCCGTGAATACCCCATGGAAAAACTGCTGCGCGACGCCCGTGCCTCACTGATTGAAGACGGGGAGAACAACATCCTGTCGCTGAAGGCCGCCACCATGCTGAGCGAGGAGTACAAGCACCGGACCGGGCTTTGATTTTAGGGGACAGACCCCCTTTTCCAAAAAAAACCGGCTCTATGCCGGTTTTTTTTGGAAAAGGGGGTCTGTCCCCGATCGAGTAGAAATGGGGGTCTGTCCCCGATCGAGTAGAAA
>JAACFI010000411.1 GCA_009937575.1 Haliea sp.
CGGCCGTGTTTGAGCTGGGCAATGTCCTCGAGAGTCTGTTGTTCATCTCGCAGAACATCGACCGCATGCTCGAACAGGCGCTTGCCGGCATCCGTCAACTTCAATTCCTTGCCCCGTTGGACCAGTGCAGTGCCGAGTTTGGACTCCAGGCCCGCAACCGCCTGGCTCACCGCCGACTGGCTGATGTGCAGGGCCTCCGCTGCGCGTTTGAATCCACCTTCTTCAATCACTGCACGAAACGCCCGTAACTCACTGTTTTCCAAGCGCATATAAGCTTACCTAATACTTCGATAAGTAAAATTAACTCTACTAATTATAGACCCCCTCGTATACTGTGAAAAATTACCAAAAATGAGTCCGCAGGGAGATAGAGAGAATATGTCCGAACAAGAAACCGTATTTTCAACCGACCTGGCCGGCGTTGTCGTTGGCGAAACCGCAATCTCCGATGTCGATGGCGAGGCAGGACTGCTGAGCTACCGTGGCATCGACATCAATGAGCTGGTTGGCGTGCCCTATTTGCACGTGGTGTGGATGGTGTTGTTCGGGGAGTGGCCCAATGAGCAGCAGAAGAGCCGCCTCAAGGCCTTCATGTGCAAACACTCCAGGTTGACCCACAGCGAGATCGACCTGCTGCAACAGGTGCCTCGCGACCTGCACCCGATGCTGATGCTGCAGGGCCTGGTGCCCCTGCTCACCCCCCCGACGGAAGAAATGCTGGACATGGGGGAAGATGCCGAAACCGGTCTGTTCATCGCCGCAAAGACGACCGGGCTGATCGCCGCCCACTATCGCCTGGGGCAAAGCAAGGTCATCCTGCCCCCCACACCGGGCAAGCTCTTCCACGAAAACTTCCTTACCATGTTCCACGGCAGGGCGCCCACCGCCGACCAGCGACGCATGCTGGACGCGGCGCAAATCCTGCAGATCGAGCACAGCTTCAACAGCGGCACGTTTGCCGGCCGGGTCTGCGCCGGCACCCTGGCGCCTATCCAGTCCTGCATCTCCGCCTCGATCGGCACCCTGTTCGGCAAACTGCACGGCGGTGCCGACCAGGCTGCGCTGGAGATGGCCATGGAAATCGGCAGCCCGGACAAGGCCGAGGCCTATGTGAAGGATTGCCTGGCCAATAAAGTGAAGATCATGGGCATGGGCCACCGGGAGTACCGCACGGTGGATCCGCGGGCCCGCATCCTCAAGCCCATGGCCATGGAACTGTGCCAGGACGAGGAGAACAAGAACCTGCTGGACACCCTGGTGGCAGTGGAGGAAGCCTGTCAGCGCGAGTTCGCGGACAAGGGCAAGGAGATCTGGGCCAACGTGGAGTTCTACAAGGGCGCCGTGTTCCACAGCCTGGGCATCCCCACCCACTATTTCACCGCCATGTTCGCCATGGCGCGGGTCTACGGCTATGTCGCCCACTTCCTGGAGTTCCGCCAGGACAGCTGCCTGATCCGCCCCCGTGCAAACTACACAGGCCCGGCAGTGGGTGAGCGCAGCAAGTCTGCCGCCTGATCCTTCCCCGCCGTGCCCTCCCGGGCACGGCGTTGCAACTCCCTCGATCTCTGCGTATAAGAAACCTGTAAGCCATTAGAACAGCATACGGGCCCCTCGCATGCGATTGTCCACAATCGTTTTCACCCTTTTCCTGCTGGCCGGATGCGCTGATGACCGGGGCGACGAAGCCCTCGGTACCCTGGAGCGTGACCGCATCGTACTCAAGGCCACGGCGGATGAAATCGTGGTCAGCGAACCCATCCCCGAGGGCACCATGGTGGCCGCCGGCACCCTGCTGGTACAACTGGACGACAGCCGACAGAAAGCACTGGTAGCCAAGGCCGAGGCGGAGGTCGCCCGGGCTGCAGCGCGCCTGGAAGAGCTGCGCAACGGCGCCCGGCCCGAAGAAATTGCCGCCGCCAGCGCCCGGGTCAACGGCGCCCGGGCAGAGGTGGTCGAGGCAGAAGCAAGCTATGTGAGGGCGAGACAGCTCCTGAAACAGAAGTTGGCCTCCCAGGCCTCGCTCGACCGCGCCCTGGCAAACCGCGATGCGGCGGAGGCCAAGCTGGAGTCAGCCCAGGAAGAGCTGCTGCGCCTGACCAACGGCACCCGCCAGGAACAACTGGACCAGGGGGCCGCCGCGCTGCAGGCGGCCGAGGCGCAGCTGGCGTTGGAACAACACCGGTTGTCAGAACTCAGTGTGGTCGCCACCCGCGATGCCTACCTGGACAGCCTGCCCTGGCACGTGGGGGAACGCGTCACCATGGGCGCAACCCTGGCCGTATTGCTGGCCAACGACCGTCCCTACGCCCGGGTCTATGTCCCCGAGCCCTGGCGCGCGCGCCTGCATGTGGGTGACCGCAGGCAGGTGCGGGTTGACGGCGTGGACCAGCCTCTGGTCGGGGTACTGCGCTGGATTGCCACCAATCCCGCCTTCACTCCCTACTATGCCCTCAACGCGAGCGACCGGGCCCGACTGGTCTACATGGCGGAATTTGATCTGGAGGAGGGTGAGCAACTGCCCACCGGTGTGCCCGCGCAGGTCATGCTCAGCGATGACTGACACCGCCATTCAGGCGCAGGGGCTGTCCAGACATTTCGGCGCAGTGATCGCCGTGGATCGCGTTGACCTGGACATTTCCAGCGGCCAGATTTATGGCTTCCTGGGTCCCAATGGTTCTGGCAAAACCACCATCATCCGCACCCTGTGCGGACTGCTGACCCCCACCGCGGGGAAAGTATCTGTACTGGGACTGGACATTCCCCGGCAGGCGGAGGCCCTGCGCCGCAAAATCGGCTATATGACGCAGAAATTCTCTCTGTACGAGGACCTGACAGTCGAGGAGAACATGCGGTTCATGGCCCGCATTTACGGCCTGAAACGCGGCGTCAGCCGCGCCAGGATAGATCAACTGCTGGAGCGTTACGCGCTGACGGACATGCGCGACCGCTTCGCCAGTGCCATGAGCGGCGGCCAGCGGCAGCGCCTGGCCCTGGCCGTGGCCACCCTGCATGAGCCCACCCTGCTATTCCTGGACGAACCCACCTCCGCCGTGGATCCTGAGAATCGCAGGGACTTCTGGGAGAAACTGTTCGATCTCAGCGACGCGGGGACCACCATCCTGGTCTCCACCCACTACATGGATGAGGCGGAACGCTGCCACCAGCTGGCCATCCTGGAAACCGGTCGATTGCGCAAGCAGGGCACTCCGCGGGAACTACTTTCAGAGTTGCAGAACCGGGTAGTGGACATCAGCGGCGCAGACCTTCGGCAGGTTAAAACCCGGGTGTTGCAACTCCCGGAAGTGGAATCTGCTGCCCAGCAGGGGCTGCACTTGCGGGTTCTGATACGCCAGGGAGTAGCGGACCCCGTCACCTGGCTTCATCAGCAACTCGACGACCAGCAGCTGGAGATCGCCCTCACCCGGGCCAGCCTGGAAGACGTGTTCGTCGCCGCCACCACCGGTCAGGTAGGCACCACGTGAGCTCCCTGCACCGGATGGGCGCCATCATCGCCAAGGAATTCAAGCAGCTGTCGCGGGACCGGATCACCTTCGGCATGATCGTGATGATTCCCCTGATACAACTAACCCTGTTCGGCTACGCGATCAACACCATGGTGAGAGACATTCCGGTGGCGATCGTGGACAACAGCGGCAGCGCCGCGGCCCGCGCGATCACGGAACAGGTACGCGTCACCCAGGTAGTGAATATCGTCGGTCACTACAGCAGCGCGGTCGAGGC
>JAACFI010000088.1 GCA_009937575.1 Haliea sp.
ATTTCAGCACAGGATCTCAAGCGCGGTGAATATCTGTATTTCGAAACCTGCGCAATGTGTCACGGTGCGGAGGCCAAATCTACAGGGGTAATCCCCGATCTACGCATGATGTCCTCGGAGACCATCGCTCAGTTCCGGGAGATCGTGTTGGGAGGGTTGCGAGCGGATAAAGGGATGGCCGGTTTTGCCGATGTAATGGACCCGCAAGATGCTGACAAAATCAAGGCCTATATCATCCACCGCGCCAGAGAAGACAGGGCTGAAATTGAAACAATACAGGTAGGGGAAGTTGAAGAAGGATGAATGAAATGAAAGGAGAGACCATGCGTGCGTTTGCGAGCAGCTTCGATACCAATGACATAGAGTGGCACCATATAAAAGGTGAACCGGGTGATGCCTACAATCTTGATTATGAATACAGCCTGTTGGGTTATGACCTGGGCGCGGGTAAACTGGATATGATGATGCGTTTCAGGCCTGGTGGTGGATATTGCGAACCACACAGCCATATCGCGGCAACCAGCATCATGATACTGCAGGGAGAACAACACCTCGAGGAGCAACTCCCGGATGGTGGCGTCAAAAAAATCGTACGTAAAGCAGGCGAATACGCCCTAACCGGTCGTGATGCCTTGCCCCATCTCGAGACCGGCGGCCCGGATGGGGCGGTCATTCTGCTTTCACTGCAAACCGATACCGGTATTCTGTTCGAGGCCTTCGATCCCACCTTCAACAAGCTTTTCGATTTCAGTATTGAAGATATGGTGGAGCGCTGGGAAGGCCGGTAATTTAAATCGCCGGGGCGATATCGCGCCCCTTCAAACGGGATGGTTCCTTGCATGGCCCACCTTTCAAAACCGGTGTCTTGATCCGGCTTTTCTCCATTTTTATAATACAAAATTACAACTGTCGATGGAGATCAATAATGAAGTTGCGTATTCATATTGCAGTGTATTCCAGCCATACTTTATGTGTGAGCTTGTCAGGGTTCTGATTGTGGCGCACCTGACAATATATTTGGTCAATACTTTCTACAAAGAGAGGTAACCAACTGGATATGAGTTCAATATCCCCGAAATCGCTCTGTTATTGTGGCAGTGGTGTACCTTATACCAGTTGCTGCGGAAACGCGGATAAATTGAAGTGGAATAAAGAAGCATTCGGACGTACCGCAGAAAATTTAATGCACCCCAGCCTGGCCCATTTAGTTTCCAGGCTTCCAACCAGTGAACTGGATGGTCAAATATATCCCCCCGGAATTCTTGTCCGGAAAATGACAGGCCGATATAACTTACAGGAAATCAAGGAGAAGGTTCTACTTTATCCTGAAGCAAAGACTGCCGGCGTTACAGATGCTCGAGGGCAGACCGCAAAAATATCTAATCGGCAGACGGGAATAGTCGATCTGGGAGATATGGCAGAGCCAGTAATTGATCTGGTTCGACGAGTTTATAGAGATGAGGTTGAGCCATTTTTCCAATGTAAACTAAGAAGCATGGAAACACCCCAGATTCTAAGATATAGCAAAGGCTCCTTTTACAGACCACATTCAGACAGCGACATCATCGATCGCTCTTCCCAGCGCTGGAAAAAGTCTATGGATAGAGATTTGAGTTTATTGATCTATCTGGATCAAGAATATGAGGGTGGCAGCCTGATTTTCCCCAACTTCGATTTCCAACTCGAAGCTCAGGAGGACTTATTAGTAGCTTTCCCATCAGACTTTCGATACCTGCATGGAGTAATGCCAGTGATCTCCGGCGTCCGTAATGCAATTGTCAGTTGGTGCGCCTTGCAAGGCAGTCCGCCCCCGCAATGATGACCTTGAGAAGATTTGGTTTTTCGACCTTCGATTCATAGAGTCTGCAATTTATCTACAATCGTACTCCTTCAAATGGCTCGGGTCTTTGCCTGGCGCACCAGATAAAGTCTGGCGTAGCTCAATGACGACAACCATACGGCTCGTAATGACAGGTATGCTTATCCCATGTACGTATAATCCTCTCCCATATTCTGACGGACAACTTAAGCATTTAAGTACTCAAGGACTTGGAAGGAAATTAAATGAAAAAGCTGCCCCTGGCCACAGCTCTCATCACTAACCTGATCATCGGCGCCCCTGATGTATTGGCGTCTGCCATCCCTGTAACAATCGATAACTACAACCAGGCGGTTGCCGCCAAGTACATGGGCAATTGGGATAAGCGCGGTGCTGACAAGGCCATCGTGCACCTGCCAATTCTTGTACCTGCGGGCGATAAGGCGCCTGTTGTACGAATGAACCAGGACTCACTGTATTCTTCGGCTATCGTCCGTGCCGACGAGAACGGCATGGTTCATGTGGGCATCCACGAGGGGGCTGGCGTATATGTATCAGTACACGTCCTGGACGAAAATAGCGCCTCACCTGCCTATTTCGTCGGCGCCGGGGAACATTCAGTCAAAATTGATACGGAATACGCCTTCGTTATCTTCCGCGCTGGTGTCGAGGATAAAAGTGATCTGACGGATGCTCTGGCTGCCCAACCGCTCTTTTATGTGGACTACGGTGCCACTGTTGGCCATGACTACGTGGCCCCGAACTATGATGTAGCTCAGCGAAACGCTCTTACCAAAAAACTCAAGGCTGATTTCCTGAAGTCTGGTAAGGACTTCGTTTATGTGGCCGGCAAAAAACACAACGAAGATCCGATACATATCGCCCAATCCAATGCCCAGGGTTGGGGCGGAATGCCGGTCGAACTGGGGGTATCAAACATCTACCGGAACACAAAGCAGTTCAGTGGAGCTGCATGCCAGACAGTGACTTTCGAGGAGCCGGATAACAAGTACTTCACCTCTATAACCTTATACGACGAGACAGGTTATATGATTGACAGCTCTCGCTTCAGTATCAACTCATATGAGTGGGATAGAAATAGCGATGGTACGGTGACAATCAGTTTTAATTGCGGCGATGAAGCAGTCAACAACCTGACCACCGATGGCCAGGACTTCAACTACACCGTCCGGAATTATGGTGTAACTCAGCGGGTGGTCGACGATGAATTCGGTGGTCGTGAACCCGGGATCGCCAGGTAGCGGAAAGGGTGCCTATAGGTCGCCATCCACCCGCATACCCGCCTCCAGCAGCAGTGGTTTCAGCTCGCGGTAGACCGCCGGGTGCTTGTTCAGTGGAATGGATGGGAACAGGTGATGAATAAAGTGATATTCCATTCCTGATGATAGTACGGTACCCACCGGTGACTTCCAGATGCGGGTATCCCGGTAACGCCCCTTTTCTCGCATTGGGTGATGGGGCGCCCAGGACAGGGTGATCTGCGTATAAATCAGCGCGATCTGCATCGGTAACCACCAAAGCATCAGGGCTTCCAGCGCAAAGCCGGTCCAGCATAGCAAGAGCAGGCAGAACCACCACAGGCGGGTCATTATAAATCCCTGCCAGATGAGCGGGTCCTTCTGTGCGTTGTCATCCAGTACCTCTGGGGTCAGCCCCCCCAGGCTATCGGGTTGCCGGTTGCGCCAGGACTGGAAGGCTGCGCCCCAGATGTTGTCGGCGCGCATGCCGATGTCCGGGTCTTTCTGGTCGTCGTTGGTATGGGCATGGTGCTTGAGGTGAATCGCCCGGTGCAGCTTGTAGGGAATCCGGATCGGGAACATCGAGACATGGCCAATAAACTCATTGAGCCAACGCCATCGGGTATTGGGCCGGCCGATGTTGCCATGCTCCGCTTCGTGGCTGGGTAAGTAGCAGTAGGATTGTACAAGTAGCGAGAGGGCAAATCCGATCCACAGTGGCAGGTAGCCCCAATGCACCAGCGGGAACAGGACCAGCCATAGCGCAAAGCCACCCAGGCCCCAGATCACCATAAACCAGGGGAAATCGCCGATATATTTCTGTGCGATGGCGCGCTCTTGTTCCATGGTCATAGCCAGCGCCCCCGTTTCATTGCAATAAAGCCCCAGGCCAGGCCGATCGCCATGGTAATGGGTAGGCTGATACCCAGGGCCGCGGACCACATTTGCGAGAATATCAGGCCACCAAAGAACACCGGCCCCCATGGAACAAGTTTCTCAATTATTGTTTTCATCGCTGATTTATCCCTGATCTATATCATTCTATATTACAGTTGCGACTCCATCGGCAGAATACCGATAAATCCCGACATGAAACGCTGGCCGAAAGTCGACAAGGGGTCCTTGTCGTAGCGGACTTCAACGCCATCGTCCTCGGTGATCCAGACCAGGTCACCGTCGTCATCAAGTTTCAGCCGGTAGCTGTGCTCCGGCAGTATGCCCTCGTCCATGTAGGCCAGTAATTGCGCTGCCAGTTCGGGGCTCTCCACATACAGACCTGCCTCGGTATTGATATTGGCCGAACGGGGATCCAGGTTGAAACTGCCGATGAACAGGGTCTGCTCATCGAAGATCATCGCCTTGGTATGCAATCCTGCCCTGGACTCGCCCTGCCAGTTCTTTTTGATGACACCTGCGTCAGCGCGCAACTCGTAGACCTCGGCGCCTACTTCGAGCAATCGCTTGCGATACTTCGCATGGCCGGCGTGGGCAGCCAGTACATCGTTGGAGACCAGTGAGTTGGTCAATATCCTCACCTTTACGCCACTGTCGACCAGTTCCTTTATTCTCTCTACGCCTCCGTCCCTGACAACGAAGTAGGCGGACTCGATGGTAAATGACTCTTGTACGTTCTCGATCTTCCTATGCAGCATTTCGATCATATCCCCTGCTTCACCGGTTTCCACCAGCCTTGAAGGGTCGTCCCAGACGACTTGACCGGGCGCCCAGATTGCGATGTCTGCCGCGTCGGTGATTTTCTCTGCCAGAGCAGTACTGTCTTCATCGGTGGGGTAGGGGTAATTACCTGCAGCAATAGTCTTTTGCAATTCAGCAGTGACAGTTTTCAGATCGGCCTCGGTATAGGGGTGATCCACCAGGGCGGCGATTGGCACTGCCCAGTTACCTTGCCAGAAGTGGTCAAAGACCTTTGAGATATCTCGCACTACCGGACCTATCGCCGCAATATCCAGGTCCCGGAAATTCGTGTCCTGGTTCACCCCGAAATAGTGATCCCCGATATTGCGCCCGCCGACGACGGCAAAGCCGTTATCCATAATCATGATCTTGTTGTGCATGCGGTGATTGACGCGGTCCAGATCGGTGATGAAATCGAGGGTCGAATTACCGCGATGGGCAAAGGGGTTGAAGATGCGGATTTCGATATTGGGATGGGCATCTATGGATGCGACCCCCTTGTCGGCGGCGGCCAATCCCATGTCATCGACCAGCAGGCGCACCCGCACACCTCGGTCTGCCGCACGGATCAGTCTCTCCGCGAGAATTCTGCCGGTCTCGTCCAATTCCCAGATATACACCTGCAGGTCAAGGGTCTTTTCAGCCAGGTCGACCATGGCGATGCGGGTGCTGAACGCGTTGTGGCCATAGCGTAGGAGCGCGAAACCGGACTCCCCGGGGTGTTCTGCCTCTGCGGCGGCCCATCGCTTGCCCAAAGCGGTAGATTGATAATCCTCCAGGGCATTCGACTCGGTTTTAGGGTATTCGGTGGGCAGGCTCGCGCAACCGGCAGCCAGCACTATCGGTAGCAGAAACAGGATAGTGAGCAATCTGGCAGCTTGCTTTAGCTCAACTAGGGGAGTGTTGAACGAGCGATACATTGAAGTCGGTTTTCCTTGTTATCAGGAGATTTCTGCAAAGGCTATTTGTGCGTCTTGGTCTAAGTGTAGTTTACGTTCAAAAATCATGGTCGTCAGGATTTCGCTACGGAAATTCCCGCGGAAACCTGTAAGGCCCTATACTAGCTTGTATCCGCCCGGGAACCGAGGATCAGCCCCAATGAACTGGAGCGTCGAGTTAAAGGATATCAGTGACCAACAACTGGAACAGGCGCTGAGCCTGGCCAATATACCCGCCCTGATGGCTACCCTGGTGCACTTCCACGGGTCCTGCGAGCACCTGCGGGGAGATATCCGCCCGCGGGTGGTGCAGATGGCCGAGGAGGAAGACGGCCTCACCGAGGAAGCCCGACAGACAGCCCGGCAGATGGCCCTGGCGACGCTAAAGGCCTACCGGGATGGGGGCTGCCCCGATCTCCCCGCTCCCGACGATAGCATGGTCGCCGAAACCATGCAGTACATCACCGGCAACCCCTTTCCACAGGAGCAACTTGAGTTGATGCGCGAGGAACTCAACCTGTTTGGCGAGGACCGGCGCCGGGTTGACCTGGCGCAGGAACAGGTACCCTCCGGCTATCGCGTGCTGGTGATCGGGGCGGGCATGTCCGGAGTCCTTGCGGCGATCCGCCTGCAGGAAGCGGGTATCGATTACCTCATGGTGGACAAAAATCCGGAAATCGGTGGCACCTGGTATGAGAACACCTACCCCGGTTGCCAGGTGGACTCCGTCAATCACCTCTACAATTATATCTTCGCTCCCAACAGGGCGTGGCCGGCGCACTTCTCCGACCAGGCCACCCTGTTTGACTATTTCCAGGGCGTGGTGGAAGCCCATGGCCTGCGCGCCCATGCCCGCCTGGCTACCCGGGTGAACTCGGCGAATTATGACGAGCGCACAGGATGCTGGCGCGTTCGACTGGAAGGCGCGGACGGCAGCCCCACCGAGGAAAATTTTAACGCCGTGATCAGTGCCTGCGGCCAGCTCAACATCCCCGCCATGCCCGAAATCCCGGGCCTGGAGCGCTTTGCGGGAGTGGCCTTTCATTCCGCCCGCTGGGAGCACCAGCACGACTTGCAGGGTAAGCGCGTGGGGGTGATTGGTACCGGCTGCAGCGCGACCCAGTTCGTGCCCGCCATCGCTGACCAGCCGGCGAGTCTCTCGGTATTCCAGCGTACCCCCAACTGGCTGATGTGCAATGAGGAGTATCATCAGCCGGTAACTCCCGAAGAACTCTGGTGCCTGGGGAATATTCCCTTCTATGCGCGCTGGTATCGCTTCTTCCTTTACCGGGCCAGGGCGATGGACGGATTGCTGCCCTTCCTCTATGCAGAAAATGACTGGCCGGGGCAACCCGGCTCTGTCGGTCCCGCCAACGCCGAGTTGCGGGCCGTCATGGAACAGTACATTCGCGAACAGGCCGGCGATGATACGGCACTGGCGGAGGCACTTATTCCTGACTACCCCCCGGGCGGCAAGCGGCCAGTGCTGGACGACGGCAGCTGGATCAGAGCGCTCGGGCGCGACAACGTAACGCTGGTGACTGAGGGCATTGCTGAAATCGAACCCGGGGGCATCCGCACCACCGACGGTGTCCTGCACGAGGTCGACATAATCATCTACGGCACCGGTTTCCACGCCCAGCAGTTCCTCTCCACCCTTCATGTCACTGGTCGGGGCGGTCGCGACCTGCACCAGAGCTGGCAGGGCGATCCGCAGGCACACAAGGGAATCACGGTGCCCGGCTTTCCCAACCTGTACCTGCTGTATGGCCCCAACACCAATATCGTGGTAGGCAGCAGCATTGTATTCTTCAGTGAATGCGAGATGCGCTACATCATGGGCTGCCTGAAACTGCAGTTTCAGCGGGAGATAGATGCCCTGGAGGTTCGCGAGGACGTGTGCCGGGATTATAACCAGGAGATCGATGAGCTCAACCGGATGCGCGCATGGGGCTCACCCCAGGTCAGTAGCTGGTATAAAAACGACCTGGGCAGGGTATCCCAGAACTGGCCGGGAACCCATTTCGAGTGGTGGTTGCAGACCCGGGAACCGGACCCCGAGGATTTTGTCGGCCTGGCCGGGCAGCCTGCACTGCGGGAATCTGCTGGGTAGCATCCGTTTCAGGCGCCGACCCTGACGACCAGCTTGCCGAAATTGGCGCCTTTAAACAAGCCCAGGAACGCTTCTGGCGCATTCTCCAGGCCATCCACTACATCTTCCCTGTACTTGATCTTGCCCTCGGCCAGCCAGGTGGACACGTCACGCACAAAATCCGGAATCCGGTCCCTGTGATCAGAGACGATAAAACCCTGCATCCTGATACGACGAACCAGGATCATCCGCTGCAACAGTGACATGCGGTCCGGGCCTGGCGGCAGCTCGGTCTGGTTGTAATGGGCGATCAGCCCGCACACGGGCACCCGGGCGAAATCATTCAGTAGCGGCATCACAGCCTCCCAGGAAGAACCCCCGACATTCTCAAAGTACACGTCGATACCATCGGGGCAGGCGGCGGCCAATTGCCGGGCCATGTCGTCATCGTAGTGGCTGACACAGGCGTCGTAACCCAGTTCCCGCACCGCGTACTCACATTTCTCCTTTGCCCCGGCGATACCCACTACCCGGCAGCCCTTGATCCTGGCAATCTGCCCTACTACCGAGCCGACGGCCCCGGTGGACGCCGCCAGTACGACGGTTTCCCCGGCCCTGGGTTGGCCGATGTCCAGCAGGCCCACATAGGCCGTCAGCCCGGGCATCCCCAACACCCCCAGGCCGTAGGAGGGCGGCTGTATACGGGGATCGAGCAGGTTGATACCGCTGCCATCAGTCAAGGCATACTCCTGCCAACCGCTGTATGCACTGACCAACTTGCCTTCGGGCAGTGCCGGATTGCGGGACCTGATGACGCGACTGATGGTGCCGCCGACCATCACCTCGTCGATATTCACCCCTTCCGCATACCCGGCACTGCCGGACATACGGCTTCGCATATACGGGTCCAGGGACAGGTACACAGTCTTCAACAGTGCCTGCCCCTCGCCGGGTTCCAGGACAGGCACGCTCTCGAGCCTGAAATTGTCCACGGTCGGCATGCCTTCGGGGCGTGACGCTAACACCACGCGCCGGTTTACTTTCTCACTGGCATTCAGCACGGGCGCCCACGCCAGCGCACTCAGTGCCGCCAGCGAGGCGGTTGTAAATTCACGTCTATCGAGCGTCATAGCCAATCCCTCCATCTACCAGCATAGTCCACCCAACCAACAGCTGCCCACGGTATCGCCCGCGTTATCGGTCAGGTCTTGATCGACAACGTATGGCGACTACTTCCCGGAAGTTTCCCGCCCGCGAGACTTGATATGAATCAACCAGCACTTGATTGTGTGTCTTTAAGGCCTAAATTTTATTAGAAAAAACAACCGTTTGCTGAGAAAATAGCGGGCCCCGTACGCTGATAACTTACCGGAGCTCTCACCATGGAAGTAAAAAAAATCCTCGTCGTATTCGATCCCACCACCGACACCCAGATTGCCCTGGAGCGAGCCTCCCTCATTGCAAAGCATGAGGGGAGTCAATTGCACCTTTTCTCCTGTATTCACACCAAATTGCCGGAAGACGAATCGGGGGAGGTCGACAGTTTGATTGCGGCCCAGAACGAGATCCTGGAGGAGACCATCGCACCATTGGTCGAACGTGGCATCAAGGTCACCACAGAAATCAAATGGAAGAAAGACTGGTACAAAGCCGTGGTCAAGGCAGCACAGCGCAGTGGGGTAGACGCGGTGATCAAGGCGTCCCACAGTCACTCGGCAACCCAGCGTCTGTTCAAGAAAACCTCCGACTGGACACTGATCAGGCAGTGTGAATGCCCTGTGCTGCTGGTCAAGCATAAGCCCACAGGTGAAGGCCGCAAGGTGCTCGCTGCCGTCGATCTCCGCAAGGAAAAGGACGCCTATGAGGCTATCAATGCCAATATCCTCGAATTCTGCCAGCGCTATGTGGAATCCGACATCTCTGAGGTTCACTTTCTCAATGCCCACAAGGATTTGCCCACCAGGCCGGACCGCGGCGGTATGATTCGCGCCTGCGGCGTTGACAGTGAGTATGTTCAATTATCGGCAAATCTGGTCGTGATCGGAAACTCAGCCCGGTCCGGACTTTCTGCCGCAGTAAACAGTAATACCGCAGAACGGGTCCTGGACGACCTGGCATGTGATTTACTGGTGATTCCGTAAAATTATCCCGGGAGAACAATTCCTGGAGGCATTACCCTCAGCTACGAGTCACTCCGACTCAAGGGATTCCAGTGATTTAGTACTCGGCACGGGGGATTACGAGAATAACAAGATGGTCTTACCCAGGTTCCTGACGGAACTGAAACGCCGCAATGTTTACCGCGCCGCACTGGTATATGCGGCAGTCGGCTGGCTGATACTTGAGGCGGCGGATGTAGTCCTGCCTCGACTTGGCCTGCCCGACTGGACGGTCAATGCTGTTCTGGCCGTTGTCCTCCTGGGTTTTCCTCTAGCCCTCGTGTTTGCATGGATTTTCGATCTCAATACGCAGGGGATAGTGCGTACCGAACCTCTTTCCCTGGATGCCCACCACCAAATCTCGATTACCAGTATCTTTGAGTTTGTCGTTATTTGCGTACTGGTTGCGACGGTCGGTTACCTTTATGTGGAGCGGCTTGCGCTGCAGAAAAGGTTGGTAGAATCTGAGCCTACAGTTCAGGAGGCGTCTGGAGCAGGCCAACCTGCGGTGCCAAATCCCGAACATTACCGAGCCATCGCGGTGCTGCCTTTTGCAGACATGAGTGAGGCGGGAGACCAGCAATGGTTTGCAGAAGGTATTGCCGAGGAGCTGTTGATTGCGCTGTCCCAGGTTAAGCAGCTATACGTTATGGCCCGTACCTCTTCATTTGCCTTCAAAGATACCGATAAAACCATTGCCGAGATTGCAGGCATCCTCGGGGTGCAGGATGAGCTGGCAAAGTCCATCGTCAGGGCGCTGCGCGTTGAACTCGGTGTTGAATCCGGTGGGAGGCTGATAGCTGAGCAAACCGCCAATATCGAGGCCTACAACTTGTTTATAAGAGGGCGGGCGCTCTATGACTGGGCTAATTGGGAGACTCATTTCCAGAGTATCCAGTATTTAGAGAGAGCCGTGGAAGCCGATCCCGAATATGCCCTGGCCTGGGGATATTTGGCGGGCGCGCAATCTCTGTCTGTGATCTGGCGGAGCATTGATGACGTCTACGCCGCCGCCCGTACGGCCTATGAACGGGCACTGATGCTCGACCCCGGGCAGAGCGAGGCCCTCGCTTCGAAAGCATTGATGGCTATTATCCAGGAGCGCGACTGGAAGGGCGGGGGGAAGTTGTATCAGCAATCATTGGCACCCGGGGACAACACGGTGGCGATGATAGGCTTCGGGGCCTTCTTACTACCAGCCATAGACCGATTGGAAGAGTCTTTGCGTATTTACATGGAGGCGGAAGAGCGCGACCCCCTGCATGCGGGCATAAAGGCCAACCTCGCGATATTTTTGCTGTACAATGGAGATGCGATTGCCTCAATCCAGAAAGCCCGAGACGCCCTGTAACTGGAGCCAGGCCACTTGTTTGCCTTCATGGCACTGATCGAGGCATATATCGAGGACGGACAATACTCCCAGGCCAGGGCAACCCTCGAGAAGGTTCCGGGAGAACTCAAACAACACCCCAGCATCAAGTCCAGGGAAGGTTTGTATCATGCCGCGGTGGGCAATGACGAAAAGGCTCGACAGATTTACCAGGGCATTATCAATTCTGCGCCGGCTGTACCAGTAGCTATCTCCTGCTCCCTCGCATTGGCTCTCGGAGAGGTGGAGGGGGCGCTGGATCTCATGGAGGTATTAGCGGAAAAGAAGGCGTGGTCTCTACCCTGGACCCGGGGCATCTACCGGCGTAATGATATGCTCGAAAACCATCCCCGCTACCTTGATTTTCTGGAGCGGATCGGCCTGGACGACGAGTCTGTCTCGATGCTTCAGGCAGAACTCGGTCTCGAGTAGCGAGCGTCATTATTCCACTTTCTCCTGTCGCACTGATAATCGAATATCCATCACGCGAAAACAAGCTGACACGCGCCGCCAACCTGATCAAAGCTGGCGTACTCGACGCCTATTTATACCTTGTATGGCCTTGGGGTAGATGGTTTGGGGGAAAGGTCGGCCATTTGATCGCTAGTTGGGAGTCAATATCACAACGGGCAAGATACGCTCGGTCTGAGTTTGATACTTGGCCCACATCGGATTGATCTCTATTCCGATCTGCCACAGCCGCTCCCTCTCAGCACCAGTCGCCAGGCTAGCTCTAGCCGCAAACTTCTTACGCCCAACGCGGACGGTAGCGTGTGGGTTCTCCTGTAGATTTTTCCACCATTGGGGATCACGGCGCGCGGCTCCGTCAGAGCCTACCACAACGTAGTTACCCCCATCTTCGAAATAAACCAATGCTGTAGTGCGAGTCTGCCCCGACTTGCGGCCGGTTACAGATAACAACAAGGCACGCTGCCCCAGGAATGGTGGTCCTATCCATGCCCCAATACGACCGTCGCTCATTTCATACATTTGAGTGTGGCCCTGAAAAACTGCTTTGAGTACACGGGCGCGTAGATGCCGATAACGAGAAGCCATCACAACAACCTTAGTTTTTTTTCAAGACTTAGTCTCAATATACAGGCGCTGTACGTCGATAACCAATATGGCGTACTTAGTTCTATTTCTAAACGATTCCTTTGTGCCCATTCGCGGAAAATGTGGGTGACAATCAAAAGCCTTCAGCATTGCCAAACAACTTTCTTCCCGGAGGCGTACCAGTCATCCAGATGAGGCGAGTAGGCCGCTTCGATCACATTGCGTTTAATCTTCTGAGTGGGCGTCAGGAAGTCGTTGTCAATCTGCCATTCGTCTTCGATTACTGCCAGAAACTGAAGCTGCTCATACGTCTCTACCTGTCTGTTCACTTCATCCAGAAGGGATTCCAGACTGGATGTGATCTGATTCCGCAAGTCATGGTCCGAAAGATTTCCGCGCAATTCTTCAGCGAGTAGCACGGCTGCATAACAAGCAGGTCTTCCTGGACCGGAGACGCATGACAATTCGATATGGCTGTCGGTATTCAACAGGTTTTCTATGGGTACAGGCGCGACGTATTTACCCTTGCTGGTCTTGAACAGTTCCTTGGTGCGCCCCGTTATCTTCAGCAACCCGTCGGGAGAATACTCGCCGCGATCTCCGGTTTTGAAGAAGCCATCCTCGGTATAGCATTCAGCCGTCAATTCAGGATCTTTGTAGTATCCCAGCATGTTACCTGGAGACTTTACCTGGATCTCGCCTTCCTCGCTGATACGGGATTCCACATCAGGCCAGGGAGGACCCACGTAGCCGAATTTTTTCCGCTCGGGTGTGGAGAGATGGGAGTAAGCAAAATCCTCGCTCATGCCGTAGCCTTCGAGGATCGTGAGTCCCAGCTTGTCATACCATTCGATCAGATCGGCAGGAATAGGGGCGGAACCGCTGACCGCATACGTCACCTCACCCAGGCCAAGGCTATCCAGTATCTGCTTTCCTACGGCAGATCCTTGTTCCGGATCTTGTAGCAGTTTCTCCAACTCCTTCTCGGGTACCTTCTGGAATACACCAAGCTGAAATTTCAGCCATAATCTCGGGACCGAGACGAACCTGTTGGGGCGCGCCCGGTTGAGATCCTGGAGGAAAGTATCCAGGGTTTCGGTGAAATAGATATGGCCGCCGCTGTAGAATGATTCGAACTCGATGATCATGCGCTCCATCAAATGGGCAAGAGGCAGATAGGATAGCGTTCTGTCATCCGGCCCTATGTCAAATTGAAGTGCTGCCCGCTGCGCGGGTACCGAGCCGGAAGCAAAGGAGTGCATCACCCCCTTGGGCCGGCCGGTGCTGCCTGAGGTATAGGCGATCAGAGCGAGTTGGTCACCCGGAGGTGAGGGGCTGTCCTGGATCGGCGAATATTCGGCCACTATCTTATCCCAGTGCAAGCCCTCTGTTTCTGGCGCCAGTGGCAGCACTACCCGGTGAACGTCTTCGGGTACGCCTGGCTCCATCATTTCCCAATCGTCCAGTTTTCCGATGAACACCAACCTGGATTCTGAGTGACGTAGAATCCACTCAACTGTCTCGGCCGTCAGGGTTGGATACAGAGCGACCGTGGCGTGCCCCGCCATCCAGATCGCCAGGTCACACATAATGAAGTGGGCGCAATTCTTTGAAATCAGGGCTATATTACTGTTGGTCGGCAGGTCGAGAGACCGCAGGTAGGCGGCCATTCTACGCGACTGATCCAGGGTCTCACGCCAGGTATAATCAATAACCTCATTGCCACCCACCGGCTGGGTCAGATACACCCTGTCGGGATTGTTTTTCTCTTGTTCGTATACCGCATCGAGCAAGAGCATTGGTGTCTCATCCAGCATCAAATACCCCCTCTTTTCACCAATTAAACCATATATAATATACGGATACAGGCAATGATGCAGATCAAGGGAGGACTACAACGTGTCCCTGGCGAAATCCAACTTCAAGCCGTCATCGGTAACTGGATGAGACCACGGCGGATTGAGCTATGTCTCTCATTTCGTTTAAGGGATAAGAAATCTCCCCGCATAGGCTATAATGCCGGCGTTCACAGTTGGTCAGGCGCAAGGCAAAGACAACGTGCTCAGGCAATTAAAAAATATCTGGCGCCCGGAGAATTTCCACCTCCAGCACATGATGGGTCGCGGCCGGGCATGCTTCGAAGGCTGGTACTTCAAACTGGTCGATGAGCGGGGTGCACAGCCCATCGCCGTCATACCGGGTGTTTTCCTCGGGGATGACGCCCATGCCTTCATACAGGTACTGGATGGACTGGCGGGCACTTCGGCATATCACCGCTTTCCGCTCAGTGAGTTTCACGCCGACGATGACCGCTTTGATATACGAATCGGGCGCAGCCGCTTCAACCGCTTCGCGATCCGTGTTGATGTCGATGCTGGTGAAGCATCCGGCGATCACGCCGTAAAAGGGACTGTTCACTTCAGTAACTGGAGCGGCTGGCCGGTAACGCTTTGCAGCCCGGGGGTTATGGGCCCCTACAGCTTCGCGCCATTCATGGAGTGCAACCACGGCATTCTCAGCATGGATCATGCCCTCTCCGGCGAGCTTCGCATCGGTGCAAAAAGCATTTCTTTCCAGAATGGCCGCGGTTATATAGAGAAGGACTGGGGCCGCAGTTTTCCCAGCGGCTATGTCTGGGCGCAGAGTAATCACTTTGACGAGGAGGGCGTCTCAATCAGTGCCTCGGTCGCCCGTATTCCCTGGCTGACCGGCTCATTCCGCGGTTTTCTTATTGGCTTCCTGCTGCGCGGAAAACTCTACCGTTATACCACTTACACAGGGGCCGAGATCGAGCATATTGCAGTCGACGACCACGATTACCGCCTCTCGGTACACGATAAAACGCACCGCCTGGTGCTGAAAGCCAGTAAGAGCGGCGGTGCGCTGCTACATGCGCCTTATGACAAACAGATGGTGGAACGTGTGGCGGAATCCATGACCTCGCGCATAGAATTGCGCTTCGAACGCGTTCACGATGGGGAGATCCTGTTTGAGGGCACTGGCGAGCACGGTTGTCTGGAAGTGCAGGGCGACCTCGATGCATTATTGCACAGCTGAAAATCAACAACCCGCTATGTCGCTACGCCACCGTCAGGCCCGGGCCACCGTGTTGTGACCAGGCACATTGGCGCTAAATTCCCAGCTCTGCTCTGTGCAGCACTGGCTTTCACTGCCTTTCCCGTAAAACCTACCAGTGCTGAACAGTTGATACTCGAAGAAGTTATCGTCACTGCCCAGAAGCGCGCGGAGAATGTGCAGGTCATCCCCGTTACCATCAACGTCATGCCCGGTGACGAAATTGAGAACTTCAGGATTCGCACTATCGTTGACCTGGCCAGTTATATTCCCGGCCTGGCGATACTGCCGACGCCGCAGAATCTGGCCAACATCACCATCCGGGGTCTGGGCACCGGCGCGGGCAATGAGACCTATGACCAGTCCGTCGGATTATTCATCGACGGGGTTTATGCGGGGCGCCAGCGTGAATTCCAGGCATCGCTGTTCGACGTGGATCGGATAGAAATCATCAAGGGCACCCAGAACTCTCTACTGGGCAAGAATACCAGTCTCGGCGCCATCAGCGTGGTCAGCCGAAAACCCGGCGAGGACCTGTCGGGTTATATACAGGTTGATTACGAATTCGAATACGACAGTTTTTACAGTAGTGGTGCGGTGGATCTTCCCACTGACGTCGGAGCATTCCGCCTGGCCTTCAACCATGTCGCGGAGCAAGGTTATGTCAGAAACAATTTCAACGGCAATACGGTACCGGAGAGGGACCAGACAACATTAAGGTTAACCGGCCTGTTCCCGATCGGCCACTATGGCGAGTTGACCCTGGGTTATCAGTACGACGACCTTGAGATTCACGGCGACACCTTCCAGATCGCCGAAGACCAGAATGGCATTATTGCGTTATTGGATTCTGCGGTCATTCCTGGACTGAATCTGAGGAAACAGGCTTTTACATCTTTCGGTAAGCAGGGAGAGTCCAGGGACAAGCAGAGCGGTGACCGCGCCTATCTGAATTACGAGCACCTGCTGGCGAACCATACGCTGACGGCGCTCACTGGCCTGTCAAACTACGATAACAAGCGCGTCATCGATTCAGATTTCACCACAGGAGATTATCTCTCAGTCCTTGTCGATCAGGATTTTTCCCAGTTTACCCAGGAGCTTCGCCTGACCTCCGCCGACACGGGGCGCTTTACCTATATAGCAGGATTGTTCTACCTCGACAGCGATTTTGACCTGGATGATACACAGGACGCCGCTTTTCCCCCACCGTTTACCCTGGGGCCATTTCCGCTGACTGGCGCCAGTTTGAAGGACTATCATCAGGACACCCGGGTGATATCGGTGTTTGGCCAGGGCACCCTGGAAATAGGCAACAGCTGGCAGGCTACCTTGGGACTGCGCTGGACCGATGAGGAAAAAGATGCAGTGTTCGCCAATACACACCTGCGCAGTTCCCCCGGGATCGGCATTATTTCGCCGGAGGTGGAACCCACTCCGCTGGAAAGAAGCGAGGACAATCTGGACGGCTCGATAAACCTGCAATGGGATGTCAGTGACGTCGCCATGCTATACGCCTCCTGGGCGCGCGGCAGCAAGAGCGGTGGTTTTTCTGCTGCGGTGTCATTGCCGCAGGATGCCGAGTACGACACGGAGGAGGCCAATACCACCGAAGCGGGCGTGAAACTTCAATTGGCCGGTGGCGCAGCCATACTCAACCTGGCGGTTTTCAGAACTGAAATCGATGATTTTCAGGTGGTGCGCTTTACGGGACTGGGTTTTGAGACAACAACAATTCCGGTGGAGAGTGAAGGTCTGGAGTTCGAATCACAGTGGGTCATGAGCCCTGAGCTTATGTTTGCCACCAGCGTTACCTATACTGACGCGACCGAAAAAAATTCCGGGGATGCCATGCCCGGTTCACCCGACTGGTCAGCCAATATCAGCGTACATTACGAGCACGCGCTTGGCCTGGGCGAACTGCGATGGCGGTTGGATGGGGCACTGAACTATCTTGACGAGCGCTATACTGACAGGAACGAAAAATTTCTCATAGATGAGACCACCCTGTTTGACCTGCGCCTGGCGCTACTGCCGGCTAGTGGTAATTGGGAACTGGCGCTGTTGGGGCGCAACCTGCTGGACGATGAAATCAGCTTCGAATTCGATTATCCGATTTTCGGTGGCAATGATGAAAGCACCACGGTGGCCGGCCTGAACCGGCCACTTACCATCGCTGTACAGGGCCGCTATCATTTCTGATATGGGTGTTGGCAACTTGATGGCCGTCTAGCTGGCTTTCTTACTACAGTAACACGAGGCCTTCACCGGCACCTCTGCCCTCGCCCTGGCCTTGTCAAGTTGTAGCTTCACCAGGGCGGATTCCGTGAATTCTCCACGCTGGGTCAGGCACTCATATAAACCAAACAGACTCCACACGTTGTCGGGGTGTTGGCAGGCTCGGCTAAGTGTGTCATCGAAGCCCAGGTCAGCGCGGTATACTGCCTCCGCCTCCGCGAATCTTTCCTGCTCAAGCAGTAGTGCGCCGAGAGCATGGCGGGTGGGCTGCATCCATCCCCAGGGCTCGTCGTAAGGTAAGCCGTCGTCCAACTCAACCGACCGTCGCAGGTGGTCGAAGGCAATGTCGTAGTCGCCGCGGTGATACGCCAATTCCCCCAGCATCATCTGTTCTGCGACCTTGAGAATGTCGCGGCAGGTGTTGTTGAATAGCATGCGAGTTTCGGGCACGGCATCCCTGGCGGCAAAGAAGGCATCGCGTTCTGCCTCTGCCTCCGTAATTTGCTTGAGGTTGGCAAGCGCCACCGTGCGGGCATAGCGCATCATGGCCGTGGTCACAGAGTATAGATCCGGGTCATCGGGTAATGCCTGGTCGACGATATCCTGCCAGCGGCCGAAGCGAATAAGGGCGTGCTGTTTCATAGGCACAAAGCCCTCAAACCAGTCGGCCATCGGTCTCAATATAGACGGCGGCAACATGGCTATCAGCTCATCTGCCGTCTGCAGCGCCGCGGTGACCTGCCCAAGAAACATCGCCCCGTAAATTTTGAAGTGATAGTTATGACAACGGTATACGGTGTAAAAATTATCGGCGCCGGCTTCCTGCAGGTACCTGGTGTCGGCCTGGATTGCTCGGTGGTTGCGGCTCACGACGTTCATATAGTCACCGCAGAGAACGTCGATATGGGTAGCCATGTGCAGCAGATGTCCGGAGTCGGGTACCAAGTCCGACAGGGCATCGCCGTGTCGCAGCGCCAGTTCGGGGTGTGGCGACATCTCCATCAGGTGAATGTACATATGCAACAGCCCGGGATGCCGCCAGGCGTCATCGCGCTCGAAAGTGCTTTCCAATACCGCCCGCGCCTCGGCTGTGTCAGCGCCGTCGGCCACCTGTCCACTGGATAAGTCCCACAGTTGCCAGGGGGTGCGGTTCATCATCGCCTCAGCGAATAGGGTGCAGACATCGAGATCCGAGGGGTGACGGCCATGTACATTGCGCATGGCATCGGCGAAAGCGTCGTTGAACGGGGCGTAATCCTCTGTAGGTCCATCGGCTGGATAACGTGAGGCCAGTGCCTTGATAAGATCTTGCTCGACCTCACTGACTTCGGCAATCCGCTTTTCAGCTTCTGCGAGTGATGCAAGGGCGAGATCCAGTGCCTCGGGTTTTTCCTCTTCCTCGAAAGCTTCCCAGGGCTTGTTGTAATTGGGGCCGATACAATAGGCGATGCCCCAGTGGGCCATGGCACAGCCCGGGTCAGCCGCTGTGGCACGCTGGAAGCAGCTGATCGCCTCCTCGTGGTTATAGCCGTAGGTCCAGACCAGGCCGCGATCAAACCACCGCTGCGCCTCATCGGATGAGGTGGTCACAGGACGCGAATAATTACCCAGATTGTAGTAGTCCATAGCTGTACTCCTACATAACGTCACATTGATCTTAGCAGAGAATTCATGAGTCTGGCCGCCACATTTCCCGCCAGACATCCTTGCTCGAGCATCAACGCCACCCCGGCGAAGGGGCCAACCTGAAAGGTTGTGTAAAAACGGATCTGATCACGAAGGCCTCCTGGCCAGTTGAAATAGTTGTTGGACTCTGCTTATCTGAGTAATGTGATTAACTGATCCTAATGAGATAACTGATGATAGATAACGAAAAAATTGTACGAGAATTCATTGCAGCCTGGTCTAACTTGAATACGGATGAATTGGTCGATTATTTTGCCGTCGATGGTATCTACCACAATATGCCGACTCAACCGGTGAGTGGGCATGACGACCTGAGGAACTTCATTTCCGGATTTTTGAGTGGCTGGGAGAAGACAGACTGGGAGATCCTGCACCTACTGGCCGCTGGTGATATTGTCATGGTGGAACGGATCGACCGGACGGTAGCAGGCGGAAAAACGGTGGAGCTGCCATGTTTCGGGATATTCGAAATGAAAGAAGGGAAGATCGCGGTTTGGCGAGACTATTTCGATATGTCGACTTACATCAATGGCCTGTCCTGATTGGTAAGACCTCGACTCCCGTGGGCCCAAAGCATAGAGCGTTGGTTTTCAACCGCTATATTGCGCTGTTGCCCTTGTTTGCCATTTTTCTCTTTGCCCATCCGACCTATGCCGCCTCCGGGGAAGAAGAGGTAGAAGGAGGGACCAGCGGAGCCCTGCAGGTAACGCAGGCCCCTGCCGAAGAGGGTGTTTCTCTTCGTTTCTACGATCTCATGTCCCCTTGTTCGAGGGACTGCCTACTGACGGGTGCTTATGGTCGCTATGTCGAGACCTCCATGTCAAACATCTTCTTCGATCTTAACCTGGCCCCCTGGGATTGGAGCTTCGGCGATATTACTTTCGCCAGTATCACTTTCGGCCGAAAGCTCGCGGACTATGGCCGCTTCATTTCTTTCGAGCCCGAGGTGGGGGTTGGCAGGCGCTTCGGCGATGCCGACGAGTACGAGTTTTGGGGTGCTCTGTACATGCGCTGGAACCCGTTTTTCTGGGATCACATCATCGATACCTCCATCGCGATTTCGACCGGTGTCAGTTATGCCTCGGATAACAACGAACTGGAGGAGAAGCGGGTCAAGGACGATGCGTCCTTCCTGCACTACTTCTCGCCCGAGATCACTTTGTCGGCGCCGGACGATAAATCGGTTTCCTTCGTCATTCGTCTGCATCACCGCTCGGGCGCTGGTGGTGTTTTCGGAGAGTCGGGTGGCTTCCAATACCTTATGTTCGGCTTGCGCGCACACTTCTGATTACCTGTCACTGGCAAATTCCTGCCCGGTGCGCTTTACAGATAAGTTCACTGTCCCGGGAATTGCCATTGTAGTAATCTGGCCAACACCGATTCTCAAGTTTTGATGTAGCAATGTGATGACGTCTTCCCGAGTGGCTCCAGTCACGGCTGGGGCTTTATCGTTTGGCTTTCAAATTCGACAACAGTAAGACATTAGATGAAGGATTCCAGTATGAAAAAACTTACCTGTTTTCTAAAAAAATTACCCGGAACCGCGATGTTCGTACTGGCTCTTTGCCTCTCGAGCCTTAGCTTTGGAGCCGGCCCGGTGCTGGACAGCGTGGTTGAGCAGGGAGTGTTGAAAGTAGCGATGTCGGGGGACCAACAGCCCTTCAACTTCGTTTATGGCAAAAAGAAGTCCGTGATTGGCTTTGATGTGGATCTGGCAGAGGCACTGGCACGGCTTATGAACGTGAAGTTGGAAGTCATTAGAATGCCATTCGATGAGTTGATTGTCGCAGTTGAGGACGGCAGAGCAGATATGGTGATCTCGGGAATGACTATCACAGCGACGAGGACGCGGAATGTCAGCTTTATCGGGCCATATATGATTTCAGGCAAGTCCATGCTTGCCAGCGCCGGGATTGTGAGCAAGCTAAAGACCCCTGCGGGTTTTAACGGTTCGGGTATCAAACTGGTCGCGCTGAAAGGGTCAACGAGTGAGAGCCTGATTCAGCAAGAACTGCCCAAAGCCTCCCTCACCACGGTTGCCAACTATGCTGAGGGCTTAGAAATGCTGTTGGGGGGGAAGGTGAATGGCATGGTCGCAGATATGCCGATCCTGGCATTGGCCAGACAGCAAAACCGCGATGCAAACCTGCAACTCATAACACCACCGCTGTCTATTGAACCACTGGGTATTGTGATCGCCAGCGGTGACCAGCAGTTTGAAAACCTGCTGAGAAACTACATGTTGGTTTTTGAAAAGACAGGTCTTTTACTGAACCTGCACAAAAAGTGGTTCGAAATTGGCCACAGTAATATCTATGAGCCTTGATTTCGACAATGAAAATGCGCTACCTGGCTGATCTGTTCTGGCCAAGCTTGATTGGAGGTGGCATCGTTGGATATCAGGCGTGGAGCAGAACCTTCGACTTTCATAGCCACTGAGGGTAGTGAAGCTCTCGCCAGGCAGCAACACTGGGAAATCAGTCAACAGGATCGTTATCGACGGAAGGTAGTATTGGGACATTGTCGACCTTGCTGCGACGCGCATCGGCCTTCTGCTGACGCTTTTCTTCCTTTTTCTTTTTCCTTGCAAGCTCTCTCTGCCGTTTCTCAAATGAATAGTTGGGTTTGGCCATACCGAGCCTCGTTTATTAAATCTGTGTTTGATGGGACAGATTACAGCATTTCCCCGCCGGAATATGCACATTGTTTCGTTTCTATCGAAATGTCGTTAAAAATTACTTTGCTGTGAATTAGTTGTACTGAAATATTCGCTCGCCAGCGATCTATCTTCCTTTAAGTGATACTGTATGCGGCTGTGAATCGCGGCCATCAAATGATTACTGGACATTCAATCAGGATCAATATAGGATGCGCGCGAGCTAGAAAGAAAGACTCTTATTTATATTCTGCATTGCGTTGTTTTACCCATAATACCTCGTCCTGAAGTTTTTAAATTCAAGCCTCTATTTTTCAGCAATTCAAGCCTCTTGAAGGCAAATCTATACTTTTAATTTAGGATAATATTATGTCTAACACAGTTACCGGAACCGTAAAGTGGTTCAATGAATCGAAAGGTTTTGGTTTTATCGAACAACAATCTGGTCCCGACGTTTTTGCCCATTTCAGCGCAATCCAAGGTTCAGGCTTTAAAACGCTGAACGAAGGCCAGTCGGTAGAATTTACAATTACGCAAGGCCAGAAGGGGCCCCAGGCGGAGAATATCGTAGCGGTCTAAAACTGATTAAGTCGATTACAAAGGGGCAAGTCGTAGAAAGCTTGTCCTTTTTTATTGCTCTTAAATGCGTGGTATCTGTTGAATTGCACTGAAAGATGACGCGTATGGTGATTCCCTGAGTGACGTGACACGTTGCCCGGCGGGCAAGTGTCAGATACTAATCTATTTGTGCAGCGTCCCGTAGGCGCTCCTGCCGGCCCTCTTCTTCAGCCAGAGCCGCCTTGATCTCCAGCATCACCGCATCAATATCGGCCGTATGGGTGTCCAACTCGAAGTCCCCGAACAACTGGTGATCCGGATGTAAGTTTCCCGCCTCGTAAAGAGACCAGATTTCCTCGGCGTAGTGGGTCTTCAGCAGCTCTGGTGAGAACAGGCCATAGTACTCGGTCATGTTCTTAACATCGCGCGCCAGCATGGATTGGGCGTTGTTGTTGGATGATGCATCTACCGCCTGTGGCAAGTCGATAATGACAGGCCCTTCCTCGTCCACCAGCACGTTGAATTCAGACAGGTCGCCGTGGACCAGACCGGCACATAACATGCGGATCACGTACCGCATAACCAGTGCGTGGTCTTCCCTGGCTTGCTCAGCCGACATGGATACATCGTTCAGACGAGGTGCGACATGACCCTCTTCGTCAGTAATCAACTCCATCAACAAGACACCATCGAAACACCCAAAGGGTTGCGGCACCCTCACCCCGGCGCGAGCCAGGCGATAAAGCGCATCCACTTCGGCGTTCTGCCAGGTTTCTTCCTGTTGCCTGCGTCCGAATTTAGAACCTTTTTCCATCGCCCGGGCCCGGCGACTATTGCGCACCTTGCGGCCTTCGGTGTATTGCGCAGCCTTCTTGAAACTGCGTTTGACAGCATCCTTGTAAATCTTGGCACAGCGAATTTCAGAGCCGCAACGCACCACGTAGACGTCGGCCTCCTTGCCGCTCATCAGTGGCCGGACAACTTCATCCACCAGGCCGTCGTCGACCAGGGGTTGCAGGCGTTTGGGGATTTTCACTTGTGTCGAGTCACCGGTAATGGATTTGAGCATCCGACTATGGATTAGGGTAACAGATTTTTCGTCTGGGCGTAGCTTCAGCTACCAAAACCAAACGTTTACAGAACCGGGTGGTGATCGTTTTTCGGACCTGGTGGCTCTCCTTCGCCCACTTCCGGAAAAAATCAGGACTGTTGACTGGATTAGCCTGCAGCTCGGGGTAGGAGGACCGGGGATATTTCTCGCGGAACTCCCGTGCTGCCCCGTCTACCGCATCCAGTGAAGGTGTCCGAAGGGCATTGCTGTCCCAAAGTATGTGCAATGGTATGGTGGTGTCGCCGATTGGGTCTGCCACATAACTCAGGGTGGCAGCGGCATTGCCAGTGTGAACTTCGAATC
>JAACFI010000412.1 GCA_009937575.1 Haliea sp.
CCGTGTATCTCTCAGCGATGTCTCGCCTGGGATTGGATTCGAGTAAGTGCATAGTCTTTGAAGACTCGGCGAACGGCGTTCGTGCTGGTAAGAGGGCGGGAGCCTGGGTAATCGCTGTACCGGATCCGGCAGACATTTCTAATCCAGCTTTCGCGGATGCCGATGTCGTACTGTCGTCATTGACAGAGTTCTCGATGGACCATGTTTCGCCAACGGTATGAAGCGTGAGTCAGAGAACGGCTGTTTGATCAGGGCGACGTCAATCTGCTCGAGGAAGTCATCTCAGGGGTCTTCGAAAGTATAGGTAGCGCTCCAGCCCTGCCCTTGAGTTCCGTCGTCGCTCACAAACCAGACGAGCACCTGGTTGCGCCAGGTGGTGAATACTGGCGGAAGTTCATTACCACTTAACAAGGCCATAACTTGTTCATTCGTTTTGGCACCATCAAAGAAATAGATCATGTCGGTGCGAGGTTCTGTATCGAGGGTATCAAACTGGAAACGAATGACCTTGCCTTCCGGCGCGGTGATGAGCCACTTGCAGTCGCTCCTTGCCGAGTAGGGGTTCGGGCCACTGCCATCACTGATCGAACCTTCAACCCTTAGTTCACGAATATCGCGACAATAGAGAGTCTTAAAATCGATAGCGTCTGCCTCATAACGAATTAACCAGTCGAGGTTTTTGCGGCGGCCTTTCATTTCCAGAGTTACGTAGGCACTGGTGCCTGGCACAAAGATATCCTCTGGCATTGCGTCGAGGGCATAACTTGCGACAATCTCGGAATCCGAGGACGGGCCCGCCCGAAATTCAATGCGGCCTTTGGACAGCTGTTTTCGATTGCGTATCGGTTTGAATCTCAAACCTGATATTTCGCCCTCCGGTTGTATGCTCCAATTTGCTGTTCGACTACCTTTGGACGTCGCGCGAAGAAAGCCTTTTGAGTGGAACAGCTGGGAACTCTGTGGTGAGTCGTCGGCGAATAACTGACAACTAATCGCAGCGCCCACATCCAGTGTACCGGCACCCAGTTTCCCGCTGAATTCCTTGCTCGGTAGTGCAATGGGTCGAGCAGACGACAGGAGGCAGGCTTCGACCTCGGTAGCACTGAGTTTTGGGTGTTGCTGTTTCACCAACGCGGCGGCCGCGGCGACCATAGCGGTCGAGAAAGAAGTTCCACTGCGAGTGTCATAGCTCTCATCAGACTCAATACCGGCACCATGAATATCAGTGCCGGGTGCCGCTATATCGACAAACTGGCCATAAATAGATTTGTGGGTCTTGGCGCCGTCCCGTTCAACCGATCCGATGGCCAGGACCGAGTCGAATGCGGCTGGGAACTGATCGAGTTCCTGAGGAATATTGCCTGATGCGGCGACCACGAGAATGCCTTTGTCGGCAGCCTCTTTGAGAATGGCACTTTCACTGGGGCCGATATGGCCTACGCCCCATGAGCAAATAATAATGTCGGCGCCAGCCTGGATCGCATAGCGTATTCCCTTATAGCCGTCCTTTATGTAGGTCGTGGCCGCGTCATCGGCAATGCTTTTCACCGGTAGAAGTTTGATGTACTCCGGGGCAGAGTCGCCGTAGGCTGCTCGCGCTATTCGTGCTACGACACTCGCAAGATGCGTGCCGTGGTAATAGTCCGGCCGGTAGTCGGGTATCGAAACGTCATTGTCATGGTCAGACACGTCCCACCCATGGACGTCATCAATGAAGCCGTTACCGTCGTCGTCGATCCCGTTACCGGGTTTTTCATTTGGATTGGTCCAAATGAAGTCCGCCAATTCCTCGTGCGTGATTCGCATGCCGTCATCGACAATGGCGATGAGGATGGCTTCCTTCCTGCGTTCGTGTGTCGCAATGGCGGGCGTATTGATGGCATCGACAAACCAGTGGTCTGCGGCCAGGTTTTCCGCTTGCGCGTATTCCGCAAAGGCACAGGCCAAAACTATCAGGTAGACAGCTAAATTTCTTGGCAGCGAAAGCCGACAGGGCTGGGGCTTGGAAATCAACATGCCTAAAAGTATGACAGGAGCCTGTTGTCATCAACAGGCTCCTGTTCGTATTACTTAGATGTCAAACGGACTTAGTGGGTGGTGCTGCCACCTCGTTCGCCAATTCTTACGTTAGGCAGACCGGGGCCAGTGCCTGGTCCAACTGGAACCCTGCCTCTAAGGTCCGGCAATCCAAAGGTCGTTCGGCCATCGCCTCCGTACATCGTACCGAGAATACTGAACAACGCCTGGTACTGGGCGATGGGGAGCAGCTGCCCTTCGCAAAGAGCCCATCCCCGTGGCGCGAAGTTGCCGGCGAACATGATGATCTCGCCGATAAATGGGTCCATAGCACTGCGGGACGGAAATGTACCCTGCAACGCGATGATGTAATTAATACCGGTGTAAGGCTGATGCTTGGAATCAAGTGCCTGGCTCGGGGGAGTGGCTATCCAGCTGGCGCCGTTCCAACTCACCAGGTCGCCGCTCACGTTGCCTGTGGGAACTCCCAGTCCATCAGCGCCTGCCGGACCTTCTGGACCCTGCGGTCCAACGGGACCCTCTGGGCCTATTGGCCCTTGCGGCCCGGTCGCTCCCGTATCGCCTACAGGACCCTGTGCTCCAGTTGCGCCTTGTGGGCCTATTGGGCCTATTGGCCCTTGCGGCCCGGTCGCTCCCGTATCGCCTATGGGACCTTGCGCTCCGGTTGCGCCTTGCGGTCCTGTCTCACCCTGGGGCCCGGTTGCGCCAGTGGCTCCTTGTGCGGCAAATAACGACCAAAAGGCACCATCAGTTGGATCCTCGGCGCCGGAAGTTGCCTGCAGGGCCAGGTAAGCTGATCCCTGAAAGTTGACCAGGTCGTCGGCTGCATAAGCCACGCCGTTTTGCCAGTCGCCCATCCAGGAAAGGTTGGTTGCACCTTCCAGCTGCTGTATCGCCTGTTCCAGGGTTTCAAAATTGGCATTCACCTCGGCTGCACGAGCTGGTTGCCCGGCGCTGAAGGTGTTTGGTACCTCCGTTTGAGCGAGCGACGCACTGGTGAAAACCAGGCCTAAAAGAAAAAAGTAAAGTCTCTGTGTGTTGATAGTCATGCCCATTCCTTTTCGTCCCAGTTTCCCTCATCCCAATCCAAAGACGGATCGACCGGAGGTGGAGTTATTCCTGTTCCATTCCCGCAACCCGCCAGAAACAGCAGGGATATTAGTAGTGCGGGCCAGATTTTCGGCAGTTTGGTCATTTGCAGACACCTTTGCGCTTTGTGAGTACGTAAATGTACATAGATTCGAAAGGTCAGGGCGGGATGCAGGTCACAACATGAAGACCCGGAGAAACTCATTGAAGAGCCTTGTCCTTGAGAGCCAGGCTTGAGGCAATGAAAAACCCCGCCTCGGCGGGGTTTTTCAGTTGCAGTACTACCTCAGGCTGATTTGATGCGGAAAATCGTCGCGTACAGCACCGGTACTACGATCATCGTCAGCAGGGTGGCAAAACCGAGGCCGAATGAGATTGTAACTGCCATCGAAACAAAGAACGCATCCGGGAACAACGGTGCCATGCCGAGGATCGTCGTCGCCGCAGCCATCATGACAGGCCGCAGACGGCTGACTGCAGAGTCGGTAATTGCCTCTATCTCCGGTTTGTCTTCCTTGCGCTGCAGATTAATCTCGTCGACGAGCACAATGGCATTCTTGATCAGCATGCCAGACAAACTAAGGAAGCCGAGCA
>JAACFI010000089.1 GCA_009937575.1 Haliea sp.
TTCGACAACAGCTACGAGCGCACCAGCCATGAACTGCGACTCCAATCGCTGGGTGATGGGCCCTTCCATTACACTGCCGGCTTCTATTACGAAGATGCCGAGCACGAGTACGACCAGCAGTTTACCCAACCGTTCATGAGTCCCACTCTGTGGGCTCGCGGACGTGAGAATATGTTCTTTAATACTGACCAAAAACGTACGGATGAGCTGTGGGCGGTATTCGGTGAACTCACCTACGACATCACCGACTCGTTGCGCGCGACCGTCGGCGCCCGCCACTACGACAGCACCAACGAACTGGAGGGCTACACGGGTTGGGGCAAGACCAATTACCAGGAGAACTACGGCTTCGACGTAGACTCGAAAACCGAGGACGACGACCAGATCTACAAGTTCAATGTGACCTGGGATGTCACAGATGACGCCATGGTCTATGCCACGTATTCAGAGGGATACCGGGTAGGCGGCCTCAACCGTGATCCCAACGTGGCAACACCGACCTATGCGCCTGACAAACTCAACAACTATGAACTGGGCTGGAAGAGCACCTGGATGGATGGGCGGCTGCGGGTTAACGGCGCGCTGTATTACGCCGAATGGGACGACATGCAGTTCACCATCTATGATTTCAGCCTGTCGCCGGTGGGCAACACCTACAACGTGGGTGAAGCGGAGATCACCGGTGCGGAGATGGATTTCTCCTGGCTGATGTTCGATTCACTCACCCTGTCCGGTGCTGTGGCGTACAATGACGCCGAAACCACTGAGGACTTCATACTGCAGACAAGAACGGGAGAGGTTGATTTTAACGTCCCGGATGGCACTGACCTGCCTGACGTGCCGGAACTCAAATACACCCTGAACGCCCGGTACGAGTTTACCCTGGCCTCCATGGACAGCTTTGCACAGCTGACCTACACCTATACGGACGAGTCCTGGAACGATATTGACCCAAGTGACCGCCTGGAACAGGATGAGGTCAGCAACCTCAACCTGCGCACGGGTGTCGACAATGGTGGCTGGGGACTGGAACTCTATGCCACCAACCTGACGGATGAAAATGACAACGTCTTTATCGGCAACCGCTCATTTTACGATACGGCGACGTCACAGCGTCCTCGCACCATCGGTATCCGATATTTCATGCGTTTCAACTGAGTTGTAAACTCCCTCTGCTTGAAGGGTGGCGCTCGCGTCACCCTTTTTTATGCCTGCCCCTCGTCGAGCGCTGCCCGCAGTGGGTCAAGCCAACCCGAATAATGACGCCAGTGACCAACCGATCCACGGTATAGCGAGCGACGAACCTGTACCGCGCTTGGCGTCGCCACGAATCGACGAGTCTGATGATAGTCCAGGCAGGATTGCTCAAAGGCCAGACCCAGGCCATCCAACATCTCTCGAACCTGCCCCGGCGCATCGGCCACGAGCGCCTCGTAGGATAGCCGGTAAAACCTGCCCGAGAACTCCGCTTCCCAATACTGCATGAGGGAGCGGTAAAGCTGGTAGTACCTGCCGAGCTCAGCAAGGTCACAGGCGTAACCGTGGGTGTCGGAGAATCGCTGCCGATATATCGACAGGCAGACATCCAGGGGATTGCGCTCACAGAGCACAAAACTGGCATTTGGAAACAGTGTCGCCAGTAATCCGACACGCAGGAAATTATGCGGTAATTTGTCGACTATCCTATGCCCTGAATCAGCTTCCAGTGAAACCGAAGCACGCAGCCGTTCGAGATAAGTGCGGGCGGCGGCGCCGATAACTCCGGGCGCAACGGCGTCGACGGACTCGGGAAACGGACGTCCCGTCGCTTGCTCACAGGCGATTTCCAGTATCCGACTGTGGGCAACCTCTCCAGCGCCAGCCACACCTGAGTGGCTGGCGAGTATCTGTTCCACCAGGCTGGTACCCGATCGGGGCATCCCGACAACGAAGACAGGGGTAGCGTCAGCAGTGGCAACCGCTTCAAACGTCCGCAGCCTGTCCCGGGATTGCCAGTTTCTATAGCGGGAGAAAAAATCGACCTGGGAATGGTAATCGTAGCACTGTTGCCGCGCCTGTCGCCGGTTTGCTTCCTGGTAAGAGTGCATCGCCTGCTCATAATCTCCCAGGTCGTCATAGAGCTTACCCCTGGCATACCCGAACAGTATAGCGTTGTCTTCATCATGATCAGCTGCGTCGCTCGCCAGAAGAAAGCGCGGTATCTCAGGGTCTTCTGCGCGCCATTGCCGCTGCATTACCCACGCGTACCAGGTTTTGGCCGACTGGGGGTGGTCAGCCAGGACCCGCCGGTAAATCTTGTCTGCTTCTCCGTCAGAGCCCAGGGTCTGCTCGATGGAAGCCAGGGTGAGACAGGCATCGATATGCCCGGGCTCACGCTCAAGCAGCTGCGACAAACGCCGTTTTGCCGCCCCCAACTGGTTCATATGCATCAGGGCCACGGCCAGGGAATACAATACCCAGGTACTGCCGGGCTTGATCAGCAACGCGCGCTCGAAGCGCTTTGTGGCCAAGGCCTTGAAGCCGGCGTCGAAAAGGCATGCAGCGAGTTCGCAGGTGGCATCGAAGTGCATGGGCTGTCGCTCCAGTGCCTTTTCCAGCTGGTTGATGGCCGCTTCGAGATCACCGTGACGACGGCTAACCGTCGCGCTGCGGAAAAGGACATCGAAATCTTCCTCAGGTGACGAGGCGACGGGATCTGACGGTGTTTCCTTCAAGGCAGAGTTCTACTTTTCAACAGAGTGTTTCATTGGACTTTGAGCGCTCATTGTAAGGCCTGCACTTCCTATCTTCACCCGGGATGATGCTACACTGATTGATTTTTTAGTCGGGAGATAAAACCATGGAGCAGAACCTGTTTGAGCTCGGCCTGGAAAAACGCAAGGCTACCCTGGGTGCCGAATACGTGGAGAAAAACCTGGCTGCCGCAGACGACTTCACCCGCCCTTTCCAGGAGGCAATGACAGCCTGGTGCTGGGGCTTCGGCTGGGGCGACGACACACTGGACGCCAGGACACGGTCACTGATGAACCTTTCGATGATCGGCGCGCTGGGCAAAATGCACGAGTGGAAAGTCCACTGCAAAGGTGCCATAACCAACGGCTGCAGTGTGGAGGAAATCCGCGCCGCCTGCCACGTCATCGCGATTTATTGCGGCGTTCCCCAGGGTGTGGAGTGTTTCCGCGAGGCGCGGGAGGTACTGGAGGAAGCGGGACTGCTCTGACCGCGCCCAGTGCAGATAGCTCGCCAGGCGCTAATAACTGACGAGCTATCTCATGGCGCAGGTCAAGAGCATGCGGACCAACAGAGCAAGTCTTGTCGAAATATTGCCACTGGCGTCGAAAATACATATGATCGAACAATACTGACATTCCAATATCGCCGGCAATAACAAGACCAGAAATCAGTCCACAAGGCTCAATGGTGATCCAGGGAGAGTTCACGATCATGTCGAATAACAGCACTTCCTCCTTCGCTTTCGTCATCCTGCCGAAGTTCAGCGGTATGACGATCTCCGCCCTGGTGGAGCCCCTGCGCATCGCCAATTACTGCTCGGGTGAAGATCTCTACCGCTGGCAATACCTGTCGGTGGAGGGCGGCCATATTCCTTCCTGCTCAGGTATGAGTGTGGCGACCGAAATGCTGCAGAGCCTGGAGAATGACCCGGACACCGTCATCATTTGCGGTGGCTGGAATGCGGCCCGCTATGACAAGCCAGAACTACTGAAATGGCTCCGGCTGATGGCACGCAAGGGCGTGACCCTCGGATCAGCAGAAACCGGTGCCTACGTGCTGGCGCGGGCAGGCTTGCTGTCCGGTCACCAGGCGACGATCCACTGGCACTGCAAACAGGCTTTGGAGGAAAGTTACCCGGACATCCACCTCACAGAGCAGTTGTACCATTACGACCAGAAGCGCATGACCTGCGCCGGTGGCACCAGCGGACTGGATATGATGCTCAAGCATATCGAGCAACACCACAGCCGCGCACTGGCGCTGGAGGTGGCCGATCAATTGCTGCACGCGCCCTTGCGCAGTAGTGACCGGGCCCAGTTGGAAAGCGCTGAAAACCTGCAGGCACCGATTCCCCTGGTCCTACAACAGGCCATTCGCATCATGGAAGAGCATATCGAGGACCCGATCAAGATCCCCGAGCTGACGGGCAGGGTAGGAATTTCCCAACGCAAGCTGGAACGGCTGTTCAACCGCTATTTCAATTGTTCTGCGGTTGCCTTCTATCGTATTGTACGCCTGCAGCAGGCCAGGGTGCTGCTCACCCAGACCGACATGTCGGTGCTCGATATCTGCATTGCCTGCGGATTCACCAGTTCCTCCTACTTCAGCAAGTCCTACACCGCCCTGTTTGGCGTGCGGCCGCGAGATCATCGAACCGACTGGCCAGACAGCGAGGCCTCACCGTCCTGGCCGGGCCTGAGCACGTCCACCAGCCACGCTGCCCGCAGATACGTCGAGGATATGCTGCCGGTGAGCCCGGCCTGATCCCGCTGTTACACGCCCAACCCGATCAGGGCATCCGCTGCGACCACCCCCTGTCCGGCCGGCAATACCATCAGCGGGTTCACATCCAGTTCCACCAGTTGCTCCCAGTTCGCCAGGGCGTATTCGGCAATTGCCATCACGGCATCCACAGTCGCCTCGATATCACCGGCAGGCCTGCCGCGGAACCCGCGCAGCAAGGTGGCCACACTGAGACCCTCGATCGCCGAACGCACCGACTCCCGCCTGGTTGGCAACAGCAGACTGACACTGTCAGCCACCAACTCGACCAGTATCCCTCCTGCTCCGATCACCAGCGCGGGACCAAACTGTTCGTCGCGTTTGATACCGACAATGAGTTCCCCCACCGTGTCGCCCACCATCTGCTCCACCAGAAACTGCTGCGCCTGCAAGCCGTGGCCGGCTACCGCGACGGAAATTTCCTGTGCGGCGCCGGCGACCTGGGCGGCATCATTGAGTTTGAGCGCCACCGCCCCCAACTCCGACTTGTGCAGGAATTCAGGTCCAACCGCCTTCAAAACAACCGGGTAACCCAGGTCGTCGGCCAGGGATGGCAACTCATCAATCGTACCAATCGATCCACGGGGCACTGGCAGGCCGCTGTCGGCTAGTCTCTGCTTGCTGTCCCACTCGCTGAGAAAACGGGTGTCGCCGGGATTCACCTCCCCGGCGAAACGCGGCAGCTCCACCTCGGAACCGGTCCGCGCCCGAAATTCGTGGTACCGGGCTGCCATCGAATACGCGTAAAGCCCGTCATCGAAACCCTGTAACGGCACAACGCCGTTGCGTATAAGGTGTTCACGTACCGGGGTTGTCAATAATTCGCTTATCGTGCAAAGCACGAAAGCCGGCACGCCGGTGCGATTATGCGCTGCGATAAAAGCATCCAGGGTCATGACCCATTCATCCACTTCCGGGCTGTCCACCGTGGGGTGATCGTAAATGAGCAGAGCCGCGTCGTGGGCGCCTGACATGGCAGTTGTGAAGCACTGTTCCTGGGCGGGCTGGTTGCCCCAGATCTGGGTATTGTAGTCAAACGGATTGGATACAGTACCGAAATCACCGAACATCGAATCCAGGGCGGCGGCCTGTTCCTCGGTGAAGGCCGGCATCTGCAGGTCGTACAAAGGAGCCAGGTCCGCCATGATCGCCGCCTCGCCGCCGGAACAGGACAGGCTCAACACATTGCGTCCGCGCAGCGGGGGCGCAAGATCCAGCACCTTCAGTGTTTCCAGCAGTCGGTCGAGAGAGTCGACGCGAATGACGCCCAGGCGTTCAAACAGCGCGTCGTGCAATTCATCCGAGCCGGTCAGCGAACTGGTGTGACTACCGACCTGCCGGGCGCTGGCCTCGGTCTTACCCACCTTGAGCACCACGATGGGAACCCCCTTGCGCAAGGCATTGGCGGCGGCGTGGCAGAAAGCTTCAATATCCCGAAACCCCTCCACGTAGATACCGATAGCCGAGACCCGGTCGTCCTGCAGCAGCGCCTCTACCAGGTCAGCCGCGCCCAGCACCGCCTGGTTTCCGGTGCCGATCACGTGGGTGAGGTGCACTGAACGGGTGTTCATGCTCAGGTTCATGGCGATGTTGCCGCTCTGGGAAATAATCGCCACTCCGCGCCCGGCTTCGGCACCTGCCGAGCCATCAGGAAGCTGGCGGGCGACCGTCTCGTTGGTACCAAACAGGTAGGGCCAAAGGGCGCACTTTTCCAGGTAATTGACGAATCCGAAGGTATTGGGACCGATCAGGGGCATATCGCCCGCGGCTGCAACCAGACGGTCCTGGAAAACATGCCCCTCCTCCCCCATTTCGCTGAATCCGGCCGCGTAACAGACACAACCACCTGCGCCGGCCATCGACAACTGCTCCACCACAGTTATGGTCTGCTCCCGGTTGACGCCGACGTAAGCCGCGTCCGGCGCTTGCGGTAGATCTTCCACTGACGCGTAACAGTGATAGCCTGCCAGGGTTTCGCGGCTGGGATGCACAGGCCATATCCTCCCCTGGAAGCCCATTTCCAGGCAGCGGTGGATCGACATTTCCGCGATGTCACCGCCGACAAAAGCGATACTGCCCGGCGCGAAAAAGCGCCCCAGCTTTTGCGAACAGGTCTGGACCATGGTGTCTCCCCGAAGTAGTACCGCAGACAATTCGCGCCTATGTTGTGATATCAATCCAGTTAATGTTTGCTGATTTTCGACAGGACTGGGGCGTTTTCGATCACCCGGGCCCGAGCGGAAAGGCTCGCTGCGGCAGTCGCTGGAGCATATCTAGCGGAGTGTCGAATACGCGCTGTTTCTGTCGCAAAAAAAACATCCCGTGGCGGATGAATCCCACATCATGAGCATCCCCGGTCCGCTTCGATGCTGGCCCGGGCGATCCACTGGCGAACCCACAGGAGAACAACAGCATGGCCGAACAAGTAAACGTGGCACGCAACGGCGGCATTCTCGAAATCACCCTGGATAACCCCAAGGCCAATGCCATCGACCTGAAGATCAGCCAGCAACTGGGAGAAGCCTTTGTCACCCTGCGGGATGACCCGGAATTGTCCGTGGCTATCATCACCGGGGGGGGCGAAAAAATCTTCTGCGCCGGATGGGACCTGAAGTCGCTGAACAGCGGTGAAATGCAGATGAACAACTGGTGGGAGGACGATTACGGTCCCGGCGGCTTCGCCGGACTGACGGAACTCTGGGACCTCAATAAACCGGTCATCGCCGCTCTCAACGGACTCACTATTGGCGGCGGCTTCGAGTTGGCGCTGGCCTGCGACCTGATGATCGCCGCCGAACACGTGGAGTTCGCCCTGCCTGAACTGCCCCTCGGCCTGGTGCCCGACGCCGGGGCGATCCAGCGGCTGTCCAGGCGACTACCTTATAACAAGTCGATGGAAATGCTGTTCATGGGCGAGCGCATGTCCGCACAGGAGGCGGCCAGCTACGGCATGGTCAACAAAGTCGTCCCGGCCGACCAGCTTATGGATACCGCCCGCGCCTGGGCGTCCAAGTTTACCGGGGTCGCCCCCCTGGCCCTGCAATCGATCAAGGAACTGATGCGGGCAATTGAAGGCGACACCATACAGGAAGCCTTCAATACCATGCGCACGGCAGACCTGCCCAACTATCGCAGACTGCTGGCCTCAGAAGACGCCGAGGAAGGTGTTGCCGCCTTCGTGGAGAAACGCGACGCCAACTTCAAGGGCGCCTGAGCACGCGTTACCGGAGCAGATACTATGAGTGAAAGGAGCCTTTACCTGGATCCCGCCGATGTACGGCGGGTGACCTGTATCGGCGGCGGACCAATAGGCGCCGGCTGGTCGGCCTATTTCCTGGCCCGCGGTTACCAGGTTACCAGCTACCTGCACGACAGCGCGGAGGAAGCCTCGCTGCGCGCCCTGATAGACAATGCCTGGATTAGCCTGGAGGAACTCGGGCTGGCCGGAGGTGCCTCAATAGGCAATCTGCAGTGCACCAGCGACCTGGCCGAGGCCTGCAAAGCTGCGGACTTCGTACAGGAGTGCGCGCCGGAAAATATCGAGCTGAAACGGGGGCTGTACTCGCAACTGGGAGACCTGGTCCCGCCCCATGTGGTGATTGCCTCCAGCACCTCCGGATTATCCATGACCGAGATCCAGTCAAACTGCGCCACACCGGGCCGGACCGTGGTGGGTCATCCCTTCAATCCGCCCTACCTGCTACCGCTGGTGGAAATCGTCAAGGGCCAACAAACCGACCCTGAAGCGGTGCAATGGTTGGTCGACTTCTACAAGTTGGTCGGCAAGGCGCCGCTGGTCCTGCGTAAGGAAATTCCCGGGTTTATCGCTACACGCCTGCAGGAGGCGATCTGGCGCGAGGCCCTGCATATGGTTGCCAATGACGAGGCTACCGTTGAGGAAATCGACCTGGCGATCACCAACGGTCCCGGGCCGCGCTGGGCGATCATGGGCCCCTGTCTCACCTTTCACAATGGCGGCGGCGAAGGCGGCATGGCCTACAATCTCGACCAGTTCGGGCCGGCGCTGAAACTGCCGTGGACCCGCCTGGAAGCGCCGGAGCTGACACAGGAATTGCGGGACAAAATGGTCGATGGCTGTGTGCGCGAGGCCGGCGACCGCGATTATACCGCCCTGTCCCGTGAGCGCGACCGTGGGTTGGTCGCCATCAGCAAAGCTCTGAGGGCCTGCGCCGAAGCCGATAAATGACCCCGGTTATCTTGCAATACACGGTACTTAACGTAACATTAAGTGCATGCATAACCTGCGCTCCAGACTGCCACCGATGAACAGCCTGGCGGTATTCGAGGCGGTGGCCCGACACCTGAGCCTCACCCGCGCCGGCGAGGAACTGTTTATCAGCCGCGAAGCGGTGAGTCGCCAGATCCGCGGGCTTGAGGAGTACCTGGGCGTCAAACTGCTGACCCGCCTGCACCGGGCGGTAGCCCTGACAGACGCCGGCAAGACGTTCCTGCCCGTGGTGCGGGCAAGCCTGGAAGGCGTTGCGTCTGCCAGCGAAGAACTGCGCCGCAACAACCTCAGGCAGAAAGTCACGGTATCGTCTACCATCGCCATAAGCACCCTGTGGCTGACACCACGCCTGGCCGATTTCCAGACCGCCCATCCGCATATAGATATCGCGGTGGCGGTGTCCGACGAACCCGCCGACATGGCCAGCGAGGAGATCGACCTGGGCCTGCGCTATGGCGACGGCAACTGGCCGGCGCACCAGGCCACCAAGCTGTTCGAGATAGAATCCTTCCCGGTATGTTCCCCCGACTATCTCGAGCGGTCACCACCGCTGACTATTCCCGAGGACCTGACCCAACATTCCCTGGTCAACCTGTCTGGCCGCTACCACGACCTGGAAAACTGGCGCTGGTGGCTCGACTGTCACGGTGTCAGCAGCGCGCCGGCGCGCACCCTCAGTTTCGACAGCTATGCCAACGTCCTGCAGATGGCCCTCGATGGCCAGGCAATCGCCCTGGGATTCAGCCCGCTGGTGGATACATTGCTGGAAGAAGAACGCCTGGTAAGGCCAATGCAGGAATCACTGTCAACCAGCTATTCGGTTTACCTGGTGCGGCCCAATGCGATCAAACCCTCACAGGAAGCTCAGCAGTTTATCGAATGGGTCTTTGAGCAGGCCGTGGCCCCGTAGCGAGAGCCATCAATGCTGGCGCAATGATTTCACCAGCGCGAAAGCCATGGCCACTCCCACCACGAGAAGCGGCAACGATGCCAGCAAGACGCCGGAACGTATAACTTCCAGTCCGCCGACAAACACCATGAAAATAGGCAAGGTCCCGAGCACTCCCGCCCAGAACAACCGGTGCCAGCGGGCGGGGTCATCCCCCTCGTGCAGGCTCCTGGTAGCCGTTGAAGCCAGGGTATACGAAGCCGAGTCGTAAGTAGTGGCCACCGAGATCACACTCACCAGGGCAAACACGGCGAGTACCAGCTGGTGGTAGGGCAAGGTGCCGAGTACATTCACCACAGTAACAAACATACCCTCTTCGGCAAGGCTACCGGTAACCGACATCACACCGTCCAGCTCCAGCGACAGGGAGTAACTGCCCAGGATCGAATAAAACAGGGTGCAGCCCAGGCTGCCAAACAGGATCATGGAGAAGATCACCTGGCGTATGGTACGCCCGCGAGAAATCCGGGTTACGAACACGCCGATCGGGGGGGCGAAAGCTACCCACCATGCCCAGTAAAAAATCGTCCAGGATTCCACGAAACCACTCTGTTCAACCGGGTCTGTCCAGCTGGTCATGCGCGCGAAATTACTCAACATGAAACCGATACTGTCAGTGCTCATCTTCAGGATAAACAGGGTGGGCCCTACCAGCAGTACGTAGCCGAGGAACGCCATCGCCAGGTAGATATTCAGGTCACTGAGCCTCCTGATGCCCTTGTCGAGGCCGCGGTAAACGCTGAGCGAAAACAGGGTAATGCACAACAGGATTACGCTGAGTTCAAGCACGTAAGAGGTTTCCATCCCCAGCAGGCTGGCGACCGTGGCGGCGATGGTGGGCGCGATCATACTCAGGGAGGAACCGGCACCCCCCAACAGGGCAATCATGCAGGCGAGATCGACCACGCGTCCAAGGCCGCTGTGACCGCTGTCCGGACCGAGCAACGAATGCAGTGCGGTACTGGCCCGCAGGTAGGGAATTTTTTTTACGTAAAACGGATAGGCGATTGCCACCGTTGGCAGCGCGTAGAAACACCAGGCGATAATACCCCAGTGAAACAGGCCGTAGGCGCTGCCCCACTCGATAGCTTCCGTGCTCCGCGCTGCTATCCCATAGGGGGGCGCATCGTAATAAAATGCCCACTCCACCCCTGCCCATACCAGCAATGAGGCTCCCGTGCCCGCACAGAACAACATGCCCGCCCAGGAGAAATCCGAATATTCCGGTTTCTCGTCCTCTTCGCCCAGACGTATATGCCCAAATCGGCCGAGACCCAGCCACAGCAGGAATACGATACTGCCCACGGCAAACCACTGATAGAGAAAACCCAGATTGGATGCAACCCAGTTGTAGGCCTGGGAGACTATCTCACCCGCGCGTTCCGGCTCCAGCCCCATTGGCAAGCAGACCAGGAACACGAGAAATGCCGCAGTAAAAAACAGGATACGATCAATTTTCAGGTCATCCATGTAGCGCCCGCCCGCTCACGCCTGAAGGAATCTGAAAACAGGCGTTAATATTTTGTTATTTTTTCCAGCGCCAGGTCAAAGCGACCTGATTAACACATACTACACGTTTACAGACATCCGTGCGCACCCGGGACTGGCGGATTCGTTTCAGAATCAATCATTACGCTGGCCTGAGGCCCAGCTGCTCGCGGGCTTCGTCAGGGCCAACCGCCCTGGCCCCCAGGCTTTCAATAATCTCCTTTGCCCGCTGCACCAGTTGTGCATTGGTGGCCAGCACACCGCGATCGAGGTACAGGTTGTCTTCCAGCCCGACACGCACATTGCCACCCAGCAGAACCGCCTGGGCCACCATCGGCATTTCCATCCGGCCAATCCCAAACCCTGCCCACTGGGCGCTCGGCGGTAGCGCATTGCGCATCGCCAGCATGGACTCACTATCCGCCCCTGCACCCCAGGTCAGGCCCAGGCAGATCTGGAATAGTGGATCACCATCGATTAGTCCCTCGGCAATCAGTTGCCTGGCAAACAGGATGTGGCTGAGGTCGAAGACCTCCAACTCAGGCTTTACCCCCCACTCCTGTGCCAGCCGTGCCTGTTCGCGCAAAAAATCCGGTGTGCTGATATAGATTTCATTGTCTCCGAAGTTCATGGTGCCGCAGTCCAGGGAACAGATATCCGGGCGCAAAAGTTCGACATGCGCCATCCGTTCCCGGGGGCCAACCATGTCGGTCCCCGGCCCCGGCATACTGGGATCAGACGCGTCGGGAAACCACGCCCCGCCCATGCCGCAGGTCAGGTTGATGACAACGTCAGTATCGCTGGCCCTCACCGCCTCAACCACCTGGCGAAATAATTCCACATCGCGTGAGCCCTGTTTGGTCTGCGGATCACGCACATGAATATGGGCGATTGCCGCACCTGCCTGGGCCGCTGTGATGACTGCTTCGGTAATCTGTTCCGGGGTGACCGGAATATCAGGATTCTTGTGGAATGTTTCTCCCGCCCCGGTCACCGCACAGGTGATGATCACATCGTTTTTCATGGCTGCCTCAAACTCCGTTATTGCATGCGAAAGGGATCGTCGATGGGATCGGGCGAGGTGTTGATCCAAACGGTTTTTTCCCGGGTGTAATCATTGATCGCCTCAAGGCCCGCCTCTCGCCCGTAACCACTGTTCTTGTAACCCCCGAAAGGAGCCATCGGTGATACCATCCGGTAGGTATTAACCCACACAATGCCGGCACGCAGGGCGCTGCTCATACGCATTGCCCGGGCGCTGTCCCTGGTGAATACGCCGGAAGCCAACCCGAAGCGGGTGTCATTGGCCATTGCAATGGCCTCTGCCTCGTCGCTGAATTTCACCACGCTCACTACCGGGCCGAACATTTCCTTTCTGACCACGTCAAACTCCTGGTGCGGACAGGCAACGATGGTGGGTTCGAAATACAGCCCCCTTTCCAGGTTCTCCGGCCGCCTGCCACCCGCCACCAGGGTCGCGCCGTTGGCTACGGCATCAGCCACGGTCTGTTCGATCAATGTCAGTTGCGCCGGCGTGGCCAACGGCCCCATCTGGCTGGCGTCGTCCACCGGATCGCCGATTACGATGTCGGCGGCGCGTTGCGCGATGCGCTCCAGCAGGGCATCGTAAATCCCCTCCTGCACCAAAAGGCGAGAGCCCGCCACGCAGCTCTGGCCACTGGCGCTGAAGATACTCAACAGCACACCGTTGGTAGCGTTCTCCAGGTCCACGTCGTCAAAAATCACCATGGGGGATTTGCCCCCCAGCTCCAGCGATACCTCGGCAAAATTTTCGGCCGAGTTGTGTACGATATGCCTGGCCGACTCCAGGCCACCGGTAAAACTGATTCGATCAACCAGGGGGTGGGAACTGAGCGTCCTGCCGCAGGGATCACCGAGACCGGTAACCACGTTCACCACACCGGCGGGAAACCCCGCCTGCTCAAATACGCCGGCGAACTCCAGCATCGGCGCGGACGCGTGCTCTGAGGCTTTGAGCACCACCGTATTGCCGGTGGCCAGGGCCGGGGCAATTTTCACCGCAGTAAGAAACAGCTGGGAATTCCAGGGTACGATGGCCGCTACCACACCGAGGGGTTCGCGCACGGTCATGGCCCACATGTTCGGCTTGTCTATGGGCAGGGTCGCTCCCTGTACCTTGTCCGCAAGGCCAGCATAATAGTAAAAGTAATCAGCGATGTAGGTCGCCTGCCAGCGTGTTTCCTTTAACAGCTTGCCGGTATCGGTGGTCTCGATCTTTCCCAGGGCCTCCGAGTGCTCCGCCAGCAGATCCCCGAGGCGACGCAACAGTTTGCCACGCTGGGTGGGAAGCATGGAGCTCCATTCTCCCTCGCTGAAGGCGCGATGTGCAGCCTGAACCGCGCGATCCACATCCGCTGCGCTGGCTGCCGGAACAGTTGCCCAGGCCTCACCAGTAGCGGGATTGATGCTTTCAAATGACTCGCCGTTTTCGGCCTCCACCCACTGCCCATCTACATACATCCTGTAGTGTTTCAGTTCGGCCATGATGCTCACCTCATGCTGATGGGCAGTTCGCCCTTGTTGTTATCCTCGCCCTGCCCTCATTCATCCGGAGCGAGGGCAATACACTCTATTTCCACCCTGATATCGACCAGGAAGTCACAGACCAGGCCGGTACGGGCGGGCGGTTCATCCGGAAAATACTCGGAATAAACCGCGTTAAAACCGGCAAAGTCCTCCCGGTCTTTCAGCCATACGGTGGATTTGACCACGTCGCCCAGGTCGCAGCCACACTCGCCAAGCGTCTTGCGGATCTGTTCGATACAACTGCGGGTCTGCTCCTCGATACTGCCATCCGTCATCGGCACCCCGTCGCGCATGGGTACCTGGCCGGTCAGGAAAATCAGTCCGTCCGCTCGCACGGCGCGGGACAGCGACAATTTTCTCCCGTTGATTTCCAGTGCGCCCCCGATACATTGCTTACGCGACATCAGCTGTTCTCCTCAACGTCAACATCCATTACCTCCAGCAGGAAGGAAAGCAACAGTGTATTCACCTTATCAGGATCTTCGGCCAGGGCCATATGGCGCAACCCCTCCAGGATTT
>JAACFI010000413.1 GCA_009937575.1 Haliea sp.
TCTTCGGCGGTGCGCTGAGCATGGCACTCGGCGAAGCTACCCCTGCACTCGTGCTTCTAATCGCTGCCAAAACCCTGGTGGATGTCAGGGCGCATCGCAAGGAGCACCGGTAGGCGTCGCAGGGCACACGACGCTCCTCAGTCGTACTCGTCGTGGCGCTGTACCCATGCCATGGGGTAGGGGAGGTCCTCCTCCTGTCTGCCCAGTGGTGTCAGGTCCAGGTGATGGTAGGCGCTGTTAAGCATATCCAGCCCGCGGGCGTAACAGGAGTAGGTGTGGTAGACGATGCCGGCATCGTCGCGGTAGAAGGCGCTCAACCCAGGCAGCTCCTGCAGCCTGGCGCTGCCTGTCTCGTAGTTGTAACAGTTATTCCCGGACTCGATTTCTTCCCCGGTGAAGGAAACTTCGAAATCCCGATTGAAATCGGAATCGAGAGAAGACACCCACTCGAATTGCCATCCCATGCGTTGACGATACCGCTGCAATTGCTCAAGGGGTGCCCGGGAAATCGTAACGAAGGCGGTATCCCTCTGCGCCAGGTGGGCGGTGGTGCCGTTGTAATTGTCTGCCCAGAACGAACAACTGGGGCAGCCCTCCTGCCAATCCGGGCCGAACATGAAGTGATAAACGATCAGCTGCCGTTTGCTACCGAACAGGTCGGCAAGTGATCGACGGCCCCCGGTGGTATCGAATTCATAGGGCTTTTCAAGCTGCACCCAGGGCAGGGCACGCCGGTCCCGCGAGAGTTGGTCACGTGCCCGGGTAAAGGCCTTTTCTTTGGCCAGCAGCTCTTTGCGTGCGATGAGCCACGCTTCCCGGGACACAATGACGGGATTGTCGGTCGCAGACATGGCAATTCTCCACGATTCATCTAGCGGATAAGTATAGCCACATGGTCCCTCACCCGTTTACGATTAATTCTTGCGTAAATTGTCAACTCCGCGGAAACGTCTTTGTTCTACTCCTTACTTTTCCGTTCATCTGAGATCCATTGTGACTTCACTCAGGCTCTAAGGGAACATCATATGTGGTCACTTATCTGCATGCCGAGCTTGAATTGGAGGACTTGTTAACCTCTACAACATTGGCAGGGGTAGAGGTATCCGGACTTTACCCGACCGTGCTGGCAAGCTATTTGGTTGCCGCCGGTATGAGCCGAGGTTTCGCCCGACACCATTGCTCTCGTCCCTCGCGGTAGTGGATCCTTAGTAACTGCTAAACGTGCAGTATGTGCATTGTCCCCTTCCAAAAATGCCGTGGTTCAGGCACTATGGCGCACCCCTGAAAGCGGCACTTGGTGACTGGTGTCGCGTACGGGGCGCCAAAATTACTGAACTGGAATGGAATTGGCTTTAATTCAATAATTTAGCTCCGACACGTGGCCTTTAGTAGGGGTCACCACTGACGAAAGGAAAGCTCATGCCTGTTATTACCCTGCCAGACGGCAGCCAACGATCTTTCGATAATCCTGTGTCTGTACACGACGTCGCCGCCGACATCGGCCCGGGACTTGCCAAGGCCGCCCTGGGTGGTGTGGTGGACGGCAGGGAAGTGGATACCTCCTTCACCATTGAAGATAACGCGGCCCTGGCGATCATCACCGACCGGGACGACGCGGGCCTGGAAATCATACGTCACTCCACCGCCCACCTGCTGGCCATGGCCACCCAGGAGTTGTTCCCGGGTGTGCAAGTGACGATTGGCCCGGTGATCGAGGACGGTTTTTACTATGACTTCGCCACCGGCCATAACTTTACTCCGGAAGACCTGGAGAAGATCGAGAAGCGCATGGAGGAACTGGCGGCCCAGGATATTCCGGTAGAACGTGTGGTGACCACCCGGGAGCGGGCGATCGAACTGTTCCGCAACATGGGTGAGCACTACAAGGTGAAGATCATCGAGGAACTGCCAGAAGAGGAAGAGATCAGCATGTACACCCAGGGCAACTGGGGCGATCTGTGCCGCGGACCCCACGTGCCCAGTACTGGCAAGCTCAAGGCCTTCAAGCTGACCAAGGTGGCGGGCGCCTACTGGCGCGGCGATGCCAAGAACGAAATGCTGCAGCGTATTTACGGCACTGCCTGGGCCAACAAGAAGCAGCTCAAGCAGTACCTGCACCGCATAGAGGAAGCTGAGAAGCGCGACCATCGCAAGATCGGCAAGAAGCTGAACCTGTTCCACACCCAGGAGGAGGCTCCGGGAATGGTGTTCTGGCACCCGGCGGGTTGGTCCATCTACCAGACCATCGAGCAGTACATGCGCGAGCGCCAGCTGGAGCACGGCTACCAGGAAATCAGGACGCCACAGTTGGTGGACCTGTCCCTGTGGGAGAAATCCGGCCACGCGGACAAGTTTGGCGATGACATGTTCATGCTGGGGGTGGAAGAGCGGGAGTTCGCGGTCAAGCCGATGAACTGCCCCTGCCACGTGCAGGTGTTCAACCAGGGCCTGAAGTCTTACCGGGACCTGCCACTGCGCCTGGCGGAGTTCGGTTCCTGCCACCGCAACGAGCCCTCCGGGTCCCTGCATGGACTGATGCGGGTGCGTGGCTTCGTGCAGGATGACGCGCATATTTTCTGTACCGAGGAGCAGATCCAGTCGGAAGTTTCGGAATTTATCGATTTCCTGCACGCGGTGTACGCCGATTTCGGTTTTGACGACTTGATCTATCGGCTCTCCACCCGCCCGGAGAAACGGGTGGGTACCGACGAGGACTGGGACCGGGCGGAAAAAGCCCTGGCCCTGGCGTTGGACGCCCAGGAATTGCCCTGGGAAGAACTGCCAGGGGAGGGCGCATTCTACGGGCCGAAAATCGAGTTTTCCCTCAAGGACTGCATCGGGCGGGTGTGGCAGTTGGGTACCATCCAGGTCGATTTCTCCATGCCGGGACGCCTGGATGCCCAGTACGTGGCGGAGGACGGCTCCCGCCAGGTACCGGTGATGCTGCACCGGGCAATCCTGGGCTCCTTCGAGCGATTTATCGGAATTTTGATCGAGCATTATGAAGGCCTGTTTCCTACCTGGTTGGCACCCACCCAGGCGGCGGTACTCAATATTACCGACAAACAGTCCGAATACGCGCAAAAAGTGGAAGATTCCTTAAAAAACAAAGGCTTTCGGGTCATTTCGGACTTGAGAAATGAAAAAATCGGCTTTAAAATCCGCGAGCACACGATTCAGAAGGTCCCGTACCTGTTGGTGGTAGGGGATAAAGAAGTGGAATCACAGACTGTGGCCGTGCGTGCCCGTCGTGGTGAGGACCTGGGATCCATGGATCTCGACGCGTTTACAACGCACCTCGCGGACGATGTAGCACGTCGCGGCCGTATTGTTATGGAGAATCAGTATCAAGAGAGATAGTAGTAGAGGCGCCAGCAAAAAGGCGTTGACCAATGACCAGATTACGGCGGACCCGGTCCGCCTGGTAGGTGCCGATGGCGAGCAGGTGGGGATCGTCTCCCTGAGCGAAGCCATGGCCGCGGCGGAAGCCGCCAGCATGGATCTCGTATTGATAGCCGATTCGGATCCCGCGGTCTGCAAGATCATGGACTACGGGAAACATGTGTTCGAAGCGAAGAAGCAGAAGGCTGCCCAGAGAAAACGGCAGAAGCGGACACAGGTTAAAGAAATGAAGTTTCGTCCAGGGACGGAGGAAGGGGATTACCAGGTAAAACTACGCAACCTGGTACGTTTCCTTGAAAACGGCGATAAGGCCA
>JAACFI010000414.1 GCA_009937575.1 Haliea sp.
ATTCTTGCTTCCACATACCGTTATATCGTTCTTCAGGACCCTTTCGATGACTCCGGGCTCGCGCAGTCGCACCTTACACGCAATTGCCAGGTGCAGAAGCTCATCAGCGATGCCTTCGAAGTGTCGTTCCCACTGTGGGTTCAGGTCGTCTGCCATTTCAATCCAGCTAATTCGTTAACTCGAATCAAAGTACCACATGTGTGGCGAATGGATTGCCATTACGAATGGCCCTGTCCCACAGTGCTCATACCAATTCGTTTGAAGCGGTCAATCCCGTCGATACTGTCTTCAAGCCCCGCGCCGTTAACCGGTAAACCGGAGCGCCCCTTGCGATCATGATTTCCTCGATTTCTTTGTAGAGTTTCGCGTATTGATAGAACGGCACGCGCGGAAACAAGTGATGAATGGAGTGGTAGTTCTGGAACAACCATAGCCATGTAAGAAACCCTCCCAGCGGCCCTGGAACCAGGATAGTCGAGGTATCAATGTAACGTCCTTCCTGCTCGTGGGGCCGGTGTACGATATAAGCAAACAGATACAGCAGGACGACCACGCCGAGCAACCAGGCCAGCACAAACAGGGCGAGGCCTTCAATCCAGTAGCCCGAAACCAGTACCACCAGCCGCGGCACTATCGCGGCTGCAACCTCGAGGCACATCGCCAGGTTCTGTTGCGCCGGCGCCTTGCTCCAGCGATGCCTGAAGTAGTGGCTGAATTGTCCGACTGTGATCTGCACAGCGGCATGTGCCGCAGACAGCACCGAATCCTGCATCCGGCTAACCGGGAAATCCGGATCATGCGCAGGATCGTTCGTATGGCGATGGTGCGCCATATGCTCATGACGGTGCGCCGTTAGCGGAATCATCAGAATCCAGGCAGTCATGTAGCCCAGTGCCTTGTTGATCCAACGCATGGACCTGCTGCTGCCACTGATCGAACCATGGATGGAATCATGTGTGACTGTATAGCTGGCGTATGTCAGCACAGCCACAACAGGTACGGCGAACCAGAGAGACAACATACCGGTGAGCGCCATTGCAACAGCCACCAGGTAAGACACTGTGACAGCCAGACCCAGAATCACGGTAGGCCACGCGACTGCACCCATGTACTGGCTCGCGCTGGCAACTGCCTTTTGGTCCAGCACATCGGAATCAGTCATTAACCCGCAACCTGAGAAAGTCGGAACCGCCTCACGTTAGTTTCTCAGCTCGCCCCCAGAAATGATAGAAACTGAATGGGCTGGTGTCATGGGTTTCCACGTCGAACCCCAAGGCGTTCAGCTCGTCGACAAATTCCTGCTTTCTGAACATTTTGTCGTAGGGATGATCCGCCATCCTTTTGAAGGGTATGCCAATGCCTCGTTCCCAGGTCTCGACAGACAGGTCCTCAAACAGAAACTCGCCACCAGGTCTCAGCGTCCTGTGCACTTCCGACAGCGCATCCTTCCAATTGGGCACGTGATGAACGATTCCAAAATCTATAACCAGATCGAAAGTCGTATTCGGAAAATCCAGGTTTGTAACGTCGCCTTCCAAAAATATGGCATCGGGCAAAGCACCCGATTTCCTCCTCGCCCTTCTAATCATCCTGGGATCCAGGTCGATACCGACGTAACGCTGAGGGCCGAACAGATCGTAGATAATCCTGGCGCCCGCCCCCTGACCACAGCCTATCTCGAGAATATCGTCCGCCGGCCCTTTTAAAAGATGTTTCAGACGGGGGGCCTCGTAATGCCGTTGGACAAATCCGCGCAGCGGGTTGTTCATTGCCCAGTATTCGATCGAGTTCATTAACATGGCATTAGTCTCCGATCTCATTCCGAGCGGCTCTTAATCCAGCAGTATCGCGGAATCGTATCGAGAGTACTAAAGATTCACGCAAGCGATCGTGGCAATGCACTGCTCACGCATCATCGCCTTCGGCCACTTGACAGAGCCCCTGCAGGTGCTGAAACGCACTCAGTATTCGTTGCGAGTCCTTGGCTAATACGCTGATAGCATTGTCCTCACTCAGAATCGGATCCTTGGATACGTCGATCTTCTCAGGCTTGCGACCAATCGATTGCCACTCTGCCGTTGGGACAACAAACCTTATCCCAACGGACGGAATCGATCCCCGACCATCACCGTAATCGTGGATCTCAATGGCCTCGACCTCCGCCATATCGAATTTCGCCATCTTGTACCCAATTATTGTCGCCGGCTTGTCACCGTGGATGGGCTTCACGGTCGCCGGAGCCTTATGAGAAATCTCCATTTTCCGGCGATACGTAATCTGACACTGATCCCCTGAGTACTTAACAACAGACCAAACAGCTTCGTCAAAATGATTGTATTGGGGGAAGTCCATTTTGTGCCAATAATTTTGCAGGATTGGCTCATCCAGAATCATTTCTTCGATTAGCGCGTGAGTCTCCTGAATCGATAAGTTCTCTGCTATCTCGTCTTGCGCGATCAAGTGGGCTGGCACTACTACCAAGACCATAAAAAGTAATGCAGGATTCAACACGGCCTTACCCGTTTTCCCGATATTTTTTTCCATGAGCTGTTTCTTGTTTGTCTCGCTGACACGCTTTCTTTGCTTCTCATACGTAGCGCAATATCACAGCCATAGCAATTGACACCACTAAGTATTAGTCCGAATTGACATCACTTACTCGTCATTGCATACAAGCATAAGCTCACTGCCAATACCGATCCAATTTCAGAGTGCGCGGCATGAAACATAGAGAAGTTTTTGCTACTGCATCACTGACGGTTCTGCTTCTTGCGCCTGCTCATACTACGGTGGCTCAGCAAATTGACGCGGTCGATGCCGGAAGGCAACAGTTCGAAGACAAATGTGCGGTATGCCATGGAATATCAGGAACTGGCGATGGCGTGCTGGCTCAGGACATGACACCTAAACCGGCGGACCTTACGCAAATAAGCAAGAGGTACAGCGGGACATTTCCGACTTCAGAGGTCTTTGCGAAGATCTGGGGACGAGACGACGAGATCATCAGCACCCATGCGATGAGTGAAATGCCCGCGTTTTATGTTGCTCCGTTCCTCGGGCAAGATGAGGAATTCGAGAATTCGGCCGGACGGCTGTCGCCAGCACAGATTAGAAACATCATTTCTTTCCTGGTAACCATGCAGGAGCAATAATCGGGGTCTGGCATCGACTGCCTTCATGCCGGAGTGCCTCATCTGGCAGCGGGCCGTGTTTGATTCAAGTCTCCCAGAGGTCGCTCATCTCCCTGACTTAGGGTGTAATCACACTCACGTCCTCGCTTCCTGCAGGAAGCGCAAAAATCATACCGTCCTCGGCAACGATCGTGCCCTCCGGAAGGTCCCGCGAGAAGATCTTTTCGAATAGTGCGTTCTGAGGCGGTGGGACCAGATGATACAGGGCAATCTGCCGTACCCCACTTTGCTCTACCAGAGCCGAAAGATCACTCGTATGCGCATGGTAGTCCTGTATGTCGAAAAAGATCTTCTCCATACGTGATCCTGACGCAGCTTTCTCGAGACTTTTGATTATTGGCAGTGACAGACTGTCTTGAAGCAACAGGTCTGCGTCAGTAGCGGCGTCGATCAGACCGGGAGTGACTGTTGCGTCCCCACTAATAACTACAGATCGTCCACGATAGTCGAATCGATAGCCAACGGCCGGGCGCACTGGATCATGGTTTACCTGGAAGCTGGTGATG
>JAACFI010000415.1 GCA_009937575.1 Haliea sp.
CTGGACCGCATCGGCCAGCACCAGGACGTGGAGATCCACGTGCCCTACCTGGAGGGGACGGCCCAGGAAACCCTGCTGGACTGGTACGAGCGCGGGGTGGACCTGTTCCGGGACAGCTGCTCCGCCGGCACCATGATTTTTGACACCTTCCGGGGACGGCTGCTACCCGAGCTGAAGCAGCGCTCCCCGGCTTTCGACGAACTGCTGGTGGATACCGCCGAGTTCACCGGGCAGACCCGCCGGGAACTGCGGGAGGGGCGCGACAAACTGCTGGAACGCAACTCCTGCAGGCCCGATGTCGCCAGGGAGTTGATCGACGAAATCACCTCCCTGGAGACCGGCGACAGCCTGGAAAACTACCTGGAGGCACTGTGCGAGGCCTTTGGCGTCGACCAGGAATTCCACTCGGAGCAGACCCTCATCCTGCGCCCCTCGGAACACATGCTCACTGGGCACTTCCCCTACGTGGGCGAGGAAGGCACCACGGTGACCTTCAGTCGCGACAAGGCCCTGGCCCGGGAGGACATGGCCTTCCTCACCTGGGAACACCCGATGCTGCAGGAAGCCATGGACATGGTGCTCTCCACCGAACTGGGCAATGCCGCCATCGGCACCATCAAGCTGAAGGGCGTCCCCCCGGGCACCATGTTACTGGAGGCACTGTACACGGTGAACTGCGTGGCCCCCCGGGAGTTGCAGGTAGAGCGTTTCCTGCCGCTGAATCCGATGCGTTTGCTGGTGGATGCCCGGGGTAAGGACCTCGCAGGTATCGTCCCCCACGAGCGTCTCAACAGCCTGATCGAGAAAGTCAAAAAGCCCACTGCCCTGGCAATCATCAAACAGGTGCACAAGGAGGTGGAGGCCAAGATGTCACTGGCCACGACCCGGGCGGAGCAACAGCTGCAGGAGATCCTGGCCACGGCGGAACAGGAGATGCGCGCCAGCCTCGGGGCGGAACTCGAACGTCTGGAAGCCCTGCGCCGCGTCAATCCGTCGATCCGCGCCGAGGAACTGGAGCACCTGCGCTATCGCATCGAGGAATGCGCGGTGCACATCACCCACGCCAACCTGCAGTTGCAGGCCCTGCGACTGATTATCACCACCTGAGGCAGTTCAACAACCTCCCTTGCGGTTGGTCTTGAAGCGTTTGCGGCCGCAGTCGGCCCGCGGCGGTGCTTCAGGCTCCTCTGCCGGTTGCGCGGCGGGCGCGGTACCGGCCATCGCCGAGCCGCTCTCCTGGGAGGCCGACACCGCCCCCGGGGCGGATTCCATGGCGGCGATATCCGCCACCACCTGCTCCACCATGGCATTGGGCACCGGCACGCTGAGGTTGTACTGGGCGATTTTCCACTGTCCGCCGGAATTCACCAGCACCCCGCTGCCACGGCACTGGCCCAGTTGCTCATTGCTCAGGTCCTCGTCGAACCAGGCTGTACTGCCGTCGCTGGACAGTGTGATATTCCGTGCCTGGGGCCTGTAGATCCAGCCGCGCCCGGCACTGAAATGCCCCTCCACGAAATCACGAAATTCCTCACCCTGCCAGCGTTCACTGCCATCCGTGCCCAGGAACACCACATCTTCGGTAGTCAATGCCAGATAGCCGTCACGGTCGGCGACGGCCGCGGCCCGGTGGAAGTTATCCAGGGTCTGCTCCGCCTGCCCCACTTCATCACCCAAAACGGCGCTCGCTGCCAGAACTAACAGGCAGCCAACAATTCCTGCTGAAATTTTCACCGGGTCTCCTTTACACGTCTCACTGCAACCGGGAGCGCAGATTAGCCACCTGTTCCCGTCACGGCAAGTTTTACACCTGCGGCCGAAGTTGCCAACGTAAACTTCCCATTTATACTGTGTGCAGATGACACAGGTAACCAGATGGAGGAAGGCGTGACTGCGGCTGAGCCAAACATTGACAAGGCGGTACTGGATGTCCTTATCCTGGGGGCCGGCTTTGGTGGCATCGGCGCAGCGATCAAACTGCGAGAGAGAGGTATCGACAATATCCGCATCCTCGAAAAGGCCTCCGGCATCGGCGGCACCTGGTGGCACAATACGTACCCCGGGGCTGCCTGTGACATCGCGTCCCACCTGTACTGTTATTCCTTCGAGCCCAATCCCAACTGGTCACGCAAGTACGCGCCCCAGCCCGAGATACAGGCCTATATCGAGCACTGCGCCGACAAGTACGATGTGCGACGTCACATCCAACTGAATGCAGAGGTCCAGCGTTTCGTTTTTGAAGATGACCGTGGCCTGTGGGAGGCACAACTGGCGGATGGCAGCAGACTCCTGGCCCGACACGTGATTTTTGCCACCGGTGGCCTGCACCTGCCCGCCTTTCCCGACATTCCCGGCATGGAAGATTTCACCGGCCCCAGCATGCATTCGGCCCAGTGGGACCACTCGGTGGATTTTAGCGGTAAGCGGGTTGCGGTGATCGGCAGCGCGGCCTCCGCCATCCAGCTGATTCCCGAGGTCGCGAAGGTTGCCGCCCATGTCGATGTCTACCAGCGCACGCCGAATTATATCGCGCCTCGCAACGACCGGGCCTTCAGCGAGCGTGAAAAAACCCGCTTTGCACGCTGGCCCTGGCTGGGCAGGCTATACCGCAAATTGCTGTTCCTGCGTGGCGAAATCATCCTGTTCCCAATCGTTAAAACCAAAGGGCAGTCGCGCTGGCGGGACCGGGCCGAGCAAATGGTCCGCCGACATATCCGCGCCAGCGTGAAGGACCCCGCGATACGCGACGCGATGATTCCCCACTACCCCATGGGCTGCAAGCGCATTCTGATAGCCGATAATTTCTACCCGGCGATGAACCGGCCCAATGTGGAACTGGTCACCGATGAAATAGACAGCATTGCGGGTGACGCGGTTGTCACTGCCGATGGTACCCGGCACGAGGCGGACATCATCGTCTACGCCACCGGTTTCGATATGGAAACCTATATGCGCAAGACCGATGTGGTTGGCCCCGGCGGTGTGAAACTGAGCGAATTGTGGGCGGACATACCCCGGGCCTACAAGGGCGCCTTTGTACCCGGCATGCCGAACTTTTACCTGACTACCGGCCCCAACACCGGCGTGGGTACCACGTCAGTGGTGTACATGATCGAAGCCCAGCTGAACCTGATCCTACAGGCCATCGCGGCCGCGGGGAGTGACAAGCTTATCGAGGTTACCGCCCAGGCCAACGACCGCTACAACCAGGAGATTCGAGAGGCGCTGCAGGACACCGTTTGGGCGGGTGACTGCCTCAGCTGGTACAAGCGCCCCGACGGTGAGATCACTACCCTCTACCCCTACGATGCGCGTACCTTTCTCCAGGACCATAAACATCTGGTGACAAAGGATTTCAACCTGCGACCGGCACCCTCGCTGATCGCCGCGCATTGAATACAGCTTTGCCCGAAAGGACCAGAGGCGCCGCCCCGCAGCGCCTATAATCTTCAACTTCGGAAACTACAGAACCTGAATTTGCACTGAGGCGAATTCTGGGCTCTAATAGATAAGGTCAAGTGACCTAATATGCAACACGATCCAGGAGAAAAATAACGATGCAAGACCTCAATCTGGGCCTCATGCAGGATTTTCGTCTTACCATACCCACCCTGCTGGAACACGCTGCTACCAACCACGGCGCCACCGAGGTGGTCGCGCGCCAGCAGGATGGCAGTATCTTCCGCTACACCTAC
>JAACFI010000416.1 GCA_009937575.1 Haliea sp.
GAGGCCGGCGTGCGCGACATCCTGCGCGCGCTGCAGAACCACGTGCTGGGCAGCGGTATCGCCCTTAGCGAGGCCACCCTCAATACGCCCTATATCAACACTATCCCCGTATCCGAGCAGCCCCCTTATCCCGGCGATATCGAACTGGAAAAGAAAATCGAGAACATCGTACGCTGGAATGCCATGGCCATGGTGCTCAGGGGCCAGGACGAGGGCACTGGTGTTGGTGGGCATATCGCCACCTACGCTTCAGCCGCGACTATGCTGGAGGTGGGCTTTCACCACTTTTTCCGCAGTCCAGGCGAAAATTATGGCGGCGACGTGGTCATGCCGCAGCCCCACGCGTCACCGGGTATCTACGCCCGCGCTTTTGTCGAGGGGCGCCTCAGCGAGCAGCAACTGAAGAACTTCCGCCGGGAACTGAAGCCCGGCGGCGGCCTGTGTTCCTACCCTCACCCGCGTGCCATGCCAGAGTTCTGGCAGATTCCCAATGCTTCCATGGGACTTTCCACGCCATCGGCCATCTACCAGGCGCGCTTCGCCAAGTACCTGGAAAACCGCGGGCTGAAGCCGAGAACCGGTGGCAAGTTCTGGTGCTTTATCGGCGATGGCGAGTCGGATGAGCCGGAAGTGCTGGGCACCGTCAATATTGCCGCCCGGGAGAAACTTAATAACCTGGTGCTGGTGGTGAACTGTAACCTGCAGCGCCTGGACGGTCCGGTACGCGGCAACGGCAAGATCATCCAGGAACTGGAACGCTCCTTCCGCGGCGCGGACTGGAACGTGATCAAGGTTATCTGGGGCAGTGGCTGGGACGGCCTGCTGGCCCAGGATCACAAGGGCATCCTGCGGCGGCGCATGGAAGAGTGCGTGGATGGCGATTACCAGCGGTACTCGATCATGCCCGGAAATGAACAGCGGGAGCACTGGGTGCACGGGGACAGCGAGCTGGAGCGCATGATGAACTCCCTCACCGACGAGGAGCTGAAGCAGATCAAGCGCGGCGGGCAGGACCCGAAAAAAGTCTACGCGGCGTTCAGGAAAGCCAGTGAGTTCAGCGACAAGCCCACGGTGATCCTGGTGAAAACCGTGAAGGGTGACGGTATGGGGCCGGCCGCCCAGGGGCGCAATACCGCCCACCAGAAGAAGGACCTGAACGCGGAAGAGCGCCTGGCCTGCGCGCGCGATTACGGCATCCCGCTGGATGACGAGGCCATCGTCAACGCCGAATTCTATCGCCCGCCGGAGGACAGCGATGAAATGCGTTACCTGCGGCAGCACCGCGAGCGCCTGGGGGGCTACCTGCCGGAGCGCAGGATTAACTGCCCGGTACTGTCTGCGCCGGCACTGGAGGTATTTCGTAACTCCCTGGATGGAACAGGTGATCGCGCCGCTTCCACCACCATGGCCATGGTGCGGATGCTGGCGCAGCTGATGAAAGATGACAGCGTGGGTGACTACGTGGTGCCCATTGTCCCGGACGAGGCACGCACCTTCGGTATGGATGCCCTGTTCAAGGTGGCCGGGATCTATTCGCCCGAGGGGCAGAACTATACCCCGGTGGACGCGGATTCCCTGATGTCTTACCGGGAGGCAGTGGACGGCCAGATCATGCAGGAGGGAATCTGCGAAACCGGCGCCATGGCCTCCTTCCTTGCGGCGGGTACCGCCTACGCGGTTCACGGCGTTCCCACCATTCCCTTTTATATCTTCTACTCAATGTTCGGATTTCAGCGGGTGGGGGACATGATCTGGGCCTGTGGCGACATGATGACCAGGGGTTTCCTGCTGGGGGGCACGGCCGGACGCACCACCCTCAACGGCGAGGGATTGCAACACCAGGACGGCCATTCACACGTACTGGCCACTAGCTTTCCCAACCTGAAGAGCTACGACCCGGCCTTCGCCTTTGAGCTGGCGGTGATCGTGCGCGATGGTATCCACCGCATGTACGAGTCGGGAGAGAATATTTTCTACTACATCACTCTGTACAACGAGAATTATTCCATGCCGGCGATGCCCGAGACGGAGGGTGTAGAGGAGGGCATTATCAGGGGCGCCTACTGCTGGCAGGCGCGCCGGGGGCAGGGCGAGCATGTCGACCTGCTGGCCAGCGGTTCCATGATGCAGCAGGCTATCGCTGCCGCGACAACCCTGGAAGAACTGGGCTATGCGCCCGCCATCTGGAGCGTCACCAGTTACATCGAACTGGCCCGCGAGGCGGAAGTTTGTGAACGGGAGGCCAGGCTGCACCCGCTGGGTGATCGGCGAACGCCCTACGTGGAATCCCTGTTCGCCGACGCCGAGGGCCCGGTGGTGGCGGTGACTGATTACCTCAAGTCCCTGCCGGGCAGTATCGCTCGCTGGATGCCGGAACACTACACCGTACTGGGTACTGACGGTTTTGGATTGAGTGAGTCCAGGGAGGACCTGCGTGATTATTTCGAGGTCAGCTCGGCCCATATCGTGCAGGCGGCCCTGGTGGAACTGTACCGCAGCGGGAGGATCAACGAGCAGGAGTTGCGTGAGCAATTAAAACCTTTGGGTATCGACGCAGACAAGCCCGATCCGCTAGCCCGATAAAGCGGGGCCTGCCCTGCGCTCCGCGCACCATTATTCGACGTGCTGCTCAACCTCGGGTGGAACCTCCCTCGCATACGCTTCCCAGGCCCCGATTGGAGCCCCGTCCTCCCAATCTCCGCAGGTTTCCAGGTACTGCGGATGATGGCGCTCTGCATAATCCAGGATCACCCGCGGAATATCCTCAAACCCGCGGTTGCCCTTGTGCGAGTGCATGCGCCCGAACATCAGTCCGTGAAAAGCAGAGAATGCCGGTTCTCCAGCGTAGGTGGCCCAGAGTTTGCCGAAGGCGTAGAGCTTGTCGGCGGGATTTTCGAAATCCAGGCCGCTGTGGGAGCCACTACCGGCTGTGTCGTTGCTTGCGGCAAGCAGGCAGCTTCGGAGGTAGTGGGGGATCATGATCACGCCCGCACGCCATCACCCTGTGCATGAACACCCAACAGGATTTTCCGCGGATCACCCCCGGCTTGATAGGTCGCCACCAGTATGTAGGGAAAACCAAACATCCCTCCCATGAAAATGCGAAGTAATGACATGTGCTTTCACCTTAAAGCGAGATTAAATTTTTTCGCCTCGCTGTAATGATAGTGCATGCCTGTAGGGCCGTTGCAGATATCGATAGGGAAATCGTGTCTGCCGGCGGGAATAATTCAGGTAACTGCCCGAAATTTTCTGTTACATTTCTTCCATGACCGACAAGGTCCACATCCTGGTCGTCGATGACGACCTCGAAATCAGGGAACTGCTGGCGCGTATTCCCGCGGTGCTGCGCCGTTCCGGGCATTCAGGTGTGCCCGGCGGTGGACAGCGTGTGAGTTTCGAGGGCTGGGAGCTGGACCTGGGCCGACCAGGTGCACCTTTACCAGCAGGGGCTGGAGATGGATTTCGACAAAACCGCCCTGGCTTACGGTGGCGCTGTCGCGGTGTCGGTGCTTACCGCCACCTATCCCTACCGCTCCGCTGACATCCGGCCCTGGACGATCTCGAAGCCGACAACGCCCAGCAGGTACTGGCGCCGGCTCTGGTGGGGCTGGCGTCCGGCGACATGGCCTCCCTGGCCCAGAACATGCAGGTGGCTTTCGCCACCACGGTGGTGGGCCTGCTGGTGGGGGCGA
>JAACFI010000417.1 GCA_009937575.1 Haliea sp.
TCAATTTAGCCCCGAGAGGCTGATTTACAATTAGTTTGCAAATCAGACCCCACGGTTCCTTACAAAAACGCTATTTGTTAAAGGATTCTACCACGAGTAGAATGGTATTACGGACGTGATCCAGGATTTTGGGGTTCACATCCGTGAGGCCGGGGATTCGAGTTCCTCCGCGCCCATTTTTTCGATGCCCTGGTCTGGTGACCAGGGTTTTTTGTGTCTGGTACCTCTTTACGCCAGGTGGTCAACATCGCCATTGACCGCACGGTTCGACAAGCTATCACCGTACATCAATAAGCTCTCTTCTTCGCATGAACCTGGCCCATATCAGATTTCTTCGAAGGACTTTCTGGCTTGAGTCTTGTTAAGCAGTGAAAGCCAAGGCTATTCAATCCGCCAGACCAGCTAGTTTATCCTCAAGAATCGATTAGCCCGTAGTTTAGTCTATGCCGAAGGACCACATTAACATTATAATCGGAGTGGATCTTCAGGAATGGATCGCCAAACCCAGCTACCAAGTGGTGAAGGTGTAACGATGGAATCAACAACTAAAGATATTATTTACCAAGGGAACTCGACAATCTCCATTGAGACGCTTCCGGATTACCCCCAACCGGTGGTCATTAAGAGGCCCTCGAAGCCCCACGCGTCCCAGCGAACCATTCTATCCCTGGAAAAAGAATACGAAATGACCCGATCCCTCGACCGTGTCGAGGGGGTGCGCCAGGCCTTTGAGCAACAGTCGATCGAGAACCAACCGGTATTGATCTTGGAGTATATCGATGGCGAGACCTTGCGGGACCTTATCGCCAGACAAACACTCGATCTGCGTTCAAGATTAGAAATCGCCGTCAACTTAGCCCGTATCCTGGCAGGAATCCATCAACAGAACGTAATCCATCTGGATCTCAACAGCAAGAACATACTCATCGGAAACAAGCAGCAATCGGTCCATATTATCGATCTTGTCAAAGTCCGGCCGGACCAGATGCTGGAAACCCTGCCCTACATCGCTCCAGAACAGACCGGCAGGATCAACCGTGCCGTAGATGAACGCTCCGATCTGTATTCGCTGGGTGTGGTTTACTATGAACTAATGACCTGGCAGTTGCCCTTCGATTCAAAAGACACGTCGAAGCTTGTCCACGACCACATTGCCCGCGTACCGGTCTCACCGTCTGAAGTATCGTCAGGAATCCCCGAAGTGCTCAGCGCCATCATTTTGAAGCTGCTGTCAAAAAACGCCGAAGACCGTTATCAATCGGCAGTCGGAGTTCAGGCCGATCTGGAGAAATGCTTACAGCGCTTGAGTCAGGAGGATACGATTGAAGGATTTCCGTTGGGAGAGGCCGATTATGCCAGCCGGCTGAGATATCCTCAGAAGCTCTATGGCCGTGACCGCGAACTGAAAGAATTGGAGAGTGCTTTCGAAAGCGTTTGCCGGGATGCCTCCTCAATCGTGTTTGTCGGCGGTTATTCCGGGATTGGCAAGACGGCGCTGGTTAAAGAAATAAGGCGACCGGTATCTGAAAAAGGCGGCTACTTCTTAGTGGGCAAATTCGACCAGTTCGTCACCACCCCTTACGCAGGGATCACCCAGGCGTTTGCCCTATTTGTTTCCCAGATCCTGACGCAGACCGATACCCAACTCGCCACATGGCGGTCGACGATTCTGGAAGCGGTGGGACCAAACGGCAGGGTGCTGACGAATATCGTTCCCACTCTGGAACTGGTCATTGGCCCTCAACCGTCTGTGCCGGACTTGAGCGGACAGGAAGCGCAAAACCGTTTCAATTATGTCTTTCAGCGCTTTTTCGGTGCCATCGCTCAGCGCAACCATCCGATTTGCTTCTTCCTCGACGATTTACAGTGGATCGACCCAGGCTCACTTAGCCTGCTGGAGAACCTGTTCTCCAGGCCAGGCCTTGCTCATCTCCTCGTCGTCGGTGCCTACCGTGATAACGAGGTCCAAGATGACCATCCCTTGATGACTCTCATCGCAGATCTGGAGAAGGCGGGCGCCAACCTGAAACTGATGACCCTGCAAAAGCTATCGGAAGCGGATATCGAAGCTATGATTTCAAACACTCTGCGGCGTGACCCTGGTGGGGTCCGGGAGCTTTCCAGGCTGGTCTACTCACAGACAGATGGAAATCCGTTTTTCACCCGCCAGGTTCTGCGCAGTTTGGAAGAACAGGGCCTGATCACGCTCAATACCGCCACCGGCCGCTGGCGTTGGGACATGGATACCCTCAGGGACCGGGATTTCACGACCAGCGTTGTCGAACTGCTGGTGGGCAAGCTAAAAGGGCTCCACGTCGACATCCAGGAAACGCTCAAAGTCGCGGCATGCATTGGAAACCAGTTCGACATCGCCATGCTGACGGTGGTCACCGAGGGAGATGACGACGTAAACCTTGATAATGTCCACAAAGCGGTCGCGGCGGGTTTGATCTGGGAAAGCAGCGACCAATGCACCTTCGTTCATGACCGTGTGCAGGAAGCGGCCTATACCCTGGTGCCGAAAGAGGAGCGTGATCGTTTGCATCTCACCATTGGACGGCTACTGCTGCAAAGACATCGCGCGAGTGGTGACGAGCAGGATCTTTACCCGATGGTCGATCAGCTGAATCATGGGCTCCACCTGGTCGAAGATGAGCAGGAGCGAATGCAGATAGCTCGGTTGAACCTGCAGGCGGCTCGAGCTGCTCGTCAGACCTCCGCCTTCGGAATCGGACTAGACTACGCCCAAGCCGGGATCGAGCTCCTCGGCGAGAATAGCTGGGATCAAGACTACCGCCTCACCCTGGAACTGCAGGAGCAGGCGGCATTACTGGCCTACGCGACGGGTGACATTCCGGCTATGGAACAGCACAGAGAGCAAATGCTTCTGATTGGTCGCGATCCCCTGGATCTGGCGAAGGTCCAGAGGCTGCATATCGAGTTCCTCTTGTCCTCGCGGCGTTTGGATGAGGCGATTGATGTTGGGCTCGAAGCCTTACGTAACCTCGGTCAGGAGTTCCCGCCCAACCCGGACATAGAGCTCGCCGTTGCTAAGCTCTCGGAGTTGTTGGATCATCTCGAACGCGATCCCCCCGACTACTTTTCCATGCCTGAGCTAAACGATCAGGATCCTGAACTGCTGGCATTATCAGAGATCCTGCTGACTCTCGGGAATGCAGCCTTTATTTCCCGTCCAGCTCTCGCCCCGTTGATTTTCGTACACAGTCTGGAGCTTTCTCTCGAACGCCATTTTAGACCGGAACCATGGAAGCTATCCACTATAGGTTTGTTCGCCAATGCTCTCCTGGGAGAGATCGAGTTGGCACATGAATATACTCAGACAGCTGTGGAGCTCGCAGTAGCCTTCAACAAACCCATCCACATTCCTTTGCACGTCCACGCCTTGCACAATCACTTTTGGCGCAAGCCCTTGCGGGAAACCCTGGACCTTTTCGATCGAGCGGTTCAGAGCGCCCGCGATTTTGGTAACAACGAATTCGCCGCCTATGCGACGCATGGCTGGTCCAAACACGCGTTATACGCTTCGATCGATCTGGCTCATGTCGAGGAACGCTCCCTCAAGCGTCGTGCTTTTATCGACTCCATCCAATACGTCACCCAAAGCCGATGGCTCAACATTTATGTAACTGCGGCGCAGGCATTGCGTGGAAGCTCATCGGCCCGTGGTACCTCCTGGCGGAGCACCCCCTTCGATGACGACCGGGACCTCCCTGACCTCCAACGGGTTGAGGACCATCTTGGTCTCCTCTACGCATATTCTGCCAAAGCCTGGGTCGCCACCCTTTTCGGAGATCACAGTGTCGCTAAGCAATATTCGGACCAGTCCTGCTCCTTCCAGGCAGTAAGTCCCTCCGGGTTGGAGAACGCCATCGTCTCGTTTGTCTACGGGCTTAGGTACGCCCGCGAACTGCGGGAGAACCCCGACAGGCCAGAAGGCGAGCAGGCTTTCGATGAGCAGCTTGGCCTGCTCGAGCGTTTCGCCGACCTGGCCCCGATGAACTTCGCACACAAGCTCTCGCTCGTGCAAGCGGAGGTGCACCGTTCTCGAGGTGAGGTTCTGCCCGCCATGCAGGCCTACGAGCAAGCAAACCAGGGAGCGAGGGAAAACGGCTACCTGAGCGAAGCGGGGTTGGCCTATGCCCTCGCCGCCGAGTTTTATCAAGATCTTGGCCTGCAGCAGGCAGCGCTCTACAACCTAGAGCAGGCTACCCATGCCTGGCGCAGCTGGGGCGCTCACGCGCTTGTCGAGAGTCTGAGCCACCGATTTGCGGATCTTCTGGAAACTTCCAATTTGTCGTGGAAGAGCTCCAGCGACGCCGGCGAGGTACACACAACCATTGCCCAACCCATTACCCCCATCCAATTGGATATAGAGAGTATTGTCAGCGCTGCGCAAATGCTTTCCGCCGAAACCGATCTTGAGCAACTCTTAACCAAAATGATGAATCTGGTGATGGCTAACTCGGGTGCAGAATTAGCGGTGTTGCTGCTGAAGCA
>JAACFI010000418.1 GCA_009937575.1 Haliea sp.
ATGCAGTCAACCACTTCTTCGGTCCGGCCAGCCTGGAAAATGAAGACGTGGTGCTTCAGTTGGACCGTGCACTGGCGGATCTTTTCTCCTTTGTCGATGACAAAGTGGGACTGGATAAGACCCTGGTTGTCCTGTCCGCCGATCACGGCATGGCGGAGATGCCAGAGTACGCAACGGAACTGGGTTACCCGGCGGGCCGCTGGTTCGGAGACGAGGTACTTGCCAGTGCGCGGCAGGCGAGCATGAAACTCTACGGCAGCGACCAACTGGTCAAGGATTTCTTTCGCCCCTACCTGTACCTTGATGGCAGCGCTATACAGAAAAAAGGGCTGGATCGCGATACTGTCGCGGCGGCGTTGGCTGCGGACATGGCGAAACAACCGGGAGTCGGCGGCGCCATCCCTGCTCGCGAAGCCGCACGCGGCAACCCGACCGGCGCCGCGGCGGCAGTAAAGCACAACCACCACCCTCTGAGGGCGGGAGATATCTACATCTTCCAGCGACCCTACTGGTTCATGTTCGACCGCGGGGCAGTGGCGGCCATGCACGGCTCGCCGTGGGCCTACGACACCCACGTGCCGATCATGTTCGCCGGCCCGGGCATCAGGCCAAATCGTTTGGACCGCCTGGTACACCCTGTGGATGTCGCGCCCACCTTATCGGCCCTGCTCGGTATCCTGCCGCCGGCTGCGGCCCAGGGCGAAGTGCTGGGGGAAGTAGCCGGACAATAACCCCAATGTAGCCGTTTATTAAAATAACCTGATCTGGCTTAGTGTCAGCAACTTTGCACAATATTGATAACACCGCCGCGATGGCCGGTCTACAATCCCCTGTAAGCTTCTCGCCTGCTTTTCATCAATTACCCAAGGAGACACAAAAGTGAAGATGCAACGTTTGTTGGCGATAACCGCCGGCCTGGCACTCAGCGTTGGCGCCGGCCTGGCAGGCGCCAGGGATATTGTCCACGACGCGGAGTTTTACGTATCTAAAGCACAGCACGCCGACAAGTGGGCTGCCGAAGACAAGGAACTGGACAAAAAACTTGCCGACCTGGAAAAGAAATTCGGTCGTCCCCCCAATATCATTCACGTCATGTGGGACGACACGGCCTTTGGCGATGTGGGTATCCCCGCCATCCAGAGGGTTCGCGGCCTGGAAACCCCCACCCTGAATAAAATGGCTGCAGAGGGCATGCTGTTTACCCGCATGTACACCGAGGTAGGCTGTACTCCCAGTCGCGCCGCCACTGTAACAGGTCGATTGGCCAGGCGCAGTGGCATGTACAACATCGGCATGCTGCGTGAAAGCCATGGCATGCGCGGTGAGGAGGTGACCCTGGCCGAGGTGCTGGGCAAGGTGGGCTACGCCACCGCCTTCCACGGCAAGTGGCACCTGGGTGACATCGAGGAGAGCTACCCCCATAACCAGGGCTACGACGAGGCCTTCTTCACCGGCTACAACCAGATACTGTCCCTGAACAACGCATTGGCGGAGCAGGCCAATGCCTCCATCGGCCTGCACGAGGAGATTCTGCCGCCGGACCCCTACAAGCTGGATGACACTTTCATCACCAAGGGCTGGGTGCAGATTGCAGAGGGCACTGAGGGTGGTGAAACCCGCATCTGGGGTGACAACACCCACGACACCTACATGAAAATCGATGAGGAAGCGCAGAATCGCACCATCGAGTTCATCGAGCGCCAGGCCAAGGCCGGCAAGCCCTTTTACGTGGCCAACTTCCCCAACCTGACCAGCTTCATCCCGGCGGTAAAAAAGTGCTCGCAGGCGCGCAGCCTTCTACAAGATGGCCTGCAGTGCAATATCGACCCGTTCATGGCGCGACTGAACGCCAAGTTGCAGGAACTGGGCATCGCCGAAAATACCATCATCGTAGCCATGGCGGACAACGGCCCCATGTCGCACAGTCCGCCCCCCGGGCTGGGCATGGCTGAGACTATCTTCCGTGGCGGCAAGGGCGACTTCCTGGAAGGCGGTGTGCGCGTAGTGGCCCAGGCCTACTGGCCCGGCATGATCCAGCCTGGCGAGATGCCCGGCGATATCATCCATGAAACTGACCTGTTCACTACCTTCGCCCGGCTGGCAGGCGCTACCAAACATATCCCCAGGGACAGGATAATCGACGGTATCGACCAGACCGCACTGCTGCTGAACGGCGACACCCGCGGCCGCCGGGACCACGTGTTCATCTATGCCGGCCCCCGCCTGGGCGCCATCGTCAAGGGCAATTACAAGCGGCATATGATCTCACCGGATCCGGTGGGTGAGGCCAGCGGCATCCCTGCAGCCTTCTACTTCCTACCCTCCGATCCACGGGAGAAATCGCCGCTGCTGGTTAACATGATTCATCTCAAGTCCCCGTTCAACCGCATGCTGCTGCGCCACAGTACCTGGATCAAGAAGTACCCCCACAGTTCGGAGAAATACGGGGTGCCCTGGACCGGGCTGGCCAATCCCACCCCCGAGGTGGAAGCCCTGGGTAAACCGCAGATGCGCAAGGGGGACCTGCCCTTCGATCCCCTGGAGTACATCGAAAACCTGGATGAGATTCCCTTCAGCCCTGATATGGACCCGGGTCTGGGTAACTAGGCCGCGGACCGCAGCGACCCTGGCCGGAGTTAGAGCATATCGCTACTGCTCCGGCTTTTTTTTGGAGAACTTGATTGCGTACCTTGATCGCAGCCACACTACTCATACCTCTGTGGCCACCGCAGCGGACACCGATGAGCATGGCGAGACAGACATCAGCAAACTATCCAACGAAGAGATCGGCAAACGCCTGGAAAATTCCCTGACCAGCCTCTGGTCCATCACCTTCCAGGAGAACTACGCCAATTACAAAAAGGCGCGTATCGAGCCGCAGTACTCAATCGAGCGTCTGGACGACTTCGGCCAGCAGTGGAATATCCGCATCCAGGTGGCGCCGGTGCTACGGAGCCCGTTCAGGGAAGGCTTAAGCCGAGCCAGGTAACGGCGCTCAGGCCTCCGGCAATTCGGCGAGCTTCCCAGCCAGACCCTGCGAGCTTGACGCCCGCCCGCAGTATTGAAACACTGGCACCCCCGGAAACCGGAGTCGTGCCATGATTAATCGCCGCCAGCTGGTTCAGCTGAGCGCCAGCGCGTTGGCCTGTCATACCCTTGGCGTAGAGGCGAAGTCCGCTGCCAGTGCACCGCTTATCGAGCGCCCGATACCAAGTTCCGGCGAGCTGCTGCCGGTTATGGGCATGGGCACGTCCCGCACCTTCGACACCGGGGCCGATCCCCAGTCCCTGGCAAAGCTCGGCGCCGTCATGCAGGCATTCTTCCAGGGCGGCGGTTCAGTGATCGATTCCTCTCCCATGTATGGCAACGCCGAATCCCGGGTAGGGGATGTGCTGCGGGCCATGGAACAACCCTCCCGGCTATTCGCAGCCACCAAGGTATGGACCACGGGCAGGGAAGAGGGCGTCGCACAGATGGAGGAGTCCGCGCGGCGTATGAACGTGGAGGTCTTCGACCTGATCGCGGTACACAACCTGAAGGACTGGAAGACCCAACTGGACACCCTGAAAGCCTGGAAGCAGGAAGGCCGGGTGCGCTACATAGGCATTACCACCTCACACGGAAGGGATCACGACCGGTTTATCGATGTGATGCGCAACGAATCGCTGGATTTCGTAC
>JAACFI010000090.1 GCA_009937575.1 Haliea sp.
CCCTACCCCCAAACCGCCAAGATTACGGGCAAAGGCCGTGGGGTTGTTGGCGACGTGCGCACGCGCCGTATGTATGTCGAGGAACCGTTGCTGTATCTCGCTATCGATGAAGACCGAGGAGCCACCTGCGGAAGAAAACAGGCTGTCGATTACCCCCATCGACTTTTCGATCACCAGTGATGCCTGGTAACGATAAAGCGCGCGATCCTCAATAGAAATGGAGACGCCGGACTCCACTGCGGCCATCATCTGATCGAAGTTGCGATAAAGCAGTGCCTCCATTTCATCTATGGCATTGGTGGCACTAGCTACCCGTTCCAGGGTGCTTACGTCACCAGCAAGCTTGGTCACATCGCCACTGGCTTTGCTGACAACAGTGTTTTTATACAGTCGCAAACCCTCGCGAGCAGCTCCGATAGCCGGAGTGGACACCACGCGGATAAATGTCTGTGCCCAGGGCAGCCTGTAAAGGGGGGCACCGTTAACCTCTATGCCGGGGTTTGTACCGGAGAATCCGTCGGACTGCTTGTGCGTTCGATAATCCGGCACGAACGCGCCTTCAACCACTATGTCGTTGGAGCCAGTGCCCTGCAGGCCCATGGACTGCCAGGTATCAAGGATCTCGTAGTCGCTGTTCGGTAAGAGAAAGGTGCGGAAACCCTCACCGGGCACGATGGCGCCCAGTAGAACCCAGCTGCAGTGATCGCAACCAGAGCTCCAGCCCCAACGGCCGCTGAGCCTGAAACCACCTTCTACCGGCTCGACCTTACCCAATGGCGCATAGGAAGATGACACCCGCGTGTGGATATCCTCCCCCCAGACGTCTTCCTGGGCGCGGGCATCCATCAGAGCAATCTGGAAGGCATGCACCGCGATAATTCCACTGGCCCAGGCCGTGGACATGCAGCCCTCGGCGATGGCGCACTGCATGCGGAAAAAGTCCTGGGGATTCAGCTCATACCCCCCATAGCGAGCGGGCTGCAGAGCGAGGAAAAAGCCCGCATCCTGCAGGGCATCGATATTCTCCTGCGGCACCCGTCGCAATTGCCTGGCCTTCCCCGAAAGGTCTCGAAACTGATCCTGAAGGCTCTCTACACGCTCAAGCATGTTGCCGGCAATAGTGACTTTTCTATCTACATCCTGGGCGGCTGTCATCACTCCCTCTCTACGCAATCGACTTAATGTTTTTCCACCGAAGCTGGATCGGCAATGGCAATAGGACGTTACCGATAGAGATACGCAGCCAGAACAGCGCCAGATCAGTCATTTGTCAGCCCCGGGAAGTCCAATTTCGACTCTGCGACGTACAAACGAGCATCGAATCAATTCACAACCCGTGGCTACCGCAGAAATTCAGGGATCACCCTGATGTTGCTAAAGCACAGGGATTGCTAACTGGTCCAGAAAGTATGTCGAAAAATCTTATATCTGCGTCGCTAATTGGTCTTGCCCTGGCCGTTTGGCTGGGGTCGGGTTACCTGCGAGCCGAACCCCCCGAGGGGCATCAGCCTGGCGCGCTCTCCGCCGGCCCAAGCCCCGCCACCTCCAATGGCGCCATCGTCGCAGACGTTAACAACCGCGTAAGAGTGTCCGTCATCTCCGCCGAATCGCGCACTCGACATGTGGTGTTGCGCGGCCGTACGGAAAGCAAGCGCATGGTCGACGTGAAAGCAGAGATCGCCGGCGCCATCGTGACACGGCCGGTAGAGCGTGGCGTGAAGGTCGAGAAGGGCGATCTACTCTGCGAGGTGGCGGTTGAAGACCGCCAGGCTGCCCTGCAGGAGGCGCGGGCCGCGTTGCATACTGCACGCATCGAATACCAAGGTAGCCTCGAGCTGCAGAAACAGGAACTACTTTCCGACGTGGCAATCGCCAACTCACAGGCGCGGCTGGAAGCAGCCCGGGCTATGGTTCACCGCCAGGAACTCAACCTGTCAAGGACGCGCATCGAAGCGCCATTCTCCGGCGTGGTCGAGAACCTGCACATGAACATTGGTGACTACGCCGTACCCGGCGCCTCCTGCGCGACCCTCATTGACCTGGACCCCATGTTGATCACCGCCCGAGTCACTGAAGCGGAAGTGGACTACCTGTCTAAAGCACAGACCGTCTCCGGGTATACCGCTACCGGACGCGAACTGCAGGGCTCTGTCTCATTTGTTGGCAAACAGAGCGATTCGGAGACCCGCACCTATCCGGTTGAGATCACTGTAGAAAACAATGACTACAGTATCCGTTCGGGGTTGACCGTAGCCATCCGCATCGGTGTCGAGGAGGTGCGCGCGCACCAGGTACCGCCGTCATTGCTTACCATCGATGATGCCGGCGAAATGGGCCTTCGCATCGTGGATAATTCAAACAAGGTAGCCTTCAGAACGGTTAAGATTATTGAAGACGGCGCTGATGGTATGTGGATCACGGGACTTCCCGGTACCGTCAACCTGATTACGGTCGGACAGGAGTATGTCGCCGTCGGAGACTTCGTTGAGCCCGTATTCAGCAGCAAGGACGCGGATCAGCTCGCCAGCCTATGAAATCGCTTATCGAGTCAGCATTCAGCAGAACGCGCACCACGCTTTCATTGCTTGCGGTCCTCGTCCTGGCGGGCATCATGGCGAGAAACGCCCTGCCGATCGCCAACGACCCTCATGTCGAACTCCCCTTCTACTACGTGGGCGTGGTCCACGATGGCATTTCCCCTGAGGATGCCGAGAGGCTGTTGGTGCAGCCCATGGAGGCCGAACTGCGAAAACTCGAGGGCGTGGTTGAGTTGCAATCCACGGCGACCGAAGGCATGGCCTCATTCTTCGTTGAGTTCGACGTATCCCACGACCTAAACCAGGCCATCGCAGATACCCGCGAAGCGGTCAACCGCGCCAGTTCGGAAATGCCCGCGACTGCTGAAGAGCCATTTGTAAATGAATTGACTGCAGACGATTCCCCCATGCTGCTCATCAATTTCGTGGGCGAAAACACCAGCGAGCGCAGCATCTATCAAGCCGCGCTGAAACTGCAGGATGATGTGGAGTCCATCCCATCTGTGCTCAACGCCGAAATGCGGGGCCAAAGGGAGGAGGTCCTCGCGGTTACCATCAATCCCAAGGCGCTCAACGCCTATCGCATATCTGCCGAAGAGCTCATCAACACCCTGCAGCGGAACAACCGCCTGATTCCCGCAGGCGCCGTCGATCTCGATGGGGGGCGCTTCGCCGTCAAAGTGCCCGCCGTGGTGGAAGAGGCGCAAGACATTCTCGATCTGCCAATACGCAGCTCAGGTGACACCGTCGTCTCCCTCGAAGACGTCGCCACGGTCAGGCGCACATTCAAGGATCGATCCAGCTTCGCTCGCTACAACGGCCGGGACACCATTACGATCAGCGTCACCAAGCGTGCGAATGCCAATGTCATCGACAGCGTCACTGAGGTTCTGGAAAGCGTCGAGGCAGCAAGGGCTTCACTGCCCGCCGGCATCGAAATCATTACTTCTCAAAACCAGGCGGAATTCGCCACGATCCAGGTAAAGGAACTCGAAGGCAACATTCTGACCGCATTGGCTGTGGTAATGATTATCGTAGTGGCGGCGATGGGCTTTCGCAGCGGGCTCGTGGTGGGCCTGGGTATTCCATTTTCGCTGCTGTTCTCCATCACCATCATCTTCCTGCTCGGCTACACCTTCAATTTCATGGTGATGTTCGGCATGCTGCTGGGGCTCGGCATGCTCATTGACGGTGGCATCGTGGTCACCGAATACGCCAATCGCAAGATGGCAGAGGGCATGGATCATAAAGAGGCCTACGCCGAGGCCGTAAAGCGTATGTTCTGGCCCGTCACCGCCTCAACGGCTACAACACTGGCCGCCTTCCTGCCCATGCTGTTCTGGCCCGGAGTCTCGGGACAGTTCATGGTGTACCTGCCCGTAACCGTCTTTACCGTGCTGGTGGGATCGCTGCTATACGCGCTACTGTTCGGCCCCGTGCTTGGCTCCCTGCTTGGCCAGCCCTCGGCACACGATGCCCAGGCGAGCCTCGGGAGGGCATTATCAGAGTCGGGGGATCCAACCGAACTGCCTTCCATTACCGGGCACTTCGCGCGATTTTTGCGCGTTGTCTGCAGCAGGCCGCTTACGACGCTTGGCATTATCTTCTCGATGTTGTTCTGCATTTTCTGGGCCTACGGCAAGTTCGGTTTGGGCACCATTTTCTTTTCTGACGCGGATCCGCAATTCATCACGGTATCCGTTCTGGGCCGAGGTAATTTTTCGGCCAGTGAAGTCAACGACCTGGTGCTGGAAGTCGAGGAGCAGATACTCGACATACCCGGTATTCGATTTATCAATACGCAGTCCATGCTTCCGGGCGACAGCGGTAATGATCTCGGCAGCAGTTCCGATCGCATCGGGTCGATTTTCCTTGAGCTGTTCCCGGAGTATGAACGCTCACTGAAGGGCTACGAAATCATGCGGCAGGTGCGTGAGCGCACAGCCCATCTTGCCGGTATCCGCGTTGAAATACGCCCACTGGAAAAAGGTCCGCCCGTTGGTAAGCCGATACAGATCGAGCTCACCTCACGCGACAGGTCCCTGCTGGAGCCGGCCATGGCCCGCTTGCGCGCCTACCTGGACACAATGCCCGAACTCGTCGACATCGACGATACCGCTGCCCTTCCCTCAGTCGAATGGCGCGTTGAAGTGGACCGCAAACAGGCTGCAATCTATGGCGCCGATGTGTCCTCGGCTGGACTGGCCGTGCAACTGGTAACCAATGGCGTTAAGGTGGGCGAATATCGCCCTGATGACGCCGACGACTCCGTCGACATCCGGGTACGATATCCCCGCAACGAGCGGGGCATTACCGCCATCGAGGACCTGCAGCTGAGCACCAATCAGGGGATGGTGCCCCTGCGCAACTTCGTTCGGTTGGTACCGGCGCCCGGTGTGGATTCGTTCAAGCGCATTGACGGCCTTCCCGTAGAAAGAATAAGGGCGGACGTAGTAGAGGGTGTCATGGCTGATGCCATGGTGCGTGAAATTGAAGCCTGGCTACAAATGCAGACTTTTGATCCGGCCCTGACTATCCGCTTCCGCGGGGCCAACGAGGAACAGGCCGACTCTATGGCTTTTGTTTCCGCCGCATTTACCCTGGCACTGGCCCTGATGTTTATCCTGCTAGTTACCCAGTTCAACAACTTCTATCAAAGCAGCCTGATCCTGGCCTCGGTGGTGATGTCCACGGCAGGCGTGCTGCTGGGCCTGCTGATGCTTGGCAATCCGTTCAGTGCCCTGCTCACGGGCGTCGGTGTTCTCGCCCTGGCCGGCATTGTGGTCAACAACAATATTATTCTTATCGATACCTTCAACCATATTCGATCTACGCAGCCGCAGCTGGATAAACGGGAGATGATCGTGCGAGCCACGACCCAGCGTTTGCGTCCTGTGCTGCTGACAACCATCACCACGGTGTCCGGGTTGCTGCCCCTGGCCAGCGGTTTTTCGATTGACCTCGTCGCTCGAAGCATCACTCCCAACGGCGACATGGCGATATTCTGGGCACCATTGTCGCAGGCAATCGTGTTCGGTTTGTCATTTGCCACCGTGCTTACGCTGATCGCTACGCCGGCGATGCTCGCTTTACCGGTTAATCTCCGGGAACGGCTTGGCAGAGAAGAAGGCGGGCCGGTGAGGAAAATTGTTGCTACTCAACGCTCAGCACTTCAATCTTCTTGAGAATGCGCTGATGGGATGCAGGCGTGGGTACTGACAGGTTAACTCTCTGAAATGGGTACTGACAAGTTAACTTGTACATTAGTAACCATAGAAAGGCGGACATGGGGTAGCCCATCATGTCGCCGGCAAAAAAGGCTACGGGGCGACATTCGCGGGAAGACTCAGGATTGCACGGCAGTGCCCTTGGGTCGCAAAAACATGACCGCCACCCCGGCAAGAAAAGAGCCGCTTGCCATCACGATGGCGATTGTTGGCAGTAGCAAACCGGCTGCAAACAAAAAACCTGGGATCATCGGCCCAAGGACCGCGCCTCCCCGACCTACCCCCAACACCAGGCCTGAACCGGAACCCAGGAGAGAGGACGGGTAGGAGACAGCAAACAGGCCAAAGAAACCTGAAATAGCGGCGAAAATAAACAGACCGGTGACGAAGCCGAAAAGTCTCATGCTCTGCAGCGTCTCGGTGAAGTAGGGAAAGACCGCCACACCCGCAGCCGCTGAAACCAGGCAGAGCACCATCAAGGGCCGGATGGGTAAAAACCGGGCGATGATGCTCAATCCTATCGAACCAATCACCCCCCCCAGGCTGATAATGCCCAGGACCGAGGTTGCCTCCGAGCTCGTATAACCAATGTCCGAGACGATGGTCGGAATCCATTTCACGAAGTAATAGTAAGTTCCAACGTTACCGAAATAGGCAAAAAGCAAGATAAACGTAATCGGAGCGAGGCCCGGTTTGAAAAGGCTGGCCATGCCTATCGGGTGAGATTCCCTGGTCTCTAGAGGCGGTAGGCTCGAAGGGATCGAGTGCCCCAGGCGCCGCATGATTACCTGTATGCGTTCCAGCGCGCCCTCAGGCCGCTTTCGCTCCAGAAAAGAGATGGTTTCCGGAACAAAAAAGTAGACGAGCGGAATGAAGACCAGGCTCAACACGGCCCCCAGGTAAAAAGTGACTCGCCAGTCAAATTGTTTCAGCAAGGGCGCCAGGAATGTGGCGCCCAGGTAGACGCCAAACGCAAAGCCTCCGGCCACGAGAACCACCGCGAGTGAGCGGTTTTTGTCGTTGCAGAAGTCAGACGAGGTCGCCGTTGCCGCAGCCAGCAGCCCACCGATGCCTATCCCAGTGAAAACCCGGGCGGCACCGAGGATGTATATATTGGGGGCGATTCCGGCAATCGCCATACCCACAGTCAGGATGACCAGGCCAAGCAATAAGGTTGGCCGTCGACCACGGCTGTCCGCCAGGGCACCCATGATGATAGAGCCCAACGCCATGCCCATGAGCTCCAGTGAAAGCACTACACCCAGCGTGGCCTTTGAAATTTCCCATTCCGCCGCCAGGCCAGGCGCCGCAAAGGCAATAGAGAGTACGTCATAGCCATCCAGCGCCAGGATGCCGATGCAGATGGCAACGACATACCATTGCCCAGCGCTCATGGGTTCGTGCTGCAGTCTCTCGAGAACGCCTGTTTCAGTATTCATGGCACACCCTTATTTATATCTTATCGTTTGTACACCAATCTACATCATTTCGACGAGGCTGTGATGTCTTTTTGGGATACTGACAAGTTAACTCTACTCTCCTTGAAAAGTGGAGACCTGAGACGCATCAGAACCGGTAAATCGGCTAAAAGTGGGAGCATGGGGCTCGATTGCTGCTGCCAAAGACCGAATTGTGTAGGCTCAGCTCATGCGTTCAAGTTAACTTGGCTGACAATTTAAAGTAGTGGCGCAACCTCGCTGTCCCCCTGCCATAATCAGGGCATGAAATCGTTCCTTCCACTTATTCGAAGCGAGTGGCGCCTGCTGTTGTTTGGTTTTGCCATGATGTTTGGCTCCAGCCTGGGCCAGACGTATTTTATCGGGCTGTTCAGTGGGGAGATCCGCGCCGAGCTGGGTCTGAGCCACGGTGACTTCGGTGGCATCTACTCCGCCGCTACCCTGGCCAGCGCTGTCCTGTTGCTGTGGACGGGGGCGCTGATCGACCGCATGGACCTGCAGCGCTATGCCTACCTGGTTACCCTGGGGCTCGCAGGTGCCTGCGTGGTAATGGCTGCCAGCAGTGGACCCCTGCTGCTTTTCCTGGCAGTTCTCGGTTTACGCCAGCTGGGGCAGGGCTTGATGGGCATGACAGCATCCACAACCGTGGTGCGCTACCTCGACCGCCACCCGGGTAAGGCCAATGCCCTTAGCGGTATGGGCTATTCTGTGTCCGAGGCCTTGCTGCCCAGCCTGGTGATCGCCTCGCTGGCCTTTATGACCTGGCGCCAGTCGTGGCTATTCTGGGGCGGCATGGCGCTGCTGGTGTTGTTGCCCATTACCCGGATACTGCTTCGCGATCACGACAAACGCCATCGCGAATACCTGTCCGGCCTTGAAATCCCCGCCAATTCCCGTTCCGCGTCCGGCCGCCGACAGTGGACCCGCGGTGAGGTCGTTCGCGACCCGGCCTTCTACCTGTTTCTGCCCGCACTCATGGCCCAACCGATGCTGTTTACCGGTTTCATGTTTCACCAGGTTCACCTGGTGAATCAGAAGGGGTGGTCACTGGCGGCCTGGGCCGGCCTTTACATCCTCTATGCCCTTATCTCCAGCGCCTGCAAACTGTTCGCAGGTCTGCTGGTAGACCATTACAGCGCCGTGCGACTGGTGCCCCTGGTATGCCTGCCCCTGGGGCTGGGCCTGCTGTTGCTGGCGCTGTCCAATAGTTTCTCCATAGCCATTGCTTTCATGTGCCTGATGGGTGTATCTATCGGCGTCTATTCCACGCTCTCTTCACCTTTTTACGCGGAGCTATACGGTACCCAGCACCTGGGCTCCATCAAGTCGCTGACCACGTCCACCATGGTGTTGGCCACTGCGGTTGCGCCGGTGTTGATGGGTTGGCTGATCGACTGGGGAGTAAGCATGGAGCAGATGGCCCTGGGAGGGCTATTCTACACTCTGGTAGCCAGTGCTCTTGCCGCACTGGGCGCCCGCAGCCAAAACTGACCGGATATGTGGGACCGGGGCAAAGAGGAACATGTATGGCCAGATCATTGTGTAAATGGAAAAAGAAAGACATTGAGAAAGGTGTTCATGAACTGGCGCACATCGTGGACAAGCCCCGCTTTATCTGTAAGGACTGCGCCCGGGCTGCCCATGCCAAGGGCTTCCTGTGTAAAGCCGTGAAGCTGCCCCTGAACTAACGAGCAGGAACCAGTACAGGGCCGACCTTGAAAGTCTCGATGGCGCTGTAATTTTTGCGACGCCGCGGTTGATCTGCCACCCCTGGCTGCCCGGAGTATTGAATTGCATAGAATACTGAGCCATTTTCTACTGATACTTGCACAGTGGCCTGACCCACCAGGAAGCTAAAATCTATCGGATGGTCAAATAGATAAGGCGTAACATTCGGTGCATTATCGATGACCACCATTTCCCGCTTGGTGAATCCGCTGTCGAAGGTCTTGGGTTCCTGGATCAGCTTGATCTTACCCTCCCGACTATGGGCGATCAGGTGTTACCCATCCCCCGGAATAGTCGGATGCTCTTGGTCGCTATAAGTCCCTGAAATTTATAGAAAATGGTGGGCCCAGAAGGACTCGAACGGCAGCGGCCGACCGTCCGCACGCGGCCCGCTTCGACCTGCCGATTATGAGTAGCGGGTACAGGGTGGGAGTTTAGCAGTAAGCCGGAGAAAGGTAAGGGATTTTGCTCCCGAGCGATGGCTCACTGGCTGAAACCGAACCTATCCCGAACCTGGTTAGTTCGGGCTTCCGATCCTGGGCGATCCAACGCCAGGATTTGTAAGGGTGTTCCGAGACCGAACTTTGAACCTCTTCCGAACCGGCGAAGTTTGTGGCTAAGAAACACCTGCGGAGGCTGCTGGCCCGGACTTCATCTCTTAAGCGCGAATTCGCTCACATCGGAGTACTGCACACCAGCGCACCGCCGTCGCAGGTGATCACATCACCAACTGTATAGGCGCCCGCACGCGAACTCAGAAAAACTATGACACCTGCAATGTCCTCTGGTGTGCCGACACGCCGACGAGGGTTGTTCCTGGCCATGGCATCCCAGTCCAAATCCGTATCGCCGCCTGCGCCAACGCCGGTACTGAGCATCCAGGTTGGGAAAGGACCAGGTGCTATAGCGTTACAGTTGATGTGACGCATGGTCAGGTGGGTGGCCAGGTTGCGAGTAAGATGGTGCACGGCAGCCTTGGAAGGACCATAGGAGAAAGTTTCAAAACTTGGTGATCTCAAACCATCCACTGAGCCGATATTGATTATCCGAGATGGATCTTCCTGAGACGCCGATTTTTCGAGGTAAGGCAACATCTTTTGAATTAGAAAGAACACGCCCTTGACGTTTATGTTCATTACCTTATCCCAGCCAATTTCCGGGAAATCATCTAGAGGCGCGCCCCAGGAAGCACCTGCATTATTCACTAGTATGTCTAGGCTGTTTTCGTATGTACCAAATCTTTCCACAGCCTCACCGATACCGTCCAAAGTAGACAAGTCGGCGGGTATGCTGACGCATTTTCGACCATATTCATTGGACAGCCTTCGAGCCGTGTCATCGCAGGTATCCTTCTTACGCGAGCTTATATAGACCGTGGCGCCATGAGCCAACAATCCCGCTGCTATCATTTCTCCGATGCCGCGTGAACCGCCACTTACAAAAGCTATCTTACCGCTGACTGAAAACAAATCTTGCATCTTGATTCTTGTTCATCTGCTGGTTTTGTGGGTCAACCGACCTGCGGAATTGAGTGTCATCTACTTCAAGCTACTCAGGTATTTTATTACCTCCTCGCGCTTGGCCGAATCAGCTTCGCCGTTATACATCATCGAGGTGTTAGGAACTGACTTGCGAGGAGATTCCAGGAACTTGTCGAGTTCCTCTTTCGTCCAGACAATGCCAGAATTTTGAAGTGCCTTTGAGTAAGCAAACCCCGGTAGAGTACCCGCTTTTCGCCCTAAAATGCCTCTCAAGTTAGGTCCCATGCCATGGGCGCCTCCACTGGAGGTAGTGTGACAGGCGCCGCATAGCGCAAAGGAACTCGGTGGCTCCATCAATGTGCCGACCGGCTCGGTACCCACCGCGGCAACCTGAATAGTGTCCGCTTGTAACTCTATCTGTTCGAGCACTGCCTTGCGGCGTCGGATGGTATCGGAAATCGGCTGATTCCGTAGATGCTCGACTTCGGCTTCGGAATAAGGAACAAAATCGTCAGGTAAACCGTCTGGATCGTAAGCAACAAGTAACCAGTTCATCAGTTCGGCAATATCCCTGTTGCTCAATTCCGACTGGGAGACTCCGGGGACCTTTATGATGAAATCCCGGCCCTCTTTGACGTGCACGAAGGCGCCAATAGAATCCACAAAGGTAGGAACAAAGCCGATGTGACCCGAACCGTCGGGCTTATGACAACCCTCGCAGTGTAGCTTGTAGATTAGTGGACGATCAGCAGGGGCTGTTGCCGCGACGCCGGTTTCTGCCCCGAAGCCAAGACAGGCGAGGAGTAAGCAAAATCGGCCAGCAAACCAGGTAGTCATATTACTGATCCGCGAGCGCCACTACACGCGATACTGTGCAATTGTAAGTAGGCGCAACACCACCGTAGCACCAGGTCACCGAGTTGGATTTCTGGGGTTTGTATTTCGGTGTATCGCCCTCGTTGCGATTACAATAGCACTGTGCGCATCCGGCGCTACCACAGCAGTCGTTATAGGAAACGACATAGTTCTTGCCGTCGCCGGGGTTTCGGCATGTCCCTACCCAGGCGATGGGTGAGGGCTGTGTGCCTGGTGGACAATTGGCCGAGGTGCCACCGCAGCAACTACAGAGCCACCCGTCGGTGGCGCAATACGCCCAGTAATCACAGCTCCTGGGATTGCTCCAATCGTCACCCGTGCCATGACCTCCTGACTCGGCTGCTTCGGCTTCGCTGTAGCGCATCACCGGCAACAGTGGCACCAGCATGCCCCCTACGACGACTGTACCCAGCTTACCGAGGAAACCGCGGCGGGAAGTCCTGTCGGCGAGTGAAACCGTCGAATTCTCGATAATCTTGTCTAACCAGTTCTTCATTGGGAAATTTCCGGCTTGAGCTCAAAGAAGTCTTGAATCGACGCCATATCAAGGCGCTTGGCCTCGAACAGGCTTTCAATATGTTCGCGGGAATTCACCAGTCCCTGGCCCTTGATGACGCCGTTTTCGTCCAGCAACACGGCGTAGGGCAGCTTTCCGATCTCGAAGGCCATACCCAGCTCGGTTGAAAGCACATAGGGAAAGTCTTCGATGCCCTTTTTTTCACGATACGCTTCGTGGCCGCTGCTCGCCTGGTCGCTGGCAAAGATCAGATTCAGTTTGTTACCTTCCGAGGCAGCAATGCTTTTGTAGATGGGAATGAGACTCGAGCACACCGGGCAGTCCGGTGCTACAAACGCAATCAGTGTCGATTTTCCGGACTTGCTTGGCAATCCGATACGGACGGGCTTGTCATCAAGCGAATTCAGCTGAAACTCCGGGCTCTTGTCGCCAACCTTGGCGCCCGCACTGGTCATCAGTGCTCCGGCGGGCCCCAAGCGCCTGTGAAGAATGCCGACCTGGCGTGCGACCCCTAGCAATAGTAGTGCCAGGGATACGATAACTAACCATTGAATAAAGATCAGAACTCCGATTGCGCCACTCATTTTAATGACTCCTGTACTAGATTATGGTTATTGATCAGTTGATCGACTGCGAGATAAATCAGGTAGGCGCAGAATGCCAGTGCTGCAGAATTCGCGATTTCAAATGTAGTCAGCGTCCGCGCCTCGATGGGCATAATCAAGGTTAGGACGCCACATGCAAGCAGAAGGTTGCGCAGTACCAGCAGACCACTGACCGGGGTATCGCCACCCCATGAGCAGCCACAATCCAGCAATCGGTTGCCGCGCAGGATATTCATACCCATGGCGACCGCGTACAGTACTAACAGCGTCGATGCAGACGCGCCCAGAAATTCATGGGATCGCATTGTCACGGCCGAAAACGCTATGGAAAGCTCACACGCAATGACGACACCGGCGATCAAGTACAGCCCGATTGAATTAAGCGGGAGTGTATTGCGAAAGTAAGAACGGATGACCTGGGTGAAGCGATTGAGGTCACTGAGCTTGTGCCAAACTGTCAGGGAGAACAAACCTCCCAGAAATATTCTGATACTCAACGCCACGATGGGATCGATAGTCATTTAGCGAGGCTCCACTGGCTGGATAATGGTGTTCATGGATCCATATGCGGTTTCTATCTGCCGTAATTCCTTGCCGCTTACCGCGTCAAAAACGTACACCTTGGGCAGCCACATTGAGGAGGCATAGAGAAGAGGAGAGTCATCCTGGCTGACTGCAATACTGAACATGGGCTCGGGCAACTTGAATCTCTCGACTCTTTGTCCCGTATTGATATCGAATACCCAGACCTCCGTGCCACTCTGTCGATGGTAGTCAGTTCCGCCTCCCTTTGGTACAAGGCTCTGGTCACCGAGCAATACATATAGGCGCTGCATGGATTCGTGGTGGGCAAGGTTCTGGAACATCTCGGCCGGTACCCAGGCAGTCTGATCACCAGACTTTGCCCCGGCTTCCCAGAGTATTTTGTGCTTCAGTTCCTTACCACTGACATCGATACTGTGGACGACGCCTAAATGAGTGACGAAATACCAGTAATTACCTGCACGGACTGCAGTCCCGTGAAGAGGATCGACTACCGCATCGAATAGCGCGGAGTATCTTTTTCGGGATAGCTCTCTACCGGTGTCATCGATGTCAACTGAGAGAATTGAGCCATCGCCACAGAGACTGAAGAAACGCCGCTCTCCGGCGGCCATGACATAGGCGCAGCCAGCTGTTTCAATTTCTCCGACGTATTGTCGCGATTCAAGATCTACGATGCCGACACTGGCCGAGGGTGTAAAAAAGGTAAGAAATAGAAAACGGTCATCATCTGACAAATCTGAATGATTGGTATTGGGCAAGCCCCTGCCGGCTTTTGGTGGGAGAACGATTTCGCCCTCGAGTTGGAGGGTAAGCCGATTGAAAAACTCGAGCACGTCGGTACGTTCCCCGTGATAGCCCCTCGACATATACAGAGCGCTGTTGTATACGACGTCGCCATTGCGGGGGATATCGAGTTTGACTCCCTCCCAACCGGTTTCAACAGAGCCGAGCACCTCTCCACTGGCGCTGTCAAACAGTACTGCACGCGCATAAAGCCCGCCCTGCCAGTCATTAACCCAGACGCGGTGCTCACCTGGCTGCTGTTCGGATAACACGACATTTTCCAGGGGCCCGTCAAAAACCACCCCGCCCTGTTTGGGATCGGGCTCAGCAAGTGCCGCCTGTGACAGCAGACTTGTTAGCAGAATTGCATTGATCAGTGACGA
>JAACFI010000419.1 GCA_009937575.1 Haliea sp.
GTGCGCGAGATACTGCATAAATATGCCCACGCGGAGGCGGCCTTCGCCAACTTCGCCGGGTGGTTTGACAGCGCCCTGATGCCGCTGGTGGAACAGCAATCCTGGAGTACAGCGCGGTGAAGGCAATGATCCTGGCAGCCGGCAAGGGTGAGCGCATGCGCCCGCTCACAGATCACACGCCCAAACCCCTGTTGCAGGTGGCGGGCAAAGCCCTGATCGAACACCATATCGTGCGCCTGGCCCGGGCGGGTTTCGACGAACTGGTCATCAACGTCTCTCACCTCGGGCAGCAGATCATGGATCATTGTGGTGGAGGTGGCCGCTGGGGTGTGCAAATTCACTACTCGCCGGAAGAGGAGCCCCTGGAAACTGCCGGTGGAATCCAGCGAGCACTCCCGCTGCTGGGGCGGCAGCCCTTCCTGGTGGTCAACGGCGACATCTGGATCGACTACGATTTCGGCCAACTGCTCGGTTACCGGCCGGCGCCGGAGGAGCACGCCCACCTGGTGATGGTGAGGAACCCGTCCCAGCATCCGCGGGGGGATTTCAAACTGGATGGAGAAGGCTGGGTGAGGGAACTGGCGCCCGGTGAGACCGGGCTCACCTACGCCGGTGTCGGCGTTTACACGCCGGCCTTCTTTTCCGGTATGGCGCCTGGGAAGCTGGCCCTGCGACCACTGCTGGACGATGCCATCCGCCAGTGCCGCCTGACCGGTGAATACCACCCGGGGGGCTGGGAAGACGTGGGGACGCCAGAACGCCTGCGGGCGCTGGATGAGGCTGTGAGTTCGGCCCGTTAGCAGCTAGAATAGCGGCCATTATCCTGTTGGAGTCATCCATGCGCGACTATCTGATTGCCCCCTCCATCCTCTCCGCCGATTTCGCCCGCCTGGGGGAGGAGGTCGATGCGGTGCTCGCGGCTGGTGCCGATATCGTGCACTTCGACGTGATGGATAGCCACTACGTTCCCAACCTCACCATAGGGCCCATGGTCTGCCAGGCCCTGCGCAAGCACGGCGTCACCGCGGATATCGATGTGCACCTGATGGTCAGCCCGGTGGATCGCCTGATCGGCGACTTCGCCGAGGCGGGGGCCAGCTATATTACCTTCCACCCGGACGCCTCCACCCACGTGGACCGCTCCCTGCAGATGATCCGCGATGCGGGCTGCAAATCGGGCCTGGTGTTCAACCCTCACCTGGGTCTTGACGTCCTCAAGTATGTGCTGGACAAGGTGGACATGGTGCTGCTGATGTCAGTTAACCCGGGGTTTGGCGGCCAGTCCTTCATCCCCGCCACCCTGGACAAGTTGCGCGAGGCCCGGGCCATGATCGACGCCTTCGGCCATGACATCCGCCTGGAGATCGACGGCGGCGTCACCCCGGCCAATATCGCCGACATCGCCGCCGCCGGAGCAGACACCTTCGTCGCCGGGTCCGCCATCTTCAACCAGTCGGACTACGGGACGGTTATTGCCGAGATGCGCGAACAGTTGGCCACGGTTGGCCAATAACAGGGCGGCATGTACAATAGTCCATCCTCAAATCCTGGAGAGAGCTGTGCAAGCAGCATTGCGTAACAGCGTTGACTTGTTGTCGATGCGAGAGGTCACCTGCTGGCGATGGTAGCCAGGGCTTTGCCGCAACCTGATTACGCCCCGTCATTCTCCGAGGAAACACCATGAACCAGCAGGATTTTGCTGCGCTGGCAGCACAAGGCTATAACCGCATCCCCGTCAGCACCGAGGTGCTGGCCGATCTAGAGACTCCTATCAGCGCCTACCGCAAGCTCGCTGAGGGGCCCTATTCTTACTTCTTCGAATCTGTCCAGGGCGGCGAGAAGTGGGGTCGTTACTCCATCATCGGGCTTCCCTGCCGGACCATGCTCAAGGTGTTCGGTTACCGGGCGGAGGTCTGGGTCGATGGCGAGATCACCGAGAGTGAAGAGGTAGACGACCCCCTGGCCTACGCCGAGGCATTCCAGCACCGCTATCGCACTGCGCCGCGGGAGGAGCTGCCCGTTTTCCACGGTGGACTGGTCGGGTACTTCGGCTACGACACGGTGCGCTACGTGGAGCCGCGGCTGGCTGCCAGTATGCCGCCGGACCGGCTGGGGACACCGGACATATTGTTGATGGTGTCCGAGGAGGTGCTGGTGTTCGACAATCTGGCAGGCACCATCCGCCTGGTGGTCAACGCCGATCCCGCCGCGGAGAATGCACTGTTGCAGGCACAGGCACGTCTGCGGCAGTTGGTGGCGCGCCTGCCGGAACCGATGAAGCCACTGCCGGAAGTTTCCCTGGAAGCCGCCGACAGCGCGGAGCTGGAACAGGGAGCGGAATCCGATTTCACCAAAGAGATGTATGAAGCCGGGGTGGACAGGGTCAAGGAATACGTGCTGGCCGGGGACGTGATGCAGGTGGTGCCCTCCCAGCGCATGAGCATACCCTTTCAGGCACCGCCGCTGAATCTCTACCGCGCCCTGCGCAACCTCAATCCCTCCCCCTACATGTACTACCTGGACCTGGACGATTTCCATATCGTCGGTTCTTCACCCGAGATCCTGGCGCGCCTTGAGCACGGGGTAGTCACCGTGCGCCCCATCGCGGGTACCCGCCGCCGCGGACATACCGAGGAAGAGGACAATGCGCTGGAGGCCGAACTGCTGGCAGATCCCAAGGAGATCGCCGAGCACCTGATGCTGATCGACCTGGGGCGCAATGATGTGGGGCGCATCGCCGACACCGGCTCGGTGGAACTGACCGACAAGATGGTGGTGGAGCGCTACTCCCATGTGATGCACATCGTCTCCAATGTCACCGGCAAACTGAAGGCTGGAAAGTCCGCCATCGATGTGTTGCGGGCCACCCTGCCAGCGGGCACCCTCAGCGGCGCGCCGAAGATCCGCGCCATGGAAATCATCGACGAACTGGAACCGGTCAAGCGCGGCGTCTATGGCGGCGCAGTCGGCTATATCTCCTGGGCGGGTGACATGGATACTGCCATCGCCATTCGTACCGCGGTGATCAAGGACGGCCACCTCTATGTGCAGGCCGGCGGTGGTGTGGTGGCCGATTCCGTGCCGCGCCTGGAGTGGAAGGAAACCCACAACAAGGCACGGGCCATGTTCCGGGCGGCGTCGATGGTGTTGGCCGGAGATGGGTAATATTCTGGCGCTATGCTGTTGGAAAATTCTGCAAGGGAGGTCTTTAGCTTGATCAAGAAACTCTCAATTGGCTTTTTTTTTATAGGTATTTCGATTGCGGCTCCTGCAGCCCAGTTCCTGGGTCCTGGATCGGGTGCGGGGAAGTTGGGCAGTCCGGCTGATATGAATCGGATCTGCAGGGAAACCTTCGCCGAAGAAGAAAACCAACATGGCAATGTCAGGTGGGCCTCGACGGCGGATTATCTCGAGGCCAGCAACCGTCAGGGCTGGGGTGGTGAAACAAGCCACGAATTCGGCCTGGATCGTGTCGCACTCCGTGCGGAGAGTACTGTATTCACTTCGGACGGTCGTTCGTACGATAAAGCGACCGGCGCAATGTCGCCTCCGGACGACCCTCGATTTCCGGGCTCCGTGGTAATAACGAAAGATGCAGCGTGGTTCGCTCGCAGGGGTACTATAGTAATACCCATGTGCGTTTATGGCAGCCCCAGTCACGTCGAGGACCGATA
>JAACFI010000420.1 GCA_009937575.1 Haliea sp.
GCAGTCGAGTACGCGAAGGAAAAAGGTGCCAAAATAGTCGAAGGCTACCCGCTGTCACCAATTACCCCAAAGGTTCCTGTCGCTGCAGCCTGGACAGGGCTTGAATCTGTATTCATTCGTGGTGGTTTTATCGAGGTAGCACGAAGGGTTCCTATGCGACCGATATACCGGCTTGAAATATAGCTCTAAGAAAAATTCACTTTATCTCAAGACAAAAAAAGCGCATAAACCGTATGCGCTTTGGATTACCGACTCAAGGGTTTATAAACAATTCATCCTATGCAGTGGCGTTTAGATCACCTCCTGAATTAGCCAGTTTACGCTCGTAGGCCGAAATCTGCGGTACATGAGTACCTGCCGCTTCAACCCGTTCCTGCACAGCCGCAATCTCGGAGTCAACAAAATCAGCGGTAACCTGGGCAACATCTCGGTAAAACGATAGCTCGGCAGTTTCTATCACCCTGCTACAGAATTTGTCGATCCATCTTCCCAGATGCTCATTGAGAAAATCTCGCTGATATGCCAAACAATTACCTGCATCTGCAGTATCGCCGTTCTCCCAGGCAATCGCTTCACGCCGGGTCAGTTCTGACAGAAAGTCCAGTTCCACACTGATATGATCCGGAATACCGTTGTAGCCCGAGTCGTACTCGATACCGGTCTCGGTAATAAAACGGCGCACTGCAGTCGTTGCATCCCCCCAGTAGCCGCCATGCTCCTCGATCTGGACCGATTCGTGGGGCGAAATGTGCCCGCCGGGGCCGAGGAAAAGCGCCGCATACTCTACGGCCAGCTCCTCTAAAAGCTGTTCATCTGGCTTGCCCCAAAACGCCCCTTGCAGATCTATCCCGGCGGCTGTCAACATTGCCGCCATTTCAGGCTGACGCAGTGCATCCAATTGCTGCTGGGTTAGCTCGGCTCGGTAGAGGCTGGCCAGAAAGCCATAGAGATGACCAACCTGCTGCGCTGTACTTGCCAGCGCAGCCTGGTCACTACTGGCGACCTCACGGGTCTTTTCAATCATTGGTTACACCTTTTTTTAGTCACGTTTTAAACCCGAGTCACCTTGACGACAGTATCCATCCAGCGCTGCTGTCCATTGATCGGATCCGGTGAGTTAGCGATCGCCCAGTTGGGGTGCACGCCATTATCGGTCCACCACTTGTGCTGGTAGTCGCGATCGCCACGGTTATCGCTTCCCTCGTTAGGTGCACGTTTATCCGAGGCGTAACGACCGTAGGCCCAGTGACCACAGTGATGTGATACCGCAATGACGCCCGGCATGATCGACTCGGTCAATTGCGCCTTGGTGACAAACTCACCTGTAGGCGACTTGACTTTTATGCGATCCCCTTCATAGATACCCCGCTTCTTTGCCGTAGCCGGATTGATCCAGGCGGGATTACTGTGATAAACCTCAGCCAGGTATTTGCAGTTCATGGTACGCGAATGTGAGTGCCATCTTCTGATGCTCTGGAATCGCCATCCAGGTCGGCATCGGAGGGAACCCCTTAGCCTTCAGCAAGGGTGACCATAGCTCCAGGTAGCCAGACTTGTTGACCGCATCCGGGGCAAAACCTGAATAGACACCGTGGGGCATTTTCTGCGCCACATACTTCTTAAATGCCTTCTTGGTGGCCCTATAACCTTTTTTCGCCTCGGCCTCACTATTTGGCTTCCAGTAAACACCGGATTCCTTATCCAGTACTACACCCTTGGCGTTGTATACCGACGCCGGAATGGCCGTCTTGTAGACCGAGCCCTGCGGCTCGGCATTCTTATCATGCCAGACGCCGTTCTTCTTCATGTACTCAAAGCCGCCGGCCTCTTTCACACCCGGGGTGTTTTCACAGGCCATACGCACATAATCTTCATGCGATGTTGCTCCACCCATATCGATGTCCAGCCGTTTGGCCAGATCGAATACGACATCGGAGAAGTCCCGCGCCTCACCCATCGGTTTGGTGAAAGGTTGACGGATATAGAACTCCGCCACTTGTGAGGGCGATACCATATCCTCGGCCGTCCAGCGCTCGGTAAACGGTGTATCGGGCAGGATGAGGTCCGCATACATGGTGGAATCACCGTAGAACGGATCCACCGAGACGAAGAATGGAATGAGTTTTTCATCCTTCAGGATATCGATATTCTCCTGCACATCACCATTGGCATAGGCCGGGGTATAACAATAGGTGATATACATGTCGGGTCGACCATGGCTGCCATCCTTGATCATCTTCAATACCTGGTGACTGACATGGTGGGTTGGATAGGCCGCTTGTCCAGGGAAACCATCAAAGATATCCAGCTTAGGTGTTTTCTTCGCGGCCTTGATCTTGGGGAAGTTCCAACCAGCACCGACCGCCTTCATCCGGCAACCCTTTTGGTCTATCTGCCCGGTGACCGCACACAGCAGTTGGCATGCCCGCTCGCCTTCATTGCCGTTATAGTGCGCCACCAGACCGCGATAACTGACCAGCACGGCTGGTTTCTTGGTGGCAAATTCCTTGGCCAAAGAGGTGATCTTACTGGCAGACACACCACTGATCTTCTCGGCCCAGGCCGGTGTATAGCCCTTGACATGCTCTTTGATCGCCGCGATCTTCTGCGCTACCGTGGCGTTATCATCTTCAGTGACCTTGGTGTACTTGAGCATATCTTCGCCATCGCCCTTGTACAGCCCTTCACTCATCACCACGTTGATCATGGCGAGAATGATGGCCGTATCGGTGCCCGGCCTGGGCGCGATCCATTCACGCGATTTAGCCGCCGTATTGGAGTTACGCACGTCGAAGGTGACCATCTCCACGCCGCGATCGGCCATCGCCCACAGCATTCGGTGCGCTACCGGAATATGGTTGGTATGGGTCTCGAGAAAGTTGCTGCCAAAGTTCAGTACGAACTTGGTATTGTCAAAATCCCAGTTATCGAAGTGTCCACCCCAGGTCAACTCCTGGGCGGACCACTTGCCACCCTCGCAGATACTGGTGTGATTACCAATACTACCGGTGCCATAGGCCTTGAAGAATCCACCTACCGTCTTGGAATGACTGGCCTTGGCCCTTCCATAGTGGTAAACCACCTTTTCTGGTGTACCGGCATCCCTGTTTTTCTTCATGCGCGCGGCTACTTCATCCAGCGCCTCATCCCAGCTGATACGCTTCCACTTACCCTCACCCCTTTTGCCCACGCGGCGCATCGGATGAAGGATCCGGTCTGGATCGTAGGTGTGGTTAATGGCAGCCTGACCCTTGGCACAGAGGGTGCCTTCGGTACGGATTGAGTTGATATTGGGCTCGATTTTCACCAGCCGTCCATCTTCTACGTAGCCCACGTTGGCGCAACGGGTGACGCACTGCCAACAGGCACTGGGGATCATCTTCCGCTCCTTACCGGTGGTCGGTGAAAAGTCGCGATTACCGCGAATAGGCAAATCCTTCGCCGCCTTAGCATTGAGCGACAGACCTGCGACACTCACCGTGGTGGCCGATGCTGCGCCGAACTTCAGAAAATTACGTCGATTAAACATATTCTTTCTCCTACCAATTATGCGAAGCGATTGGTTGAACGCTCATTACGATGCGTATCAACTCGGCTAAACTGTTTTGCCTTCTTATCGTTTTTCGACTCGATCCAGTCGGCACCGATATACATGACGCTTGGCTTGGTCTTCTTGTCACGCCGTAACACCGTGGTATCGAGCTCGGCAACCAACTTGGCTATTTCGCTGCTTGGATCATTCAAGTCCCCAAAAATACGCGCCCTGCCTGGACAGGTATTGACGCACGAAGGAGCGACTCCCTGAGAGATGCGATGCAGGCAGAAATCGCATTTATCGGCGGAACCTTTACCTTTGGTCAATTTAGGGTCACCCTTGAAAGGATTCATGAAGCGGGCATCGTAGGGACAAGCATCGACACACTTGGCGCAGCCGATACACTTAGTCTCATCGATCATTACGATGCCGTCGTCGCGCTTATAGGTCGCCCCCTTGGCTTTATGATCGGGGCCGTTTTCCGGACAGGCTTCGACACAGGGAGGCTCAGAACAGTGATTACATAATCGGGGCAACATGCGTTTTTCGGTAGCCGGATAGACACCGGCTTCGTGGTGCTCAACCCAGGAGCGCACGCCACCGATAGGTACATCGAACTCGCTTTTACAGGCGATACTGCAAGCCTGACACCCGGAGCACCTCCGCACATCGATCACCATCCCGTAGCGAATCTTCTTTTCCGTCGCCGCCTGGGCGACACTGGGTGCCGCCGCCACGATGGTCACCAGTGCAGAACCTTTGCCTATTCCTTTGAGCAAGTCTCTGCGGTTTATCTTCGGATCTGAATTGCTATTCATTCTCTATCCCCTTGTCGATTAATTTATGTAGTAATAAAACTGATCGATTACACCAGTTGATCTACTGAAAGATACAAAAGTCAATCCAGTTTTATTTTTATTTTTAATTACAGTCACTTAATCGATATCCGGTAACTCAGCTTAATTCCTAAGTTACCCGTTGGTAACGCTCGGACCGGAGAAAAATGCATGGCGTTACCGATTCGTAACCTTGACTATGAGAGACTTTTTCTCGCTTGCGGGCGCGCAATTAAAATAAAAAGCTCCTGTCAAAGAGAGCTAGTTAGTCGACCCTGAAAAAGTTTCCCTGCCTATAACGCGGTTAATCACTGCCAGTCAGATTCTGCAAAGCATTTATTCGTTAGCGCTATGCCTGGGGACAACGTGATTTCGAATCCCCCAGTCGCTTGCCAGCCATAAAAATTGTGCCCAAAAAAAGGCGGTTAGCCATTTCTTCAGATTCCACGCGGTGGCAGCCATGAGCAAGTTGATCTCATCCCCGGTCGTACCTTTGAGAAAGTTCCTCGATAATCGAAAGTCTGACTTGAGGTGTCCGATGATGGGTTCAATCGCTGCCCGTCGTCTGCATTGTTTTCGTTTCTTGTCACGCTGATAGCGGTTGTCTCTTTTTAGT
>JAACFI010000421.1 GCA_009937575.1 Haliea sp.
GGGCATTGAAAATGATCTTCTCGCTGTAGAACCACAGGGGAACCGACACTGCCAGCGTCAAAACCACGAACAACGCGATCTGGCTGCGGGCAAACGCGGCTGTCTTCTCGCGACTGGTCGCCGGCGATACCCCCACAGCAATAAAGGTCACTGCCCCGGCCAGCACCATGGCAATAAGGTTGACCAGGAACAATACCAGCGCCCGCACGGCGAGTTCGAAAATACCGGTTGTCAACAAAACCCCAGCTGAAGCGAGTGGTGGCAACAGCGCAACCGCCACCGCGACACCCGGTATCGCGCTGGTCTCTTTGCGAGTAATGGTATAGGCGCCGGCAGATCCCGCCGCCAGGGCAATAAGCAGGTCATAATACGTCGGCCGGGTACGCGCCAGCACCTGCTCGGGCAGGAAGACCAGTTCAGGGGAGGCCAGTGTCAACGCCGACGATAACAGCAAGGCTCCCAGTCCCATCAGGAACACCAGCCACAAAGACGCGTAGAAGCGACCGGACCAACCCATGACAACCGCCCCCGCCGCCGCCATCACCGGGTTCATCAGGGGAGCGACGAGCATGGCGCCGATAACCACGGCGGCCGAATCAGACAACAGGCCTGCGGTGGCGATAATGGTTGAGAGCACCAGCAGCACACCCATCCTGAACAGGTAAGGTGCCTGGTTCTTCTTGCCGAAAACGAACAGGTCCTCCAGGACACCACGGCGCTCCTCAGGTGTCAGGCCACGGTCAGCCAGTACTTTAAAGCTGCTTAATATCGACATCCTCAGTCTCCACACGTCGCCTCAAAGGATTATCGGTTGCAAGTCTTGCCATCACGAAGTCATAGTCTATATTAAAATTTCGCTTACGGACCTGTATCGTCACAGAGTTAAGAACCAATTGCCCCTGTCATCCGTATGAACCTTTCAAGCCCCAAAAATAAGGACTCAAGTCAATGATCGTATCACTGTTCCCACGAAGCTCCGCGCTCAGTAGCGTCTTCGCCAGGTACTTCAGGCCACGGCAATTGGGCGCGCTGTTGTTCGCTCTTTTCTGCACCACGGCCATCGCAGCCGATAAACCCAACATCCTGGTCATCTGGGGTGATGACGTCGGCCAGTCCAATATCAGCGCCTACACCATGGGTGTGATGGGATACCAGACCCCCAATATTGACCGCATTGCCAATGAGGGAATGATCTTTACCGATTACTACGGGGAGCAGAGCTGCACTGCGGGGCGCTCTTCCTTCATCATGGGCCAGTCAGTATTCCGCACCGGCCTGAGCAAGGTCGGCCTGCCCGGCGCGGAGCTGGGCATGCAGGAGGAGGACCCGACCATTGCCGGTCTGCTCAAAAACCACGGCTACGTCACCGGCCAGTTCGGCAAAAATCACCTGGGTGACCGGGACTCAATGCTGCCTACCAACCACGGTTTCGACGAGTTTTTCGGCAACCTCTACCATCTGAACGCCGAGGAGGAACCCGAGAACTCAGACTATCCCAGCGACCCCGCCTTCCGAAAGAAGTACGGCCCCCGCGGTGTGATCCGCTCCTCGGCAGACGGCAAAATCGAGGACACCGGCCCGCTGACCAAGAAGCGCATGGAAGTGGTAGACGACGAAACTGTAGCCGTTGCGAAGAAGTTCATCGAGAAGGCAGTGAAGGCTGACAAGCCCTTCTTCGTCTGGTGGAGCGGCACGCGCATGCACTTCCGCACCCATGTGTCACCCGAGAAAATGGCGAGTTGCAAGAAGCAGTACCCCCGCGCTGACGAGTACACCTGCGGTATGCTCGAGCACGACGCACATATCGGCGAATTCCTGAAGCAGTTGGACGACCTTGGCATCGCCGACAATACCATCGTCTTCTACTCCACCGATAACGGACCTCACTACAACACCTGGCCTGACGCTGCCGCCACACCTTTCCGCGGAGAGAAGAACACCAACTGGGAAGGCGGCTGGCGGGTACCCTCCATGGTACGCTGGCCAGGCAACATCAAGGCCGGCTCGATCTCCAACGAGATCATGCACCACATGGATTGGCTGCCCACCTTCCTCGCAGCCGCGGGTGAGCCGGACGTGAAGGACAAACTGCTCAAGGGACACCGGGCTATCGGTCGCAAATACAAGGTACACCTGGACGGCTACAACTTCCTGCCCTTCCTGACCGGCAAGACCCAGGAGGGACCGCGCCGGGAAATCTTCTACTTCTCGGATGACGGCGACCTCACCGCCCTGCGCTACAACGACTGGAAGGCGATCTTTATGGAACAGAAAACCGTGGGGACCTTTCGGGTCTGGATGGAGCCTTTCGTGCCGCTGCGTGTACCGCTGATACTGAACCTTCGACGCGATCCCTACGAACGGGCACCCATCACTTCCAACACCTACTATGACTGGCTGATCGATCGCGCCTACCTGCTGGTCCCGGCCCAGGACTACGTGGGACAATTCCTGGCCACCTTCAAGGAATTCCCGCCGCGCCAGAAGGCTGCGAGCTTCTCCCTGGATCAGGTGATGGAAAAACTGACGGCACCCGCGGGCGCCCAGTGATCTTCCAGACACCGCTTGACACCGGAGCCTCCTTAACGGGGGCTTCTTTTTTTCGGCGGGATTAACGTCGCCAACACATCCTCCGTGTGCTGCCCCAATGTAGGTGGTGCACTGCGGTACTCAACCGGGGTACGCGACAGCTTGATGGGATTGCCCACCAGTTGCAGGCCCGGATTCTGTGGGTGAGGTACATTCACCTGCATTTCCCGAGCCTGGATCTGCGGTTCGCTGAACACTTCTGCCACCGTGTTGATAGGTCCCGCGGGTACCCCCGCGGTTTCCAGTAGCGCCAGCCACTCATCCTTGCCCCGTTTCAGCATCTCCACCTGCAGCAATGGCGCCAACGCGTCGCGGTTGTGCACCCGATCCCGGTTGGTAATGAAACGGGGATCGTCTGCCAGTTCGCGACAACCCAGCACCTCCACGTAGCGCCTGAACTGGGCGTCGTTGCCCACCGCGACAATCAGGTGGCCATCGCTGGCGACGAAGCTCTGGTAGGGCACGATATTCGGGTGGGCGTTACCCAGGCGCGTGGGATTGAGGCCGCCCACCAGGTAATTGGTGGCCTGGTTGGCGAGCGTTGCCGCCGTGACATCCAGCAATGCCAGATCCACATGCTGCCCCTGGCCTGAACGCTCCCGCTCAGAGAGGGCTGCGAGAATGCCGATGGTGGCGTAAAGCCCGGTCATGATGTCAGTGAGGGCCACGCCTACTTTCTGCGGACCGGCGCCCTCTGCGCCATCCGGCTGCCCGGTGACGCTCATCAATCCTCCCATGGCCTGCACAAGGAAATCGTAACCCGGGCGCTCCCGCAGCGGGCCGGTCTGGCCAAAACCGGTGATGGAGCAGTACACAAGGCCGGGATTTATTGCCGACAGCGTCGGGTAATCGAGACCAAATCTCGCGGCGCCACCCACCTTGAAGTTCTCTATCAGCACGTCGCAATCAGCGACCAGCGCCAGCAGTGCCGCCCGCCCCTCGTCGATTTTCATGTCGATGCAAACCGACTGCTTGCCGCGATTAGTGCAGAGGAAATAGGCAGATTCTTCCGTAGGGTCGCCATTTTCGTCGGTCATAAAGGGAGGACCCCAGCCCCGAGTGTCGTCACCTCCG
>JAACFI010000422.1 GCA_009937575.1 Haliea sp.
TCCATCAGCGCTTTCAAATCGGTGGCAAAGCCGGTGGCCGGGCGGGCGCGGCCGAACACGGCGCCCACGTCGTCGTAGCGGCCGCCGTTGGCCAAAGCCTGGCCATGGCCGGGGGCATAGGCGGCGAACACGATACCAGTGTGGTAGTGGTAGCCGCGCAATTCCGCCAGGTCGAAATAGATATCCAGCTCCGGGCGCTGGCGGCGCACGTCCACTGCCACTTCCTGCAGGGCGTCCACAGCGGGCAGGGCCGCCGGTGCCTTGTCGGCAAACAGTTCCCGGGCATCCGCCAGCACGGACTCGTCGCCGTGCAGGTCCACAAGGGCGATGATCAGGGCGGCGGCGTCTTCGTCGACCCCATCAAGGGCCAGTTTCAGATCCGGCAGGGATTTGCGCTGCAGGGCATCGAACACGGTCTCTTCCTGATCGGCGCTGAGGCCTGCGCACTCCAGTACCGCCTCATAGACACCCACGTGACCGAGATCCAGGGTGATATTGGACAGGCCCGCCGCATCCAGGGTGGCCAGCATCAGGCGCACGATCTCCACGTCGGCGGCCAGGCTATTGTCGCCGTACAGTTCCGCCCCCAGTTGTATCGGGGAACGGGAGGCCATCAGCGTCTTGGGCCGGGTGTGCAGGGTGGAGCCGGCGTAGCACAGGCGGGTCACCCCATCCTGGGCCAGGCTGTGGGCATCGATACGCGCGACCTGGGGCGTGATGTCGGCGCGAACACCCATGGTGCGGCCGGAGAGCTGGTCGGTGAGCTTGAAGGTCAGCAGATCCAGGTCCTGCCCCAGGCCGATCAGCAGGGAGTCGGTGAACTCCACCAGGGGGGGGATCACCAGTTCATAGCCCCAGCCCCTGTACAGATCCAGCAGCCGGCGGCGCAGGCGCTCCACGGAGCGCGCGCGGGCCGGGAGGACTTCCTCCACCCCGTCGGGGAGTTGCCAGCGATCGACCGATGTCATGTCCTGTGGACCCCTAGTGCACCAGGTAAAGCAGTACGATCCCGAACACCATGCTGCCGAGACCGATATTGCGGATCACGCGGTCCTCCATCTGGTTCGCCATGGCCAGCATATTGCGCCAGCGGTGCGGACTGATGAAAGGCAGCATGCCTTCGATAATAAATACCAGCGCAACGGCCACCGGAAGTACCTGCCAGAAATCCACTTGTTCTCCCGCATTATTATGTCGTTGCGCAATGCCTGCCCGCGTCGCGGACACAAAAAACCGCGGGTTTAATGCTTGCTTACAAACACCAAGGCCCACGGTTGACGAATTCTACCACAGGCTTTGGGGATAGTATTCGTGAATTTTGGGAAGTTGGAGCGTAATTCCTCGGTACCCGATAAAGCGGGGCAGGCCCTGCGCAGAGCGCACCGTTCGGTAAGAGAATTAGAAAATCGTATCTCGCAGAAGGGGGATAACGATGGCCGCCAGGATAACGCCCTGTCCCCAGAACAGCAGGCGGATTTTCCCGTTAGTCTCCGCCAAACGTGCGTCCAGGTAATCCCTGGTCACAAGCGCATCTGTATTGTGGATAAACGTTTCGGCCATAATCTCAACTTGGACTTCCGCCTGTTCGGCGGTAAATCCCACCGCCTCCAGACGACGGGCATATGCCAGTGTATCAAATGGGATTACGACCATATAGTACCTCCGATCAGCTTCCTATCCTAACGGGGGCGCGCCGGGGCGTACACGTCAATTCCGATCAGAATGATCGTGCGAAGTGGCAACCACTGAATTCTGCTTCAGAACTCACTATCTAGCTCGCTACTGAACAGCTTTTTCTATCAATTCCAAGGCCATCTCGGCGGCTTCCACCTGCTCGGGCTCCACAAGGGTGACCAATTGACCTTCAGTGAATACAAAGGTCCTGGCGCATACCCGGACAAGGGCCCTCGCCTGCTCTCGGTCATAGCCTGCGCGCTCCAGTCGCTCGGCCCACTCCAGAGTATTAAACGGGCTGACTTCCATTACTCCCTCCACCAGATCTGTTACTTTCCTCAGGTTCCAGTAAAGGGTAGCAGATATCCAAATGTGGTGGTTCGGACGATGTACGGAACAAAGTGGGCGGAGCCCACCATGTAATCTCGCCCGGATGGTTGAGGGCGGTCAGTTACCGCCCTTCGGGTCCTTGAGATAGCGGAAGAACTCGCTGTCGGGCCGCACCAGCATGACATCACCTGAGCCATGGAAGGCGTCCTGGTAGGCCCTCAGGCTGCGGGTGAAGGAGTAGAACTCCGGGTCCTGGGTGAAGGCGTCGGCGTAGATTCGGGTGGCCTCGGCGTCGCCTTCACCGCGCAGCAGTTCAGCGTCGCGATAGGCGTTGGCCTTGAGCACCGTCACTTCCCGGTCGGCGGCGGCGCGTATACCCTCGGCAAGCTCCTGACCCTGGGAGCGGTGCTCACGGGCCTCTTTCTCACGCTCGGCATTCATCCTGCGATACACCGATTCGGATACGTCCGGCGGCAGGTCGATCTGCTTGACCCGCACATCCACCAGTTCCACACCGAGTTCCGACAGCGCTACATCGTTGAGCAGCTCCGCCAGGTCGATCATCAGCTGGTCACGCTCACCGGACACCACTTCCTGGATGGTGCGCACAGCCACCTGGTTGCGCAGGCCGTCGTTGATGCGCTGGGCCAGCAGGCCCATGGCGCGGGACTCCTCGCCGTTGGTGGCGGTGTAGAATTTTTTGGTGTCCGCTACCCGGAATTTGGCATAGGAATCCACGATCAGGGCCTTCTTCTCCTGTGTGAAGAAGCGCTCTGGCTGGGAGTCCACGGTCAGTACCCGGCCGTCGAACTTGCGCACGTTGTTGACGAAGGGAATCTTGGCGTGCAGGCCAGGCTTGATATCCTCGTTCACCACCTCACCGAACTTGAGCAGTACGCCCCGCTCGGTCTCCTTGATCACGTAAAGGGAATTACTGGCCAGGAACATCACCAGCACGGCGATCAGTATCAGTATCACATTACGTCCGGACATGATCAGCGCCCTCCCCTGCGGCTGGAGCCGGCAGCAGCAGCGTCGCGGCGCAGCTGCTCGGTCACGGCGTTGGTCAGCTCACGGATGTTGGAGCTGTCGATATTGACGTTGCGGGCACTTTTGCCCGCACCCTGGGTGGCCAGCTTGTCCAGGGGCAGGTACATGACGTTGTTGCCCCCTTCCACGTCGACCATCACCTTGTTGGTGTTGCTGTACACGCCCTGTACCGCATCCAGGTACAGGCGCTCGCGGGTTACTTCCGGCGCCTTTTGGTATTCCGCCAGCAGCTTGTTGAAGCGTTCAGCCTCACCCTCGGCGTTGGCGATCACCTCTTCCTTGTAGGCGCTGGCCTCCTCGATCTGGCGCTGGGCAGCACCGCGGGCCTCGGGGACCACCGCGTTGGCATAGGCCTGGGCTTCGTTCTTCACCCGTTCCTCATCCTCGCGGGCCTTGATCACGTCGTCAAACGCGGCCTGCACCTGGGTCGGCGGCTTGGATTCGTCCACGTTGACCTTACTCACCAGAATGCCTGTGTCGTACATGTCCAGGTACTCCTGCAGGCGCTCGCGCACGTCCAGGGCGATCTGGGCACGGCCTTCGGTCAGTACCATGTCCATGCCGGTACCGCCCACCACATGGCGCAGGGCGCTTTGGGCGGCGTG
>JAACFI010000423.1 GCA_009937575.1 Haliea sp.
AAACCCGAACATGTGGCCATGCACCGTCTCGTAACAGACGCCGTCAAGGCCGCTGCGCCCGATTGCAAAATGTGTATGCAGATACTGCATGCAGGTAATCTAGCCTCCAATCCCAATGCAGTGTCGCCTTCCGGTGTGCAATCCCCGATCAGCTTTTGCCACCGTTGTTGGAAGGTTGCGTAAACAACTGCGGATCCCGGTGATAACCAGTAATCGCATTAATACCCGGAGGTAGCGGAAGAGGTGCTGAGTCAAGGCCTGACCGATATCGTGTCAATGGGGCGCCCCATGCTGGCTGATCCGGAGTTCGTCAATAAAGCGCGCAGTGATCGCGCCGATGAGATCAATACCTGTATAGGTTGTAATCAGGCGTGCCCGGATCATATTTTTGCTCATGAGCGGGCTTCCTGTTTGGTGAATCCACGTGCCTGCCATGAGACTGAGCTCAATTACCTGCCGGTAATTCAGAGTAAACGGATCGCTGTTGTGGGTGCGGGCCCCGCCGGTTTGTCGTTTGCAGTTACGGCGGCCCAGCGAGGGCATAAAGTTACCTTATTTGAAGCTGGTGGAGAGATAGGCGGGCACTTTAATCTCGCTAAAAAAATCCCCGGTAAGGAGGAGTTTTACGAAACATTGCGATATTTTGCACGCCAGATTGAGCTTAATAATGTAGAGCTGAAACTCAATACCAGGGTTGGATCAGAGTCGTTGAAAGACTGGGATGAAGTGGTTATTGCGACAGGGATTAAAGCTCGTATACCTGAGATTGTCGGAGGGGATCATGCCAAGGTGGTGACCTACACTGAGGCGATTAATGGCATGAAACCGGTCGGCAACAAAATAGCGATTATTGGAGCGGGTGGTATTGGTTTTGATGTGGCAGAGCTGATGAGTCACAAAGGGGTCTCGGCCAGCCTCGATGTTAATGTTTTTGCTCGTGAGTGGGGAATCGATTTTGACAATCATCCACGTGGCGGTGTGCAAGGAGTCGAACCGCAGGTCGATACCAGTGGTCGAGAGATTTATTTATTGCAGCGTAAAACAACGCCCGTGGGAAAAACTCTGGGCAAAACCACCGGTTGGGCACACAAGATTAGCTTGTTACGTAAAGGAGTGGAGATGATAGCCGGGGTTAGCTATGAAAAAATAGACGATGATGGCCTGCACGTTACGGTGAATGGTAAGTCGCGCTTACTGGCTGTTGATAATGTAATCATGTGTGCGGGGCAAGAATCTGAAAATACGCTTTATCAGCACTTATTGTCGGCCAAGGAGATGGATGCAGCCAAACTTCATATCATTGGCGGGGCAGAGGTGGCAGTAGAAATCGATGCCAAGCGCGCCATTGACCAGGGTTGTCGTTTGGCGGCGGCTTTGTAGAGTTCTGATTGATCGCGTTTGTTATTGAAATCTCCGCTGCATGACCCTGCGCTGCCACCAAAGCAGCGCCGGCATATTTTTTCAGGTCCCTGGCGCAGACGCACATCAGCACGCCGTAACCGAACCACACCGTGCCCAGGAAGCGGACCTGGCTGTCGAGTGTGGGGTCACTGAAGCCCGGCGCAGAGAGTTCCATGCCTACCAGCCGCCAGAAGGGAGGGCCCACCAGGATTGCTATAGCGCCGGTAATCAGGGGCACCACAGCCCAGGCAAGAATCCCTTTCTTGAACGCTTCCATCCTGGTCCCCCGTTCAGGCACCAGGCCCGCATTCGATACAGTGTTCGATGATGTCCGGCCCGAATTGCAGCTTGGCATTCAAGTTTCTCAGTGCGGTGCGCAAGCCTTCTTCCACCACGGGGTGATAAAAGGGCATATCCAGCATCTGGGGCACGGTCATTTTTGCCTGAACGGCCCAGGCCAGCAGGTGGGCTATGTGTTCCATGGAGGGCCCGACCATCTCGGCACCCAGGAACAGGCCGGTACCCTGTTCGGCGTAGACCCGCAGGTGTCCCTTATTCTTGAGCATCACCCGGCTGCGGCCCTGATCCGAAAGGGACACGTCGCCTATGGCATAACATTCGCAGCTACCGTAGCGCTGTAGTAATGCGTCATGGGTAATCCCTACCATGGCGATCTGCGGATCGGAAAAAACGACTGAGATCGGTGTGCGACGCAAGCCGGCCCGGGCGGCATCCCTGCGTCCGGCGTTTTGTCCGGCTATTTTTCCCTGGTCCGTGGCCTCGTGCAGCAGCGGAATCAGGTTGCTCGCATCACCCGCGATGAAAATATTGCTGTGGCCACACTGCATCGTTGACGGGTTTACGATGGGTACACCGAAATCGTCCAGTTCCAGATCGGTGTTTTCCAGGCCCAGATAGTCGACATTTGGCCTGCGTCCGGTCGTGGCCAGCAGGTAATCGAAGTGCTCGGTGGTCTTGCTGCCATTCTCGTCGAGAAAGGTGACGGCAACGTCATCCCCTTGTCGCGCGATACTGCTGACTATGGCGTCCGTGTCGAGCTTCAGTTCAGCGCAGAATATGCCGGTGGCGCTGTCAATTATCGTCGGATCGGTAAGTGGACCGATGGTTCCGTCAATGCCGAAGACACGGACCCTCACACCCAGACGGTGCAGAGCTTGTCCCAGTTCCAGGCCGATCACGCCGGGGCCAAACACGACCACCGACTCCGGCAGATCCTGCCAGTCGAATACATCATCGTTGACCACCAACTGGTCGCCGGCGTTTTCTAGAAAATCGGGATAGGCCGGGCGGGAGCCGCTGGCGATTACCACTTTACCGGCGTGAACCAGGGTGTGATCGTCGACCTCTAGTCGATTATTGTCCAGAAATCTTGCCGTTCCCCGGAGCTTGTCCGCCGCGGGTAGTTCCTCGACCGTTTCGACCACGAAGCCGGCAAAACGGTCGCGCTCGTCCCGCACACGCTGCATCACCGCAGCGCCATCGATTACCGGTGTTGAAGCTTCGATACCGAAGGGAGCGGCCTGGCGGAAGGCGTGGGCGCGATTCGCAGCGGCGATGAGTAGTTTGGACGGCATGCATCCCACCCGGGCGCAGGTGGTGCCGTAGGGTCCATTTTCAATCATTATGACGTTATTGGTGTGGGTCTTGGCCGCCCGATAGGCGCTTAATCCGGCGGTACCCGCACCGATGACCGCCACGTCAACCTGGATTTCCCGCATCGGGATATCCTCGCGACTGTAAATTGAAGGCTCAGGCGTTCCTTGCTGAAGATCAGCTTGAGGCGGCCTGCTGTCCCTTGTTGCGTTCCTCGTAGTGGCTGACATAGTCGATCAGGCTGCTTGCTGTCTCCCTGAAGGAGCGATTGGAAGCATGGGCCAGGTAAGCGATCGCAATTGGCGCTACCATCAGAAAAGCGCTGCTGAGCACCGCTTCGTCGACGATGTGACTGTCATTCGCAGGATTTCCCCGCAGGCGGGACAGCATGGCATCCCAGGTATTGGCGCTCCGGTTGCCCAGATCCATGATACGCACCACCAACTCGATCTCCTTGATCTCATGGGCGCTGTAGTTTTCGCGCATTTCCTTGCGCAGCTCCCGTGGTACGGCACCGAACCTGCCGGATACGAAGGCCCGGACGTAGGACACGGCAACCCACTTGCGGCGGTCAAAGAATTCGGGATCCATGTTTTCGAGATGCGCCAGTTCTTCCTCCGAAACGCCTG
>JAACFI010000424.1 GCA_009937575.1 Haliea sp.
CTGGTGAAGCAGAAATCCATACCCCAGAGCCAGTACGATCGCTCCAAGGCCGACCTGGACAGTGCCATCGCACAACTCGCAGAGACCGAGGCCCGCCTGGACAATAAGCGTATCACCGCTCCCTTTGCCGGCACCGTCGGCATCATCAAGGTGAAAGTCGGCGACTATGTCGAGCCCGGCACCCCGATAACCACACTACAGGACCTCAGCGAACTGGAAGTGGACTTTTCCGTTCCCGCCAGACATTTTCCCAAACTGAAGAAAGGCCTGGCGATCAACGTGCGCACCGCCGCTTTTCCCCAGCGGGAATTCCGTGCCACCCTGCAGGCACTGGATGCGCAGGTGGATGCCGGAACACGCAACCTGCTGCTGCGCGCCACCCTGGAAGACAGCGAAGGTCTGTTACCGGGGATGTTCGCGCGACTGGTCATCGACCTGGGTCAACCGGTCCGCGTGGTAACGGTGCCGGAGACCGCCGTTACCTATTCGCTGCATGGCAATACCGTTTACGTGGTTGAAGGCGGTGAAAACGGCTTGCAGGTCTCGCCAAGGGTGGTTCGCGCCGGGGATTCAAGGGCGGGCCACACCGCCATTCTCGAGGGCCTGCGTGAAGGCGAGCAGGTGGTTACCGTGGGACAGAACAAATTGCACCGCGGTGCCCCCGTGGTGATCGACGAATCGGTCGCACTGCCTTGAGTTTTACCGACCTGTTCATCAGGCGCCCGGTACTGGCCATCGTCGTCAGCAGCCTGCTACTGCTGCTGGGACTGGCGTCGCTGTCCAAGGTCGGCCTGCGCGAGTTCCCGGAACTGGAGCGCAGTGTTATCTACGTGGACACCGTCTACCGCGGCGCCAGTTCTCGCACGGTACAGGGCTTTGTCACCACCCCGCTACAGATCAGTATCGCCGGCGCCAGGGGCATCGAGTATATGACCTCGAGCAGTAACCCCGGCAAATCTTCCATCGAGATTCACGTGCGCCTGGGCGAAAACAGCAGTGACGTACTGTCGGAAGTCATCGCCAAGGTGAACGAGGCCCGGGGCGACCTGCCCCAGGACATCGAAGAGCCGGTGGTGTCGACCGCCTCCGGCGGTGACGCCATGATGTACCTCGCCTTCTACAGTGAACAACTGTCCCCCTACCAGGTCACAGATTTCCTGGTGCGCAATGTACAGCCAGAACTTGCCACGCTGCCCGGTGTGGGAAAAGCCAGGATCCTGGGCCGTTTCCTGGCCATGCGCATCTGGCTGGACCCCGTGCGCATGGCCGCTTTTGGTGTCACTGCTACCGATATCAGGGATTCGATAGAACGCGATAATTACATCGCCACCACCGGTTCCACCGAGGGCCGCCTGGTCAAGGCGGCGGTGGATGCCCGCACCGATCTGCAGACGGTCCAGGATTTCGAGAGCCTGGTGGTTCGCCAGGCCGGCGACGAACGGGTTCTGCTGGGAGATATTGCAGACGTTGAATTGTCGGTAGAAAACTCCCAGCTGAAATCCCTCTCCAGTGGGCGCGATGCGGTGTTCATGTCGATTACCCCGACCCCCGATGCAAATCCGCTGGACGTATCCCGAGAGGTACACAGTGCGCTGCCACGAATCAGGGACAGCCTGCCCGCGGATGTGGAAATGTTCCTCGACTGGGACGGAAGCGTGGTTATCGATGAGGCCCTGGGAGAAGTGCTGGCCACCCTGGCGGAGGCGGCCCTGATCGTGATCCTGGTGATCTACCTGTTCCTCGGTTCACTTCGGGTGGTGCTGATTCCCCTGGTCGCGATTCCCCTGTCACTGATCGGCGTAGTTTTCCTGATCCTGGCGATGGGATTTTCCCTCAACCTGCTGACCCTGCTGGCCATGGTTATTGCCATCGGGCTGGTGGTGGACGACGCCATCGTTGTAGTGGAGAACGTACACCGCCACATCGAGCAGGGGGCCACCCCAATGGAAGCCGCCCTGGCCGGGGCCCGGGAAGTGGCGCTGCCGGTGGTGGCGATGACCCTGACCCTGGCGGCGGTCTACGCCCCGATCAGCTTTATCGGCGGCCTGACCGGGGCCCTGTTCAGTGAGTTTGCATTGACGCTGGCGGGGGCGGTGCTGGTATCCGGCGTGGTGGCGCTGACCCTGAGCCCGATGATGTGCTCCCGGGTGCTGAAAGACAGTGAACACCAGGGAAGATTTGCCGACTGGCTGGACCAGCGCTTTCACTGGCTGACCGGCCGCTATCGGGGCATGTTATCCGCCTGTCTCGCCAATCGCGGCGCGGTGATCCTGTTTGCGGCCTGTATCCTGCTCAGCCTGCCGTTACTGTTTAACCTGGCCCAGCGGGAGCTGGCGCCCGAGGAAGATACCGGCGGGGTCTACGTTTCCGGTACCGCGCCACGCTACGCCAACCTTGAGTATACCGACCACTTTCTCAACGAGATCGTGAAAATCTGGAAGGAGATTCCCGAGTTCAGCCACTCCTGGCAGGTCATCCGGGCAGACTCAAATTTCGGTGGTATCACCCTGCATCCCTGGCAGCATAGAACCCGCAGCCAGCAGGAGGTACAGGCGGAATTGCAGCAGAAGCTGTCACGTATTCCAGGGATGGAGATTTTCTCCTTCGGCTCCCCGCCACTGCCGGGGTCGGACGCGGGGCTACCGGTGAGTTTCGTGGTGGCTTCCACCGCGCCCTACGAACAGGTGATGCGCATCGGGGATGAGCTGTTACAGGCGGCGCGGGATTCCGGGCTGTTCATTTTCATTACCCAGACCCTGGATTTCGACCGACCGGAAATTTCCGTCGATATCGACCGGGAGAGGGCCGCGCGACTGGGGATCTCGATGCGTGATATCGGCGACACCCTGGCGGTGATGCTGGGAGAAGCCGAAGTCAACCGTTTCAACCTGCAGGGTCGTTCGTACAAGGTCATCCCGCAGGCCGGGCGCGGTTTCCGGCTGACCAAGCTGGAGCTGGAAAAATACTACCTGCGAACCAGTAGCGACGAGCTGGTACCGCTTTCCGCCGTGATCGAACTGGAATCCCAGGTGGAGCCCAATGACCTGACCCAGTACCAGCAACTGAACAGCACCACGCTGCAGGGCATCATGATGCCACCCAACAGCCTGGGTACAGGTCTCAGCTTCCTGCGGGAGAAATTACAGGAAATAGCCCCCACCGGTTTCAGGGAGGGTTATACCGGCGCCTCCCACCGCTATATCCAGGAGACCGGTTCCTTCCCGTTCCTGTTTACCCTGTCACTGATATTGATCTTCCTGGTGCTGGCCGCCCAGTTCAACAGCTTCCGGGATCCTTTGGTGGTATTGATCAGCGTGCCGCTGTCGATTTTCGGGGCGGTGGTGCCCCTGGCGTTGGGCTTCGCCACCCTCAATATCTACACCCAGGTGGGACTGCTGACGCTGATCGGCCTGATCAGCAAACACGGGATACTTATTGTGGAGTTTGCCAATAAGCTGGCACTGCAGGGCATGGATCGCAGGGAAGCGGTCCTGGAAGCGGCGTCATTGCGCCTGCGACCGATTCTGATGACCACCTTCGCGACAGTACTGGGCGTCTGGCCCCTGGTGATGGCATCCGGCGCCGGCGCCAACAGCCGCTTCAGCATCGGGTTGATGATTACCGCGGGTATGATGATCGGCAC
>JAACFI010000091.1 GCA_009937575.1 Haliea sp.
TCGTGCAGCGGGCTGTTGGCGACGACCAGGGCAATCACCGCGCAAATCATCAGCAGTACACCGCTGGTGGTCTGGCGGTGTATGAATTCCTCGAGGGGGGTTAGGATGCTGTCGAAGGCCCGCTCCCAGGGAGCGAGGTAGATGCCTTTGTTCTGGGCCATGTTCAGCTTGCCTTGCGGGAAAAGGTCAGTCGATCATACCGCCTGCAGGAAGGGCCCGTCCACGCACAGGCGCTGGCCGTCGGGAGCGGCACAGGCGCCGCAGATGCCCACCCCGCACTTGGTCAGGTAGTCGATGGCGCTGAAGATCTGCTGGTCGCGACAGAATTCCCGCTGTACCGCCACTGCCGCGTGCACCATCGGTTCCGGGCCGCAGTTGTAGAATACCAGCGAGTCCCGCTCTTCCTGGGACATCTGTTGCAGTCTTTCCCGCAGTAATTCCGTCACCACCCCCTGGAACCCGGCACTACCGTCGTCGGTGGCCACGTGGACCTCGGCGACCTGTTTGCATTCCTCCAGGAAATACAGCCGCTCGGCGCTGCGTGCGCCGGCGAAGACTTCCGCATTGCCGAAATCCCGCGCCACCTGGTAGACCGCCGCCAGGCCGGTGCCGCCGGCGACCGCCATGATCTTCGCGTCCTCGGGAGGATCCACCGGGATGCCGTGGGGGCCGCGCACATAGGCTTCCGTTCCCGGTGGCAGGTCCATCAGGGCGTGGGTGAAAACCCCCACGTCGATAACCACCAGAGAGAAAGGGTCGTCGGTGAGGGCGGAAAACGGTTTTTCGCCTATACCCGGGACCCACAGGAAAATGAACTCCCCGGCCTGGATATTGATTTTGCGATCGAAAGTGAGGATGGTGATGTCCTCGCAGACACGCTTTTGTTCGACCAGGGTTACCGGCCGAAAGTGCATGTCGATATCGTAGCGTATCTGGGACTCGGCGCGGTTGTTTCCTGTCCCCAGGTCTGCCGCGAGAGCCAGGAAGTAGTCACCGATCTCCTCGGTGGTCAGGCCCACCAGCGAGGAGCCGACGCCGACGATACTGGCCCCGGCGTCAAAGTAGGCCTGGACGTCCTCGGCGCTGCTGACGCCGCCACAGCCGATGATGGGGCAGTCCACCTCCCGGGCAACCTCGCGCACGCACTTCAGGCCGATAGGCAGCACGCCCTTGCCGGATATGCCGCCGGAGCCGTTACTCAGCACCGGGTGACCGTGGGCGGAGGTATAACCGGGCCCGACAGTGTTGATGGCGCAGAGTCCATCCGCCCCGCCGTCCACGGCGGCCCGGGCGATTTCACCGATATCCGGCGTGTTGGGCGTGAGCTTGGGAATTACCGGGATATCCACCACCGCTTTCACTGCGGCGGTGATTTCGCGCACCAGATCAGGATCCTGCCCCATGGCCATGCCGTAGCCCTTGGCGTGTGGGCAGGACAGGTTGAGCTCCAGGCCGTCGGACACCGGCGCCAGGATTTTCGCCACCTCCACGAATTCCTCCACGCTGCCGCCGAAAATCGAGGTGAGCAGGAAGCGGTCCTCTGGCACCCGCAACTGCCCCAGCAATGCCAGGGATTCGCGGGCGCCGGGGTTGGTCAGGCCCACCGCGTTGACGAAACACCCGGGCGCATACTGGCTCAGCACCGGCTCACGGTAACCCGCCCGCGGCTCCAGGCCGATGCTCTTGGTGGTGACCACGCCTACCTCGGGCATATGGTCGAACACGTACTGGATGATCGGCGTCGCCGTGGTGACGATACCCGAGGGGATGGTGAAAGGGCCTGACAGGGTTTTGCCGAAAAATGAGGTCTTCAAGTTCGCCAGCTCGGTAGTGGGTGTGGTGCGGTATTGCGGGCGCAATTATACGGGGTGGCGGGGGATTAGACGACCTCTTCCCAGTAGTGGTCCACCCGGTCCTGGATCTCGGCGAGCAATTCTTCGTTTCGCTCCGGCCGGAACAGGTGGGCGAAGCGCCCCTGCCGCTGGAGGTACTCCTCCACCGGGGGACGATCCCGGGGCACCCGGGTATGGGTCACAACTCCATTCTCGTATTCCTTGAGTGGCCACACGCCGGTTTTTACTGCCAGTTTACCGATATCCACCGAATCCTTTGGGTCGTAGTCCCAGCCGGTAGGACAGGGTGAGAGGGCGATAATCATTCTCGGCCCTGTCATGTCCCGGGCCTTCTCGATTTTCTTCGCCAGGTCCAGGGGTTCGCTGCCGATGACCGTGGCCACGTAGCTGGGCCGGTGCGCGCTCCACACCGAGAACAGGTCCTTCTTGTACCCCGGGTAGCCGCGACTGCCACAGCTGGTGGCGGTGGTCGCGCCGTGGGGAGTGGCGCTGGAGTATTGCTGGCCGGTGTTGCCGTAGCCCTCGTTGTCGTAGCAGATGTAGATGAAATCCAGGTCCCGGTCCATGGCGCCGGAGGTGGCGGACATGCCCATGCCGTACGCGGAGCCGTCGCCGGTCAGCACCACCACCTGCAGGTCATCTTCGGGGGGCAGTCGCCCCTGTTGCAGCAGGATATCCAGGGCATCGCGAACCCCCTGGGCGCCAGCGGGGGCGGAGCCCATGGCGGTATACAGCCAGGAACCGCGGAAGGGGGTGAAGGGGTAGACCGAGAGCAGCGTCATGCAGCCGGCAGCGTTGACGAATACGGTATTCTCACCCAGCACGTCGTAGATCTGGTGCAGGGCCTCCAGCCCCCCGCAGCCACTGCACATGGGTGTGCCGGTCCCCAGCAGGTGGGTGGAGGGCAGATCTTTCATGCGCCTGATGGTTTCGCTCATTGTTTGTCTTCCTCTCCCGGGGGTTTGCCGGCCCCGCCTCGCGGGGACGTTTCGTCCCTTTCCACCAGGGCCACGGACTGCAGTTTGCGAATCTCGCGCAGTTCGGTTTCCGTGTACAACAGGCGGGGTGGTGGTGTCACGCCCGTCTCCACCGCCTGCCGGGTGACAGCCGCCATCTGGTAGAACTCCTCCGGGGAAATTTCCCGCCCCCCCAGTCCACCGATAAAGCTGGTGAGCACCGCCGGTGCCCCCTCCCGGCCGTAGAGTGCGGCGCTGAGTTCCGTGTGCAGCACACCTCCCTGTCCCACTGACAGATTCTGGTCGATGACGGCGACGCCGCTCACGCCTTCCAGGGCCCCGGCGATAATGTCCGCGGGATAGGGTCGCAGCAGCCGCGGCCTGAGCAGACCCACCCGCTGTCCCGCCTCGCGCAGGCGGTCCACAGCCTCTCGGGCCTTGGTGGCAAAGGAGCCCATCATAAAGAACACGACCTCCGCATCCTCGGTCTGATAGGCCTCCACGGCGCCCCGCTCCCGGCCGAAGCGTTCCCGGAATTCCCCGGCGATGTCGCCGTAGACTGACACCGCATTCTGCGCCGCCAGGTGTGTCTCGTAGCGGAAATAGGAATAGGGGCTGCCCCCCAGTACTGCCACGGCCTGGCTCTCCGGGGCGCTGGCGGCGAAGCGGATCGCCCCGGGATCGAAGGGCTGCAGGAATTGCGCGACCTCGGCCGGGTCGGGCAGGTTGACCGGCTCGCGGGTGAAGGACAGGTAGAAGCCGTCCAGGTTGACCATCACCGGCAGGCGCACTGCCGGGTCTTCTGCCAGGCGATAGGCCAGCAGCACACCGTCGACCACTTCCTGGCAATCGGCGCAGTGGATCTGCAGAAAACCGCTGTCCCGGGCGGCGAGCACATCGTTGTGGTCCGCTTCCAGGGTGATGGGTGAGGCCAATCCGCGGGACACGTTAACCAGCACGAAGGGTGCACGCCAGCCGGCCACGGTGTAGATCATCTCCATGGCATGCAGCAGCCCCTGGCTGGAGGTGGCGCTGAACACCCTCACCCCCGTGGCAGCCGCCGCCCCTGCGGCGGTGAGCATGGAGTGCTCCGACTCCAGGGTCACCATCCGGCCCGGCATGTCACCGCTGTCTACCCAGGCGCCCAGGGTCTCGATAATTTCCGTCTGCGGAGTGATAGGGAAGGCGGGGACATAGTCCACCCTGGCCAGGCGGGCTCCCCAGGCGGCGGCGACATTACCGGTCAGCAGGGTCGGTGCCATCCGCTTCTCCTTCCTCGATCGTCTGTTGTTCACGCTGCTGGGCCAGGTATTCCGGGATACTACCGATGGCATGGGGAGGACAGATACCCACACAGACCATGCAGCCCTTGCAGTGGTCGTAATCGATGACCGGCTTATCCCCCTCCACGGCGATGGCGCTGTCGGGGCAGAAGGTGCTGCACACCCACCAGCACTTGCCACATAGATCGTAATCGATCACCGGGCGCAGGGTGCGCCACAGACCTGTGCGCACCTGGACGCTGTTGGCGGCGGCGCGTATGTCGGGGGCGGCGATGCTGGCGTCGTCCACCGGCAGCTCCACCCAGGCCGGCGGCTCGTAGTCCTTGGCCGGTACTGCCGCTCCTTCGGTCACGATACCCCGGTGGGCGATCATGGCCTCGAAGGCCGCGCTTGCGTTCTCCCGGTTTTCCGCCACCGCCTCCTCACCCAGGGGCCCCAGTTCCTCGTCGATGGCGGTGGTGAGGGCCTCAGGTTCAATGACCCCCAGCAGGCAGGCCGCGGCACCGGCACAGGTGGCGCCGATATGGGGGAGGTCGGCCCGGTCTTCTACTTCCGACCCGGCGGGCAGGATCAGCAGTTCGCCCTGCAGGTTCAGCCGGTGGCGCCAGGTATCGGCGGATTCCCTGGAGTTGACCAGCACCACGGTGTCGGGGTCTATGCCCTGCAAAGTGCCCGCAGCGGGTATCGCCAGCAGGGTGTCGTCCGCTACCACCACCAGGTCGGGCCGATGGATGATGCCACGCTCGTTGATTGTTTCACCTTCTGATGCCCCGCGGGCCGCCCTCACGGTCGAGAATATGGGCGCACCGCGCCGTTCGGCACCATACTTTGGCGCATCCTGTACCGTGAATCCCGACCGGAACAGGGCGGTGCCCAGTACCCGGCTCGCCATCTTGATGCCCTGGCCTCCGCGGCCGTGGATTCTTATTCGATACATGGGCTAGAACAGGCTCCAGCGGCGCAGGCCCATGGCCCTGCACACCCGCCGGTGTGCCATTTCCTCCGCCGCCTGGCGTGGCAGGCAGTTGTCGCAGCGCACGATGTCCAGCACCCGGCGCACGTTGTAGGTCAGCTTCTCGGCGATGATATCCATGGCGGCTCCCTCACTGGCCCCCTGGTATTCCATAGCGGCGCAGATCACCCCACCGGCGTTGGCGATAAAATCCGGGATGCACAGTACACCGCGCTCGTGCAGGGTCTTTTCAGCACCGAGGGTCATGGGGATATTGGCGCCGGACACCACCATGCTGGTTTGCAGGCGATCCACGTTGTCCTCGCGGATCACGTCCGGTCGAGCGGCGGGAATCCAGATGTCGCAGGGTACGTCGATGATGGATTCGGCGTCTCCCCTGCTGACACCGGGCCCCTCCGGGTAGTCGATAACGGGTCCGTTCTCTTCCTTGATGGCCAATAGTTTGGACACGTCCAGACCCTCGGCGCAGGACACCGTGCCCCTGATATCCGCTGCGGCCACGATAACCGCTCCCTCTTCGGCCAGGAAGCGAGCGGTGTGTTTGCCCACGGCACCGAATCCCTGTATCGCCACCGTGGTACCGGCCAGCTCCCGTTCCTGGTGTTCACAGGCCACCTTGATGGCGTGCAGCAGGCCCCAGGCCGTGGCGCCGATTTCGTCAAGGGGGATGCCGCCGATTTCCCGCGGAAGCCCCACGGCGCGGCCGATCTCGTCCCGGACCCAGCCCATACACTGCTCGTCCGTCCCCATGTCGGGCCCGAAGATATACTGCTCGACCTCTTCCAGGGCACAGGCGAAAGCGCGCACCAGTTCTTCCTTTTGCCTGCGGGGCATCGCGGGGTCGCCGTAGAGTACCGACTTACCGCCGCCGTGTGGCAGGTCGGCGGCGGCGTTCTTGAAAGTCATGGCCCGGGCCAGGCGAAAGCACTCTTCGGTGCTCACGTCAGGCGCCATGCGCACGCCGCCGATGGAGGCTCCGCGGGCCACATTGTCCACCACCAGGGTGCCGCGCAGCCCGACCGAGGGCTCGTAGACCTCGATGACCTTGAAGGGGCCGAATTCGTCGTATGTTATTGCCGTCATCGTTGCATGACCTCCTGCGTCCTGCCATCCCGGGGGTGCCTCCGGGTACCAGTTAACTTTAGCTCGTTTTCGAGCACCCCGAGAGGGTTAATTCCGGGCGATTTGATTTGAGTCAAGCCTCACGGAGAGCGCGGTAAGGCCCCCTTCCGGTCTATAATTCCTGCTATGGTAACGGCCCGGGAGGTGTCCATGGCCAAGGCCCTGCTGCTCGACCTGAGCGGTGTACTGTACGATGGTGACGTCCTGCTGCCAGGTGCCCTGGAAGCAGTGCGGCGAGTGCAGGGTAGCGACCTCGAGGTGAGGTTTATTACCAACACCTCACAGAAGACCCGCGTGGACCTGCTTGCCCACCTGCGGGGCTTCGGCTTCTCGGTGGAGGAGCCGCAGCTGTTTACCGCCGTGGATGCCGCCCGGCAGTGGCTGCAGCAGCGTGACCTGCGCCCATTCTGCCTGGTTCATGAAAATATTCGCGGGGAGTTCGACGATTTCGAGCAGGACGACCCCAACGCGGTGCTGATTGCCGATGCGGCGGACGGTTTCAGCTATGCCAACCTGAACCGGGCGTTCCAGCTCTGCCTGGAAGGTGCACCCCTGCTGGGAGTGGGCTATAACCGCTATTTCAAGTCCGGCGGTGAGGTCCTGATGGACGTGGGCGCGTTTATCGTGGCGGTGGAATTCGCCGCAGGGATCAAGGCCACGATTGTCGGCAAGCCGAGTCCCGAGTTTTTCCACCAGGTGCTGGCATCCACCTCCGCCTCTGCGGAACACGCACTGATGGTGGGGGATGACGTCTTCGGTGACGTGGAGGGCGCCCTGAACGCGGGGCTCCCCGCCTGCCTGGTGCGCACAGGCAAGTATCGACCGGGTGACGAGGCGAGGATAGACGGCGACTTCGCCCTGGTGGATTCGGTCGCAGAGGCCGTGGAGCTGGCCCTGGCCGCCGCCTGATCAGGTGCCGCAGAAGGTCTGCCTGACCTCCTGTTCAGGCCGGGGCGGGGTGGCGAAGCGGCTGTCCGTCGGCCGGTACTCATAGGGGGCCTCAAGGACCTCCAGCAGTTTGAAAAATGGCACCAGGTCCTGCTCGTGGGTGGCTGCCTGGATTGTCTCTTCTACCAGGTGATTGCGGGGAATAAAGGCCGGGTTGGCCGCGTACATGGTAGCCTGACGCTGGGTGGTGGGGGTCTCTTCGCGCTGTAGCCGTTCCCGCCAGCGCGCCAGCCACGGTAACAGGGCGTCGGGGATTTCGAATAGCTCTCCCATCGGTACAGAACTGGCGGACGTCTCGTCTGCCAGGTCCGCCAACCGGCGGAAGGTGAGGGTGAAATCCAGGCGGTGTTGGTCCATCAGCTGGAACAGCTCTTCCACCAGGGGGGTGTCAGGCTCCCCAATCTCCTGCAGGCCGAGTTTTCGCGCCATCCCCCGTGTGTGTGCCTGCAGGAACAGGTCCGGGAAGCGGTCGATGCTTTCCTGCGCCAGCTCTACCGCCCGATCTTTGTCCTCGTGCAGCAGGGGGAGCAGGCACTGGGCCAGGCAGGCCAGGTTCCAGTGGGCGATACCCGGCTGGTTGCGGTAGGCGTAACGTCCCCCGTGGTCGATGGAACTGAATACCTTGTCTGCCCCGAAATCATCCATAAACGCACAGGGACCGTAATCGATGGTCTCGCCGCTGAGCAGCATATTGTCGGTGTTCATCACCCCGTGGATGAATCCCAGCAGTTGCCAGCTGGCGACCAGGCTGGCCTGTCGAGCGATGACCGACTCCAGCAGGGCCAGGCCCCGGTTGTCGCTGTCCAGCATATCCGGGTAGTGGCGTACAAGTACGTGTCGAACGAGCCGTTGCAGGGCGTCGGTGTCATTGCGGGCGGCAAAATACTGGAAGGTACCGATGCGGATGTGGCTGCTCGCCACCCGGGCCAGTACTGCTCCGGGCAGGAACTCCTCCCTGACCACCTGTTCGCCCGTTGTAACGGCGGCCAGGGAGCGGGTGGTGGGTACGCCCAGGGCGTGCATGGCTTCACTGACGATGTATTCCCGCAGCACCGGTCCCAGCGGTGAACGACCGTCCCCGCCGCGCGAGTAGGGCGTGGGGCCGCTACCCTTCAGCTGGATGTCGTAGCGGTTTCCTCTGTCATCCACCACCTCGCCCAGCAGAATAGCGCGCCCGTCTCCCAGCTGCGGGTTGTAGCTGCCGAACTGGTGTCCGGCATAAACACTGGCCAGGGGTTCTGCACCCTCGGGAACCGCATTGCCGGCGATCACCTTTACACCGTCGTCAGACGCGAGCCAGTCGGGATCGACGCCCAGCTGCAGTGCCAGAGGACGGTTGACGGCGATCAGGGCAGGGTCTGAAACCGGCGTCGGGTCGAGGCGGGTGTAGAACGCCTCGGGCAACCGGGCGTAACTGTTGTCAAAGGGGATTGCTGTCACTGTGCTTCCTGCGGCTCCCGGTGGTATTTGAGTAGATCAGGGGGGAAGTACGCTTGGGGGCCGAATGTAGATCATGCACCGCTGAACCGGGAATAGCCAGAGTGGATTTGTGGGCCTTTTGGTGAGCGTAAACAGTGGAGGGGGGTCTACATAAAACCTGCATGGTTGCATTTTGGAACCTATGGTCTATATTGTCGATTCCAGCGTCCTGCGAATGGGGAGATGACCGTGTCCGAATGGAAAACCAGCGCCTGTATCCTGTGTGAATGCAACTGCGGTATTCAGGTGCAACTGGGCGGCGAAAACGACCGTGAAATCGTGCGTATCCGCGGAGACAAGGACCATCCGGCGTCCCAGGGTTACCTGTGCCAGAAGGCCTCCGGTCTAAACTACTACCAGAACGGCAAGGACCGGGTGACATCTCCCCTGCGCCGGCGCGAGGATGGCAGCTTCGAGGAGATCGATTGGGATACGGCTATTGCCGAGGTCAGCCAGCGGCTGCTGGCGGTGCGCGATCAGCACGGGGGCGACAAGATCTTCTATTACGGCGGCGGTGGCCAGGGCAACCACCTGCCCGCGGGTTACTCAACCGGTATCCGTCGCGTGCTTGGAATGCAGTACCGCTCCAACGCCCTGGCCCAGGAGAAAACCGGTGAGTTCTGGATAAATGGCCAGATGTTCGGCAACCATGTAAAGGGGGACTTCGAACACTGTGAAGTGGCGATCTTCCTGGGCAAGAATCCCTGGCACTCCCACGGCGTGCCCCGGGCCCGGGCCTGGTTGAGGGACTTCAGCAAGGACCCGGCGCGCAAGATGATTGTTGTCGACCCGGTGGCAACAGAGACGGCGAAGTTCGCCGATATCCACCTGCGGGTAAAACCCGGTACCGATGCCTGGCTGCTGGCGGCCATGGTGGGGATGCTGGTACAGCAGGAGAAACACCAGGTTGACTGGCTGCGGCAACACGCCACTGGCCTGGAGCCGGTGCTGGAGGCTTTTGCTCATATCCCGGTGGCAGATTACTGCGCCATCGCCGGTATCCCGCTGGAGCAGGCACAACAGGCGGTGGACCTGGTCAGCGGCGCCGCTTCGGTCGCCATGTTCGAGGACCTGGGCGTGCAGATGAATCATCACTCAACCCTGGTGAGTTACCTGGAAAAGCTGTTGTGGGTGTTGTGTGGCAATTTCGGCAATCCCGGCGGCCAGTATATCCCCGCCTCCCTGGTCAATATCGCCGGCAGCGGGCTCAGTTCCCGCAACAGCCCGGTGGTGGGGGCGCCGATCATCAGCGGCCTGGTACCCTGTAACGTGATTGCCGACGAGATACTCACAGACCACCCGGATCGCTACCGGGCGATGGTGGTCGAGAGTGCCAACCCGGTCCACTCACTCGCCGATACCAATCGCTTTGCCGAGGCCTTGCGCAGCCTGGATACGGTGGTAGTCATCGATATCGCCATGAGTGAGACGGCGAGGCAGGCGGATTACATCCTGCCGGCCTCAACCCAGTACGAGAAATGGGAAGCGACTTTCTTTAATTTCGAGTTCCCGGACAACTACTTTCACCTGCGCAAGCCCCTGTTCGAGGCCGAGGGCGATACTTTGCCGGAGGCGGAGATCCACGCCCGCCTGGTGGAGGCCATGGGCGCCATGCCGGAGCACCTGTGCGGTGAACTGTTGGCGGCCCTGGAAGAGGGCGGCCGTAACGCCTACCGGGAGCGTTTCATGCAGGCCATGGCGGAGGACCCGTCGGTGGCTGACCTGGCGCCGGTGATCCTGTATCGCACCCTGGGCCCCAGCCTGCCCGAGGGGGCCGCTGCGGCCGCACCCCTTTGGCCGATCGCACTCGGTTTTGCCATGAAGGAACCGGCCTCTCTGTCCCGGGCGGGATTTGAGGGCGATGCCTTCAGCCAGGCCGATGCGCTGTTTGATGCCATCCTGGCGGGACACTCGGGCATAGTGTTTTCCAGGGACGATCAGGACAGCAGCTGGTCGAGGCTTGGCAACGAGGGCCGCGTGCGTCTTGATCTGCCCGCCATGCTGGCCGAACTCGAGGTGCTGGCCCAGCCACCGGCATTGCCTACCGACGAGGAGTATCCCTTCGTACTGATGGCCGGTGAGAGGCGGGACTACTCCGCCAATACTATCTTTCGACATGCGGGTTGGCGCCGCAAAGATCCCGCGGGTGCCCTGCGCATCTGCCCCGATGACGCTTCCCGGCTGGGCATAGCCGAGGGTGGTCGGGCGCGGATCACTACCGAAGTGGGCAGCGCCCTGGCCCCGGTGGAAATCACCGAACGCATGCAACCGGGGCATGTCTCCCTGCCCAACGGGTTCGGCCTCGACAATGAGGACGGCGAACGCAGCGGGGTAGCGCCCAATGAGCTGACCTCCCTGGAACACCGGGACCGTTTTGCGGGTACCCCCCATCACAAATTCGTCCCGGCAAGGATCGAAGCGGTAGCCTGAGGCTTGAGATAGCGCAATAAACAGGCAATAAAATGCCGATGAATGCACACATGGCCGGTCTATAGGGCTATGCTTTAGCACTTTGAATCCCTGCAGGGCCAGCCATGAGTGCAAAACAGCTTTCCATCGCGATCACCGGCGCGGGAGGCGCCGGGGTTATCTCCTGTGGCGAACTCCTGCTCCAGGCCTGGGCACGGCAGGGCGGGCGAGGGCTGTTGCGCAAGGCCTACGGTCCCCAGATCCGTGGTGGTGAATCCGCCGCCCTGCTCAAACTCACCGAACACGAACGCTATACAGCCGCAACGCTCTATGATCTGGTGGTGGCACTGGACTGGGACAATTTTTCCCGCTTCGAAGACGAAATCCGGTTCGGGCCTGACAGCTGGGTCCTGTGTGACGAGGGAGAGGAAATCCCGGAGGCAGTGAGGAACCTGCAGCCGCGTATCCTGCAATTGCCGATGGCCGCCCTGGCCGAAGCGGCCCACCCTGAGGGGCGCGTCAATATGCTGGTCCTGGGCCTGTTGGGAGACCTGCTGGGACTACCTGAGGAGACGCTCTGCGAACTGGCACAGCAGAAACTGGCTGGAAAGGCGGCGGATTATCGTGAGGCCGCCGCAGTCAGCATTGGTCGAGGCTACGCGGAACCGCTGGAGGCCCGGCTCACTGTGCCGCCACTGGGCGAGCCCGGCGCCTGGTATCTCAGCGGCAACCAGGCCGCAGGGCTGGGGGCGATTGAAACCGGTATCCGCTTTGTGGCCGCCTACCCGATCACCCCCGCCTCTGATGTGTTGGAGTGGATGGCGGGTGGTCTGGAAGCGGTCGGCGGGCAACTGGTGCAGGCTGAAGATGAACTGGCCGCCATCAATATGGCTATCGGCGCCGCTTTTGGCGGCGTACCGGCATTTACAGCAACCTCCGGCCCCGGGTTGGCGCTCATGAGTGAAAGCATCGGGCTTGCGGTGGCTAGTGAGACTCCAGTGACGGTGCTCAATGTCATGCGGGGCGGGCCCTCCACCGGCATTCCCACCAAATCGGAGCAGAGCGACCTGAATATTGCTCTCAGCGGCCTGCATGGGGATGCACCTCACCTGGTGCTGGCCCCCCTGGATATCGCCGACTGTGTGTTTACCACCGGCTGGGCGGTGGACCTCGCGCAACAGTTGCATACTGCGGCGATCGTGTTGTCCGACCAGTTTATCGGCCAGTCAACGGCGGCAGTGTCGCAGCCCCGCCGCTGGGTGGCCAGCGCCGTCGCGGCTTCTGCAGCGGTGGAAGATGCCGAGTACCTGCGCTACAAGCTGACCGCCAGCGGGGTCTCCGCCCTGGCGGCGCCCGGGGACGCCAATCAGCGCTTTACCGCGGATGGGCTGGAACACAATGAAAAGGGTACCCCGTCGGCGAAGCACTCGGATCACCAGCAGCAGTTGCAGAAGCGACAGCAGAAGCTTGAGCACTTTGTTTACGGTGATGACTGGGCAGAGGTCAGCGGTGAAGGAGATATCGCCCTGGTCTGTTTCGGTTCCAGTGCCGCGGCGGTTGCAGAAGCCGCAGAGATGCTGGAGGAACAGGGACTCAGTACCCGCAGCGTGGCGCTGCGCCTTCTGGCGCCCTTGCAGGTGGACGCCCTGGCGACGGCCCTGCAGGGTGCCGGGCAATTAGTGGTGGTAGAACAGAACCACAGCGCCCAGTTGTACCACTACCTGCGGGGGCAGATGGATTTTCCGCAACAGTTGCACAGCTATGCCATGGCGGGCCCGGTGCCCCTCAACGCACAGCAGATTGCAGACTACGTTCTGGAGGTAAGCGCATAATGACAGAAGCAATCCGGCTGAAAGCCAAGGACTACAAATCCGGGGTGAAACCCATATGGTGCCCCGGCTGCGGTCACTTTTCCGTGTTCAACGCGATCACCAAGGCGATGGCGGCGCTGGGTATCAACAAGGACGACACGGTGATGGTCTCCGGTATAGGCTGTTCCTCCCGCCTGCCTGCCTACGTGGACAGCTATGGCTTCCACGGCGTCCACGGCAGGGGACTGGCCATCGCCCAGGGCCTGAAGGTCGCAAGGCCGGATCTCACGGTGCTGGCTATGGGCGGCGACGGCGACGGTTTTTCCATCGGTGGCAACCACTTCATCCACGCCTGCCGGCGCAACGTGGATATGACCTACATCGCCATGGACAACGAGGTCTACGGCATGACCAAGGGCCAGGCCTCGCCCACCACGCCAATGGACTGGGACCACAGCAAACTGACGCCACACGGGCCGGGTGTCCGTCCTTTCAAACCCGCGGCCCTGGCCCTGGCGTCGGGGGCGCCCTGGATCGCCCGGGCCTATTCCGGCAACCCCAACCAGATGGCAAAACTGATCGCCGAGGCCATCGAGTTCCGCGGCTTCAGTTTCCTGCACGTGATGTCCCAGTGCATCACCTTCTGTCCCGAGCAGACCGACTGGAAGAGCATCGTGCACGAGAGGGAAGAACCGGCCCTGTCCGATGCCGACGAGGCGGCAAAGTTGTTCCTGCACGAGGATGGCTTCCAGACCGGCCTGCTGTACAGCGAGCAGCGCTCGACCTGGCCGCCGGACAGCGCCGTGCAGATTGAAGAAGGCGCGGTGGATCAGCTGGCCGCCGCGTTCAGGGTGTAATCATGAAGAATCCCGCACTGGCAGAATTTCTCGCCCATTCGGTTGAACTCGAATCAGAGGCCCAGGATCGCTATGGCGAACTGGCGGATGCCATGGAGGGGCACCACAACCGCGAGGTCGCGGCTTTCTTCCGGCGAATGGCGGAGGAAGCTGAGCACCACCTGATGGAAGTCACAGAGCTCGCCGGAGACATGGTGTTGCCCCAATTGAAGGCCTGGGACTACGACTGGCCGGGAACAGAGCCTCCGGAAACCGCCGATTACGAGTCGGTGCACTACCGTATGAGCCTGCGCCAGGC
>JAACFI010000092.1 GCA_009937575.1 Haliea sp.
ACCCGGGCCCAGGCGGACCGGGTGCTGTACCGCAACGCCATCCGTGAGGTTCTGGAGTCCCAGCCCAACCTGTCCATCTTCCAGCAGGGGGTTGACGACCTGTTGCTGGAGAACGGCCGGGTGGCGGGGGCCATTACCCAGATGGGCCTGGTATTCCGCGCACCGCGGGTGGTTCTTACCACGGGCACATTCCTGGGCGGCAAGCTGCATATCGGTCTGGAAAACAGTGCCGGCGGGCGGGCCGGTGACCCGCCCTCCATCGCCCTGGCGCAGCGCCTGCGGGAGCTACCGTTCCGGGTGGAACGGCTGAAAACAGGCACCCCGCCGCGTATCGATGCGCGCAGCGTGGATTTTTCCGGGCTGCAGGAGCAGTGGGGCGATTCACCCGAGCCGGTGATGTCTTTCCTGGGCAGCGTGGAGGAACATCCGGATCAACGCTGCTGCTGGGTGACCTACACAAACGAGCGCACTCACGACATCATCCGCGGCGGCCTGGATCGCTCGCCCCTGTTCTCAGGCGTGATCGAGGGTGTGGGGCCCCGTTACTGCCCCAGTATCGAGGACAAGATCTATCGCTTCGCCGACAAGACCTCCCACCAGGTGTTTATCGAGCCGGAGGGGTTGACCACCAGCGAGCTCTACCCCAACGGGATTTCCACCAGCCTGCCCTTCGACGTGCAGATGAAACTGGTACGCTCGATCCAGGGGTTCGAGAACGCCCACATTACCCGGCCCGGCTACGCCATCGAGTACGATTTTTTCGATCCCCGGGACCTCAGCTATTCGCTGGAAACCCGCGCTGTGCCCGGCCTGTACTTCGCCGGGCAGATCAACGGCACCACCGGTTACGAGGAGGCCGCGGCCCAGGGGCTGCTGGCGGGGCTGAACGCGGCCCTGGCGGTGCAGGGCAAACAGCCCTGGTGTCCACGCCGGGACGAGGCTTATATCGGTGTGCTGGTGGACGACCTGATCACCATGGGTACCCTGGAACCCTATCGCATGTTCACTTCCCGCGCCGAATACCGCCTGTTGCTGCGGGAGGACAATGCGGATCTGCGGCTGACGGAAAAAGGCCGCGAGCTGGGCCTGGTGGATGATGTGCGCTGGCAGCGCTTCGAGCAGAAGCGGGAAGCCATAGAGCGTGAGACGGGCCGACTGGCTACTACCTTCATTCATCCGGACACGGAGGCAGCGGCAAGGCTGGAGGGAAAACTGGGCAAACCCATCACCCGGGAGTATTCCCTGGCGGACCTGCTGAAACGACCCGAACTGGGGTATGGTGACGTGGCATCTCTCAAGGGAGAGGCCTGCGACGACCTGCAGGCAGCAGAGCAGGTGGCCATCCAGGCCAGGTATGCCGGCTATATCGATCGGCAGCAGGATGAAATCGAGCGCCTGCGCCGCTATGAGAATACCCCGCTACCCGCCGACCTGGACCTGGAAGCGGTGGACGGCCTGTCCAACGAGGTTAAACAGAAGCTCGGAGAGGCCCGGCCCGAGACCCTGGCCCGGGCCAGTCGTATCCCGGGGGTGACACCGGCGGCCATCTCTCTGTTGCTCATCTACCTGAAGAAACGCGGGGCACTGGAGCGCCCGGACTCCCGGCGAAAACTTGCCTGACCTGGAACAGCAACTGGGCTCGGACCTGCAGGGTGGCTGCAAGGCGCTGGGCCTGTCCCTGGAACAGAAGCAGCTGGATCGGCTGCTGGCGTACCTGCAATTGCTGATCAAGTGGAACCGGGCCTACAACCTGACCGCAGTGCGGGAACCGGCGCAGATGGTCCCCCGTCATCTGCTGGACAGCCTGGTGATTCACCCCTATGTCCATGGCCGGCGCCTGATCGACGTGGGGACCGGGGCCGGGTTGCCCGGGGTGCCCCTGGCGATCCTTTGCCCGGGGCGGGATTTTCACCTGCTGGACAGCAACGGCAAGAAGGCCCGCTTTCTTTTTCAGGTGAAAACTGCACTGGGCTTGGATAATATGACTGTGCACCACGCGCGGGTGGAGTCTTTCGAAGCGGGGGAGCCCTTTAATGTGGTACTGTCCAGGGCCTTTGCCTCGTTGCAGGACATGGTGGCAGGTTGTCGCCACCTGCTGGCTCGTGACGGTCGTTTTCTCGCCATGAAGGGCGCCTACCCGGGCCCGGAACTGGAAGCAGTGGCGGGGCAGTGCGATATCGCGGCGGTGCATCCGCTGCGGGTGCCGGGGTTGGCAGAGCAGCGACACCTGGTGGAGATGGCGCTTCTCCCCGGGGCGGGACGTAGACAGTAGTAATACACGGCAGGGACTTTCAGTGGCCAGAATTATCGCGATCGCGAACCAGAAAGGCGGGGTTGGCAAAACCACTACCTGCGTCAACCTCGCTGCCTCCCTGGCGGCCATGAAACAGCGGGTACTGCTGGTAGACCTTGATCCCCAGGGCAACGCCACCATGGGCAGTGGCATCGACAAGTATGAGGTCGAGCGCAGCATCTATGACGTGCTGGTGAACCGGGCGCCGGTCAAGCTGGTGGCACAGCGCGCCGGAGAGAGCAAGTTCGACGTGCTGCCCTCCAACGGTGACCTCACCGCCGCCGAGGTGGAACTTCTGGAAGTGGAGAACCGCGAGCGTCGCCTGCGAGCCGCCCTGATCGAGGTGTCCGGTGAATACGACTACATGCTCATCGACTGCCCGCCGTCCCTCAACATGCTGACCCTCAATGGCCTGGTGGCGGCGGATGGCGTTATCATCGCCATGCAGTGCGAGTACTTTGCCCTGGAGGGGCTGACCGCCCTGGTGAGCACCATCCAGCACATTGCCGGCTCGGTGAATCCCGAGCTGCAGATAGAGGGCATCCTGCGCACCATGTACGACCCGCGCAACAGCCTGACCAACGAGGTATCCAACCAGCTGCACAACCACTTCGGCGAGAAAGTCTACCGCACGGTGGTTCCTCGCAACATACGTCTGGCGGAGGCCCCCAGCTACGGACTGCCCGCCATGTACTTCGACAAGTATTCCCGCGGCTCCAAGGCCTATATGGCGCTGGCGGGCGAGATCATCCGGCGCGAAGAAAAGCTGGCTGCCCGGCAGCACAGTGAACCTGCGTTGGCAGTGGAGTAGAGCGGGGAGTACACATGTCTACGAGAAAACGCGGATTGGGACGGGGGCTGGAAGCGCTGCTTAGCGCATCCAGCGCCGGACAGCCGGCGGTGGAGCTGGATCAGGCCGATGTGGGGTCGGGTGTGTCAGAGGACCACGCCCTCAAGGAACTACCTGTCGACCTTGTACAGCGTGGCAAGTACCAGCCGCGCAAGGATATCGAGCCTGAATCCCTGCAGGAACTGGCGGACAGCATCAGGGCCCAGGGGGTGATGCAGCCCATCGTGGTGCGCCCGGTTTCTGACCGTATGTACGAGATCATTGCCGGTGAGCGGCGCTGGCGGGCCACCCAGTTGGCGGGCCTCGACGTGATCCCTGCGGTGGTGCGGGATGTGTCCGACGAGGCGGCCATCGCCATGGCCCTGATCGAGAATATCCAGCGAGAGGACCTGAATCCGATCGAGGAGGCCGTTGCGCTGCAGCGATTGCAACAGGAATTCGAGCTGACCCAGCAGGAAGTTGCCGAGGCGATAGGCAAATCCCGCTCCACAGTAGCCAACCTGTTGCGCCTGATGACCCTGCAGGAGGACGTGCGTCGCCTGGTGGAGCACGGTGACCTGGAAATGGGCCACGCCCGTGCCCTGCTGGCGCTGGAGGGCAACGAGCAGTCCCAGGCGGCGCGCTCGGTGGTAGGCAAGGGTCTGTCGGTGCGCCAGACCGAGGCCCTGGTGCGCAACCTGCTGGCGAAGAAAGACAAGCCCGCTCCGGTAAAGCACATCGACCCGAATATCCGCCAACTGCAGGACGACCTGGCCACCAGGCTGGGGGCAAAAGTGCAGATCCAGCACAGTGCCAAGGGCAAGGGAAAGCTGGTGCTGGCCTATAACAGCCTGGATGAACTGGACGGGATCTTGAGCCACATCAAATAGTGGTAAAAAACACAGGATATTGTGATAGACACGGAGTTCACCACAAGATGGTGTGCCCGGTGGGATTTCTGTCACAATACGCTGCAAACTTGCGGCGATCGTGTCGCTAACTGAAGGTATTTTTAATCAAAATACCCGCCATTCGCCGGTTGAACCCACCCTGCAATCCCCCTATAATGCGCGCGCCCGAATCGAGGATGAAACCCGTGTGGCAAATGGTATGGGGAGTATCGCGAGGCACCAATGTCCGGTGCTGAAATTGAGCGCCCTCCCGTACATCGCATCACCCTGGCTCAATTAGCAGTCCTTGTTCCACTGTGTTTTCTCATCACAGCATTGGACAAGGTGTGCGCCTACTCGGTAGCCAGTGGTGGTCTGATAGCCATCGTGCCACAGGCGTATTTTGCCGCCCTGGCCTTTCGCTGGCGGGGTGCGAATTCAGCCACGGCAATAGCCCGCTCCAGCTACGTAGGAGAGGTCGGCAAGTTCCTGCTCAGTGTTGCCGGGTTTGCCCTGGTCTTTGCGACGGTGCGGCCACTGGATGGTCTGGCAGTGTTTGCCGGTTACCTGGTGATGCTGGCGATTCAAATTACTGGTAGCTGGTTGTTATTGCGATAACAGCCAGCCGGAATAGACAGAAGCAAGAGTTCACTTAGATGGCATCGGCAGGCGAAACACAGACAGTTTCCGAATATATTGTCCACCACCTGACTAACCTCACCTATGGCAAGCTGCCCGCCGGATTCGAGCGCTATGACGGCTCCATCGTCGGCGAGGGCGGCGCCTGGACCATGGCTCACGGGGGCGCAGAGGTCTCTGCCATGGGCTTCAATGCCATCCATGTCGATTCCATGATGTGGTCCATCGGCCTCGGTATCGTGTTCTGCTGGTTGTTCCGCTCCGTGGCCAAGAAGGCCGAATCGGGCGTGCCCTCAGGTATGGTCAATGCCTTTGAGATGATTGTCGGTTTTGTCGACGACACCGTGCGCGACACATTCCACGGCCATAACAAACTGGTGGCCCCCCTGGCCCTGACAGTTTTCGTCTGGGTGTTCCTGATGAACCTGATGGACCTGATCCCGGTGGACCTGATACCCCACACCCTGATGTTGCTGGGCGTCGAGTACCAGAAGATCGTGCCGTCCACCGACCCCAACATCACTATGGGAATGGCAGTGGGCGTCTTTATCCTGATGCTGTACTACTCCATCAAGGTGAAGGGCTTCGGCTTCGTCAAGGAGCTGACCCTGAACCCCTTCAACCACTGGATTTTCATTCCCGTGAACCTGTTCATGGAAGTGGTTGGCCTGCTGGCCAAGCCCTTCTCCCTCGGCCTGCGTCTGTTCGGAAACATGTACGCCGGCGAGATGATCTTTATTCTGATTGCAGCCCTGTTCAGCGCCGGTATCGCCTGGATGGTGCCCGCAGGCCTGCTGCAGATTGGCTGGGCGATTTTCCACATCCTGATAATCACCCTGCAGGCTTTCATCTTCATGGTGCTGACGATCGTGTATCTCAGCATGGCCCATGAAGATCATTGATCAACTTTAACTAACCTTTTGGTTCTTAACTCTAGGAGAAACTCATGGAACTGATCTACGTTGCTGCCGCCATCATGATGGGTCTGGGTGGTCTTGGTGCCGCTATCGGTGTAGGCCTGCTGGGCGGAAAGCTGATCGAAGGCTCTGCCCGCCAGCCCGAACTGGCTCCCAAGCTGCAGGTGACCTTCTTCCTCGGCGCCGGCCTGGTAGACGCGATCCCCATTATCGGCGTCGGTATCGCCATGTACCTGATCTTCGTAGTAGCAGGTTAATAGAGATATTCGTTAACGGGGCCGCGGGTATGACGATGGCGGCCCCCAACAACCTGTGAGGAGAAGAGCGTGAATATAAATCTTACGCTTATCGGACAGATGCTCGCCTTTGTGTGCTTCGTGTGGTTCTGCATGAAGTTCGTATGGCCGCCTATCCTGGCTGCCATGGCAGAGCGCGAGAAAAAAATCGCTGACGGACTTGCTGCGGCAGACCGCGCCAGCCACGACCTCGAACTGGCCAAGGAAAAGGCGGTAGAGCGCCTGAAAGAAGCCAAGGAAGAGGCTGCCGGGATCATCGACTCCGCCAACAAGCGGGCGAGCCAGCTGGTAGAAGAGGCCAAGGATGCAGCAGTCGCCGAGGCCGATAGAGTCAAGGCCTCTGCACAGGCAGAGATCGAGCAGGAGACCAACCGCGCGCGCGAGCATCTGCGCAGCGAGGTTGCCGCCCTTTCTCTTGCCGGCGCAGAAAAGGTTTTGGGTGCTGCCATCGACCGGGAAGCTCACAGCGAGCTGGTCGAGAAGCTGGCCTCAGAGCTTTAACGCGAGGGAGCTATGGCTGAATTAAGCACACTGGCACGTCCCTACGCCAAGGCGGCTTTCGAATACGCCCGCGAAAAGAACGCGCTGGCGCAGTGGTCAGAGCAGCTGGCCACCGCCGCCGCCGTTGCCGCGAATGAGGGCATGGGATCGGTTCTGGACAATCCGTCCCTGACCGACGCGCAGCAGGCGCAGACCCTCAACGAGGTTTGCGGGGATGCAACAGGAAAGGAAGTAAAGAACTTCATAGCGATCCTTTCTTCCAATAAGCGCCTGTCACTGCTGCCGGAAATCTTCGCCCAGTTCGAACTGCTCAAGTCCAACCTGGAGAAGTCTGTGGACGTGGAAGTTGTCTCAGCCTTTGACCTGAGTGAGGCCACTACCGAGAGGCTGGCGGATGTCCTGGGCAGGAAACTGGAGCGCGAAGTGAAGGTCAGCACCTCCACCGACAAGGACCTATTGGGTGGCGTATTAATAAGAGCCGGTGATCTGGTGATCGACGGCTCCGTGCGCGGCAGGCTGAACAAGCTGGCCGAAGCAATGAATTCCTAGAATTTAGGATTGAGGAACAGAGCATGCAGCAACTGAATCCATCTGAGATTAGCGAGATCATCAAGTCGCGCATCGATTCACTCGATGTGTCGTCTGAAGCTCGCAATGAAGGCACCGTCGTTTCCGTTACCGACGGTATTATTCGTATCCACGGTCTCGCCGAGGTGATGTACGGTGAGATGATCGAATTTGAAGGCGGCGTCTACGGGATGGCGCTGAACCTGGAGCGCGACTCCGTCGGCGCGGTAATTCTGGGCGACTACAAGGGACTTGCGGAAGGACAGAGCTGCCGCTGCACCGGGCGTATCCTGGAAGTGCCTGTCGGCCCCGAATTGCAGGGCCGGGTGGTAGACGCCCTGGGCACCCCTATCGACGGTAAAGGTCCTGTCGACGCCGCCATGACTGACGCCCTGGAGAAAGTCGCGCCGGGCGTTATCGCCCGCCAGTCAGTAGACCAGCCTGTACAGATCGGCCTGAAAGCGGTCGACTCTATGGTGCCGATCGGTCGCGGCCAGCGCGAGCTGATAATCGGCGACCGCCAGATCGGTAAGACCGCCATCGCGGTTGACGCGATCATCAACCAGAAAGGCTCCGGCATCAAGTGTATCTACGTGGCGGTTGGCCAGAAGGCATCTTCTGTTGCTGCAGTTGTGCGCAAGCTGGAAGAGCACGGTGCGATGGACCACACCATTGTCGTCGCAGCGACGGCATCTGACCCTGCTGCGATGCAGTACCTGGCCCCCTTCGCCGGCTGCACCATGGGCGAGTATTACCGCGATCGTGGTGAAGACGCTCTGATTATTTACGATGACCTGACCAAGCAGGCCTGGGCCTACCGCCAGATCTCCCTGCTGCTGCGTCGTCCCCCGGGCCGGGAAGCCTATCCCGGTGACGTGTTCTACCTGCACTCCCGCCTGCTGGAGCGCGCGGCGCGCGTTAACGCAGATTATGTCGAGAAGTTCACCGACGGGGCAGTCAAGGGACAGACCGGCTCGCTGACAGCGCTGCCTGTGATCGAGACCCAGGCCGGTGACGTTTCCGCTTTCGTACCGACCAACGTGATCTCCATTACCGACGGTCAGATCTTCCTGGAGGCAGACATGTTCAACGCGGGCATCCGCCCGGCAATGAACGCCGGTATCTCCGTGTCACGGGTAGGTGGTGCGGCCCAGACCAAGATTATGAAAAAGCTGTCCGGCGGTATTCGTACCGCGCTGGCACAGTACCGCGAACTGGCCGCGTTCTCGCAGTTTGCTTCCGATCTGGACGACGCTACCAAGGCCCAGCTGGACCACGGAGAGCGCGTTACCGAGCTGATGAAGCAGAAGCAGTACTCGCCCCAATCCATCGCCGAGATGGGCCTGGTGCTGTACGCCGCAGACAAGGGCTTCCTGAACGACGTGGATGTGGCCAAGGTCGGTGACTTCGAGTCGGCACTGCTGTCCTACGTGCACGCCGAGCACGGTGACCTGATGAACAGTATCGTGGAGAGCGGTGACTACAACGAGGAGATCGAAGAGACCTTCAAGTCTGCGATCGAGAAGTTCAAAACCACCCAGAGCTGGTAGAGCCCGAGGACCCCTAGATGGCAGTCGGAAAAGAAATCCGGACCAAGATCTCGAGCATCCAGAGCACGCAGAAGATCACGTCCGCTATGGAAATGGTTGCGGCAAGCAAAATGCGCAAGGCCCAGGACCGCATGCAGCTGGGCAAGCCCTATGCTCGCCGTATGCGCTCGGTGGTCGGGCACATCGCAAACTCCGCGCCTGAATACCGCCACCACTACATGGAAGAGCGCGAGATCAGGCGCGTCGGTTTTATCGTGGTATCCACCGATCGCGGCCTGTGTGGTGGCCTGAACATCAACCTGTTCAAGAGCACCGTCAGGTCCATGAAACAGTGGGCAGACCAGAACATCGAGATCGACCTGTGCCTGGTTGGCGCCAAGGCGGCCGCCTTCTTCAACAGTTACGGCGGCAATGTCACCGCCGCGATGCGTGACCTGGGTGAGGAACCCGCTCTGGCCGACCTTATCGGCGGGGTGAAGGCCATGCTGGACGCCTACGAGGAAGAGAGGATCGACCGCCTGTTCCTGGTGAGCAACCAGTTCGTCAATACCATGACCCAGCTGCCCACCGTCGAACAGTTGCTTCCCCTGGAAGCGGAAGAGGCTGACGAGATGAAGCACCACTGGGACTATATCTACGAGCCGGATGCCAAGGAATTGCTGGAGGGCCTGCTGACCCGCTACATCGAGACCCAGGTTTACCAGGCGGTAGTGGAAAACGGCGCCTGTGAGCAGGCCGCGCGTATGCTGGCGATGAAAAACGCTACGGAGAACGCCGGCGAATTGATTGACGATCTGCAGCTGATTTACAACAAGGCGCGCCAGGCGGCAATTACCCAGGAGCTGTCCGAAATTGTCAGTGGCGCCGCAGCGATTAGTTAAATACAGGGGACAGACCACGTTTTTTCGCTTTTGCAAAAACGTGGTCTGTCCCCGGTTGGAAAGAATTGAACTGAAATAGAGGATCCGAACATGAGCAGCGGACGAGTCGTACAAATCATCGGCGCGGTAATCGACGTGGAGTTCCCACGTGACGCCGTACCGCAGGTATACCATGCACTGAAGATCACCGAGAAAGACATCACCCTGGAAGTTCAGCAACAGCTGGGGGATGGCGTAGTGCGGTCTATCGCGCTGGGTTCATCCGAAGGCCTGAGTCGTGGCCTGACGGTTGATAACACAGGCGCCCCTATCTCGGTGCCAGTTGGAACTGAAACGCTGGGTCGCATCATGGATGTGCTGGGCAACCCGATTGACGAGTGCGGTCCTATCGGCGAGCAGGAGCGTGCCGCTATCCACCGCCCCTCCCCCACCTATGAAGAACTGGCGGCGGCCGAAGAACTGCTGGAAACCGGTATCAAGGTAATCGACCTGGTCTGCCCCTTCGCCAAAGGTGGCAAGATCGGCCTGTTCGGCGGCGCCGGTGTTGGCAAGACCGTTAACATGATGGAGCTGATCAACAACATCGCCACCGAGCACTCCGGCCTGTCGGTATTCGCCGGCGTGGGTGAGCGTACCCGTGAGGGTAACGACTTCTACTTCGAGATGCAGGAATCCAAGGTAGTGGACGTGGAGAACTTCTCCAACTCCAAGGTGGCGATGGTCTACGGCCAGATGAACGAGCCGCCCGGCAACCGCCTGCGCGTGGCCCTGACCGGCCTGACCATGGCGGAGAAATTCCGTGACGAGGGTCGCGATGTACTGTTGTTCATCGACAACATCTACCGTTATACCCTGGCGGGTACCGAGGTATCGGCACTGCTGGGTCGTATGCCCTCCGCGGTGGGTTACCAGCCTACCCTGGCAGAGGAGATGGGCGTGTTGCAGGAGCGTATTACCTCCACCAAGGTGGGCTCCATTACCTCTATCCAGGCAGTTTACGTACCTGCGGACGACCTGACCGACCCGTCCCCGGCGACTACCTTCGCGCACCTTGATGCGACCGTCGTACTGTCCCGGGACATCGCGGCCAAGGGTATCTACCCTGCGGTTGATCCCCTGGACTCTACTTCCCGCCAGCTGGACCCGCTGCTGATCGGTAACGATCACTACGATACAGCGCGCGGCGTGCAGTCTGTGCTGCAGCGCTACAAGGAGCTGAAGGACATTATCGCCATCCTGGGTATGGACGAACTGTCCGAGGAAGACAAGCAGACTGTGGACCGTGCCCGTAAGATCGAGCGTTTCCTGTCCCAGCCCTTCCACGTGGCGGAAGTATTCACCGGCTCACCGGGCAAGTACGTTTCCCTGAAGGACACGATTGCCGGCTTCAAGGGGATTCTCGCGGGGGAATATGATCATCTGCCGGAGCAGGCTTTCTACATGGTTGGCGGCATTGAAGAAGCTGTCGAGAAAGCCAAGAACCTGTAAGTCAGCAGTCGTTTAGAGAGGCCAGTATTATGGCAATGACAATTCACTGCGACATCGTCAGCGCTGAGGAAGAAATCTTCTCCGGCCTGATCGAGATGCTGGTGGCCACCGGAGGCGATGGCGAGCTGGGCGTCAGCTACGGACACGCTCCCCTGCTGACCAACCTGCTGCCCGGCCCGGTGCGTATCGTGACCCAGAGCGGTGACGAAGAGGTGTACTACGTTTCGGGCGGTTTCCTGGAAGTACAGCCCGGCGTGGTTTCCATCCTGGCCGACACCGCCATCCGGGCCCACGATGTCGATGAAGCGGCCGCTGAGGAAGCGCGCAAGGAAGCTGAACACGCCCTGGCCAACCAGACTGGTGAGTTTGACTATGGCCGTGCATCCGCACAGTTGGCGGAAGCGGCGGCCCAGCTGGCCACCTTGCGCAAGATGCGCAATCGCGCCGGTCGCGGATAACTCCCAGGAAAATCTCCCACAACCCCGGCCATGCCGGGTTTTTTTTGGATCATCGCGCATGCTGGCCCCTCCTCCTGCTAACCGGGTCACATTTCCGGTAAATGCCGTTGTAATAGCTGCTCAAAATAATAGTATGCAAGGGTAAGGGCGGATATCCGCCCCACCCGTGTTGTGGACAAGCCGTTATTATGAAACTAGAGATTGTGATTCTGGCCGCCGGCCAGGGCACACGGATGAAGTCGAACCTACCCAAGGTGCTGCACCAGGTGGCGGGAAAGTCCCTGCTGGAGCATGTGGTGCGCACCGCGCTGGAGCTGCAGCCTGCTGCAATCCACGTGGTGGTTGGTCACGGCTCCGGGCAGGTAAGGGAGGCACTGTCAGCCTATGAGCTGAACTGGGTCACCCAGGAGCAGCAGCTGGGCACCGGCCACGCAGTGATGCAGGCCCTGCCGGATATTTCGCCCGACAGCCTGGTGCTGGTGCTTTATGGTGATGTGCCCCTGACTTCGCGGGAGACTTTGCAGGCCCTGGTAGGGCAGGCCGGCGACTCCCCCGCATTGCTTACTGCCGTGCTGGCGGATCCCGCCGGCTACGGCAGGATACTGCGCGATGGAAACGGCGCCCTGCTGGGTGTAGTGGAAGACCGGGACGCATCTCAGGAACAGCGTGCAATTTGCGAAATCAACACCGGGGTACTGGCGGCACCCGCGAGGGATCTGCAAGCCTATCTCCCCCGGGTCGACAACGACAATGGACAGGGCGAATACTATCTCCCGGACGTTCTCAAACTGGCGGTGGTTGAGGGCAAGCAGGTTGCGACCAGCCAGGCGGAATCCGAGCTGGAGATACTGGGTGTCAATGACCGGGTGCAATTGAACCAGGTGGAGCGCGAATACCAGAGGCGCCAGGCGGAACAGTTGATGCGCCAGGGAGTGAGCGTGGCCGATGCTGCTCGCCTGGACATCCGGGGCGAGGTTGTTTGTGGTGAGGACGTCAGTATCGACGTGAACGTCGTTTTCGAAGGCAGCGTCACGCTGGGCAATGGCGTCACCATCGGGCCCAACTGCGTGTTGCGTGACGTCACCGTCGGCGATGGCGCCTGCATCCACGCCATGAGCCACATTCAGGAAGCTGCTGTCGGCAATGACTGCAATGTCGGTCCCTATGCGCGACTGCGTCCCGGGACGGTACTCGACAGCGGTGCGCGAGTCGGGAATTTCGTCGAGACCAAGAAAGCCAATATAGGCGCCGGCAGCAAGGTGAACCACCTGACGTACATCGGCGATTGTGAGATGGGGGAGGGCGTCAATATCGGCGCGGGCACCATTACCTGTAACTACGATGGCGTCAATAAACACCCCACGACAATAGGTGACGGTGTTTTTGTGGGCTCGAATTCCACACTGGTGGCGCCGTTGACGATTGCCGACGGAGGATTCGTAGGTGCCGGATCCACCATCACCCGCGGAGTCGAAGAGAATGAACTGGCTGTCGGGCGCCCGCGCCAGCGCAATATCCAGGGCTGGCAGCGGCCCGGCAAGCGGGACAACGAGGACTGATCATGTGTGGCATCGTGGCCGCGGCGGCTCGCCGGGAAGTATCTGAAATTCTGCTGGAGGGCTTGCGCCGCCTCGAGTACCGGGGTTATGACTCCGCGGGTATGGCGCTGATAGACAACGAGCATCACCTGCAACTGCATAAGAAACAGGGTAAGGTCAGCGAGCTGGAAAAAGCCCAGGCCCTGCAGCCCTATTTCGGCTGCACCGGTATCGCCCACACCCGCTGGGCCACCCACGGCGAGCCCTCCGGCGTCAATGCCCACCCCCACATCTCAGGCCAGCGAATCGCCCTGGTGCACAATGGCATCATCGAAAACCACCTGGTACTGCGCGAAGAGCTGGTGGCGGCGGGTTATGAGATCGCGTCTGCCACTGACACCGAGGTCGTGGTTCACCTGCTGCACCGGGAGCTGGAGAATGACGCATCCCTTCTCGAGGCCATGCGGGCGGTCGTAAGGCGCCTGGATGGCGCCTATGCCCTGGCGGCGGTGGATGCCGAACACCCTGACGAAGTGGTGGGGGCGCGCAAGGGCAGCCCGCTGGTGGTGGGGGTCGGTATTGGCGAGAACTTCCTCGCCTCAGACCAGATGGCGCTGCGGCAGGTGACTGACCGTTTCATCTACCTGGAAGAGGGTGATCTGGTCAGGATCACACCCTCCACCCTCGACGTGTACGACGTCGACGGGGCGCCGGTGCAGCGAAGCAAGACCCAGATCGAGGAACCGGTGGAAGCCACTGACAAGGGTGACTTCGATCACTTCATGATCAAGGAGATCTACGAGCAACCAAAAGCCCTGGCAGCCACCTTCGCTGCGGCAGCGGCAGAGCGTGAGGTGAATGATGCAGCCTTCGGGGCGGAGGCAGGAAAATTGTTCGACCAGGTGCAGAGTGTGCAGATCGTCGCCTGCGGCACCAGCTATCATGCGGGCCTGGTTGCCCGTTACTGGCTGGAGGAAGTGGCGGGGGTGGCCTGCGAGGTGGAAGTGGCCTCGGAATTCCGCTACCGCAAACGGGTTCAGCACGAGGGAACACTGCTGGTAGCAATCTCCCAGTCCGGGGAGACTGCAGACACCCTGGCGGCACTGCGCAATGCCTCCGAGGGTGAGTTC
>JAACFI010000093.1 GCA_009937575.1 Haliea sp.
TGCGCCCTGACATCCACCAGGGTTTTGGCAGCGATTAGAAGCACGAGTGCAGGGGTAGCTTCGCCGAGTGCCATGCTCAGCGCACCGCCGAAGATAATCACCAGGTGCATGAGGACGATGCGACCGTAGGGTTCCGACATCTGTTTTTTGACTGTGCGCTGAAGGTATTCCCTGCGCCCGAGGAAATTGGCAAAGAACGAGTAACCGTGGCTCAGGAACAGCACCAGCAGAGCCGGCCACAAACTGGTGAACATCTCCGCCACCGCGCGCAAATCCCCACCGGACGAACTGCCCTCCCCAAGCCCCTCGACGAACAGGGTATAGATAAACAGGAAATGTCCGGCCATAAAACCGCCGAAGTGCCCGAGGAAAAATATTCCCAGGAATATGCCGGACCAGCGGCCGATAACGAGAATCTTGCAGAGATTGAAGAATCCTATGATGGCGCTTTCCGCCCAGTACAACACCATCAGGGCACCCAGGTCCCACTGCCAGAACAGCGCGCCCAACAGCGGGATGAGATTGGCCACAATCAGGGCGAGGGTGGTGGCTGAACCCAGGGTGGTATCGCGCTCATCTTGCGTTACCGCGGAAACGGAGCGCTCCGCGGCGTCCTGATCCCAGGGGTTCGCCAGTTCCTCGGGCAAGGCCTCCCCGACCCGTATATTCTCTCCGGTAGCTGCCTCGATTCTTCCACGGATGGCGGCCAGGTCCAGTTCATTCAGGGACGAACCAATCTCCCCGGTATTGGCCCCGTAATCGAATACCAGGTGAGAACCACGCCAGGACGTTCCCGATTTCGGCGCCGGATGCTCAAGGCGCAGATTGCGCATATGACTCACCTGGTAACGGGCAGCGAGACCGATAAACGGCAACCCGAGAAATACTTCGACGCCATCCCGGCTCGCACTGACGACCTCCCTGCCGAACAGCAGCACCAGCAGAATCGCAGTCATCAGCAATGGCGCGAGGGACCAACCCATCAGCCAGAAGGTGGTGAACAGTGCGCCCACCAGGTCGAACAGGTCCTCCGGTTGTTGCCACATTTCAATCGATTTTCCCGCGGTGGTGACTGCGGGAATCAGGAAAACGATATCCAGCACAAGCAGTATGATGATCGCCGGCCAGGACCGGCGAAACCTGAATACCTCGCGATAACTTCCCTGCTGTTCCGGGGCGGGGAGGCCCACCCTCAGACCCGGACGCAGCCCTGTTCTTTTCTTTTTACCTGCGGCGGCAGCTTCAGTTCCCACAGACTCCCTTCAACGCTTTCCTTTAACCACACCCCGGAACAGGTCCATCAGAGTTTCGAACTTGAAGTCGGTGAACTCGCCGGCATCCATGAAAATACCGTGCTCCCGGCAGATCTCGTACCAGATATGTGTCTGCTTCCAATGGAAGGATTTCTCCATGGTGCGCCCACAGCGCGGGCAGTTGATATCCTCCACCGAGTCGTACTTGCGGCCCAGCGCGGACTTGCCTTTGTCGAGCGTCTCTGAGCCCTCAATCTTTCTCAGCTGCTGCGCCTCGTCCCCATCGAACCACAGTCCCTGGCAGTGTGTGCAACGATCGATGGTGATGTCCTGGTAGGTCACCTCTTCCATCCCGTGCTTGCACTTGGGACACTGAAGGCTGTGGAGCTCGCGACTGTAATTCATGCTTTGGCTTTGGCTTTGGCCTTGGTTTTCGCCCTGGCAGCCCGCTTCGCTTTCGGCCGGGCCTTTGTCTTCACCGCCGGCTTCCGCTTGCGGCCCGCCGGCTTCTTCCGCGGGGCCGCCCCCGACCGTTCAGCCAGCCACTCCGCCGACTCGGCCCACACGGCGTTTTGCGCCTTGCTACCGATGATGACACCCATATGCCCGCCGGGAGCGGTGCGAAATTCCCTGTCCTTCGAGGCGACAACATCCACAATCTTCGCGGCGACCTCCGGCGGTACCAGGGCGTCGTTTTCGCCGGCAAAAGCCAGCAGGCTGGATTGGATCTTGTCCAGCTCTGCAACATGATCACCGATAGTTACCCTGCCCTTGGCCCATTGGTTGTCGGTCACCACACGGCCGCTCATATCCTTGAATACCCCGCCCGGGTAGCGCAGCATATTGTTCAGGTAGTCCGAGGTGGTGGAGTGTGACTCCACGAACTCCCTATCGCCCATTCGGGTCACCAGGTCCAGGTAGGTGGTCACGCTGCCCACCGGGTCGGTCATCTTGAACACCAGGGTGGTCATCCAGGGCGGCAGCGACAGGCGCGCCGGGTCCAGGGTATTGAGTCGCAAATTTGAATAATTACTGACCAGCTGCGCCGGTCCGTCCAGGGCCTGGGCCACACCGGCGACAGCGGAAATCACACCCTTGCCGGTCTCCAGGTCGATGGGACTGGCCACGGTGATGATATTGCGCACGTGCTGATCCTTGACCTGCCCCTGGTACAGCAGGCACAACAGTCCGCCCATGCACCAGCCCATCAGTGACAGGTCTTCGCTACCGGAGTGTTTACGGATTTTCGCCAGGGCGGTACTCATCATGTCGTAGGAATAGTCAATCAGGCCCAGGTGGGCGTGTTCCTTACGCGGCTTACCCCAATCGACCAGGTACACCTTGAAGCCCGCGGCAACCATGTAGCGCACAAGGCTGCGCTGGGGCAGCAGGTCGAAGGTCTCCGTGGTCACCCCCAGGGGCGGCACCAGTACCAGCGGTACCGCGTGTTGCTTGCGTTCAATGGGCCTGCGGCTGCCATCCGTCAGTTCAATCTCGTCGTCTTCCGGCAGCTCGTAGTAACGCACCGACATCAGGTCGCCGTCGTGTACCAATTCAAACCAGGTACGACCGGACTTAATCAGGGTGTCCCGCTTGAACAGCCAGTCGACACCATTAGCGGCAGTCTCGGAGAGCCTCCGGTTGATACCCATCCCCTGGCGCAGGGCATTTTTAGCCAGATCGTTCATCACGCGGCCTCCCCCGTCGCTACCAGTTCTTCCAGATCTACCAGGGCTTTACCCAGGTAGACCGCCATTCGCTGCAGGTGGGGCAGCGTATCGCGGGCTCCGGTGAAGCCGATGTTAATGGTGCCTGCGTAAGTCACGCAATCGATACTGAGGGCACTGAACTGCAGCAACTGGCTCATGGGATAAATGGCCTCCAGCCTGGCCCCGTTGAAATACTTCGCCTTTTCCGGTCCCGGCGTATTGGACACACCCAGGTTGAACATCGGCGGCACGGCGCGACCCAACAGCGGCAACTGGCTGGCGTAGATCGGCGCGGCCCGCAGCAATACGTAGGAGGTAACCGCCTCATCTGGCAGCGTCGCCCGGTCCTCGCGCACTTTCTGCATTGACTCTTTCACTGCATCGAGCCGCGCTACAGGATCGCCGATATGGGTTCCCAGGGCCACCCGCAGACCGGCGATCGCATTCCCGGGCAGGCGTTCGCTGCGCTCCTGCAGCGATACCGGCAGCGCGCCAATGAGTGAATCCTCGGGCAAAGCGTTGTACTCCTTGAAAAAACGACGCAGGGAACTGCCACAGAGGTAGGCGAGAATCTCGTTGAGCGTGCTGTCGGTGGCGTCGGCCAGGGCCTGGACACGGGACTGATCAAACTGCTGGGTGGCGAAACGACGCTGAGCGTTGATGTGCCGGTTCAGGGTTGAGCGGGGTGTCCCGGCAGGAAGCAGGAAACTGCCCTCGCTGCCTCTGTCGAAGACGTTGGTTGTAATACCGGAGGCTATTTTCCGGAGGGACTGCATTGCATCAGCAGCATCGGGAAAGCTCCTGCGCTCATCGTCCTCGACCTCATCCGTCGCACCGCTGTACAGGGGTCGCGCCCACAGTGGGGGCATGCCGCGTTTGCGCGCGCCGTCCGAGAGCATATCGAGCAGCATCGGGATCCCGTTCACGTTGTCCACCAGGGCGTGGTGGACTTTTACATAAAAAGCGAATCGCCCATTCTCCAGGCCTTCGATAAGGTGGAATTCCCACAGGGGACGACTCGGGTCCAGTGGATGACTGTGCAGCCGGGACACCATCACACCCAATTCACGCTCCCCGCCGGGTTCGGGCAGGGCCGAGTGGCGGAAGTGATACTCGATGTCGAAATCCTGATCCTCTTCCAGTCGCGGGCCGAGGAAAGCGGGTCCGCGGGAAACCACCTGTCCCCATGGCTCCGCCGGGGCATCCACCTCGCGCATGTCCTGCGCCCACTTGCTGAGGTAGTTTTTAGGCGCATTACGCGGCTGGCTGAAGATCGCCAGTACGCCTACGTGCATCGGTGTGTCGGCTGATTCCATCGCCAGCCACACCGCGTCGACTGGCCTCATCCGTGTACTTGTCATCTACTTGTATTTCCCCCGGGATTTCAGGACCGCGCATTATAACAGGCGACGCAGCTCACTGCTCGGTACCGCTACATCTGTCCCTCGATTGGCAACAGCCCGAAGAACCAGGATTCCAGGCGCAGGTAGAACGACGCCGGCGGCGTGTGACGTTGTTCGCCCTCAGATCCAATCCACACCAGCTCGCCTCCCTCGTCCAGTTCCACCTTCCAGGCATTGGGCGGAAGCAGGTCCCGGGCCAACATCTTCCGCAACCTGGCGTTCAGTTCCGGACTGTCGATCAACAATCCAACCTCGGTATTAAGGCGCAGGGAACGGGGGTCCAGGTTAGCGCTGCCCACAAAAAGACAGCAGTAGTCGAACAGTGCACCCTTCTCATGCAATCCGAGCCGGGCATCCACCACCGCGGGTGCCAGGTAGTACTCGCGGCTCGCCGCATCCGCCCGCAACTCATATATCTCCGCCCCGGCCTTCAATAGCGCTGGCCGATGCGCGGTATAGGCGGCATGGGCACTGACATGGTTATTGGCTCCCAGGGAATTGGTAAAAATGCGCACCCTCACACCGCGCCGGGTAGCGCGCTCGATGGCGGCAGTCAATGATTGGGTGGGGATAAAGTAGGCGGACACCAGGATCAGGTCTTCCTCAACGGTATCGATGCGCTCTATCAGGGCCTGCGCCAGTTGCACCGGGGCATCCAGTTCGGGGCTGTTCTGTGGAGGCGCATCGACCAGCAGCTCGATATCTGCGCCATAGCCCAGTGAAAAAAACTTTGCCCAGTCCTCTGGTTCTGTCGCCGGCAGGTGGTCGTGCTTCGAGGGCTGACCGGCCAGCCAGGATTTTATCGCGGCATAGTCCCAGTCAGCGCGGCGGCCATGCAGTTCTTCCACTGGCAGGCTCCAGGGGTCATTCCAGTACAGATCGAACACCTCGCTGAGGTGACTGATGAACGGGCCCGCGAGCACCAGCTCGAAATCGCGAAAATTGTGCCGTTGCTGGTATCCGTAATACTCATCCGCCAGGTTGCGCCCCCCCAGGATGGCCACCCGGCCATCTACTACCAGCAGCTTGTTGTGCATACGGTGATTGATACGGGCAAAATCGTTGAGATTCTCGATCTGGCGCATCACCATGCCGCCGTCGCGTTGCGCCGCCGGGTTGTAGATGCGGTAACTGATGTTGGGATGCTCCGAGAGGGCTCGCAGGGCATCGTCTGCGTGCACCAGGAAACTGTCGTCCAGCAGCACTCGCACCTGTACACCCCGCTCCGCCGCTGCGACCATCTCCCGCACCAGTGCGACACCCACACCATCGTCCTTCCAGATAAAAGTCTGCAGGTCGATACTGCGGGTGGCCGCGCGCAGCGCTCTCAGTCGCCAGCGAAGTGCCGGTGCGCCACGGTTGAGCGGGACTATACGGTTCTCAGCGGAAAAATCGGCCAGGCCGGACCAGACATCCAGGGACGCGGGGGCGAGCGCCACCTCGGCACGCCTGTCACGCCGGGGTTCCACAGTGGCACAGGCCGCCAGCCCGATCGCCAGTAACAGCAGTATAACGGCCAGCCTGCAACGCCCCATGTACAGATTCCATACCAAAGTTCGCCTTATTATAGCGACCAGCGGTCACAGCTGCTGCAGGAAACTGAGGCAAGGGGGAGCGCTCCCACCGTGTAACGCAGGCCCCCCCCCGCCCACAAGGCATCAAAGGGATAGCAGGTGACCAGCAACAGGGTTTCTTCGCTTCCCAGCATCGAAATCGTTTCCCTGGCGGCATCCACCACACGAACGCCACCCACCTGGTAGCGACGGACAGCTCCATCGGGCAGCTCTAACTGTAGCAGGTCCCCTTCGACCAGCTTCGCGAGAAAGCTGAAGTGCGTATCGCGGTGACCGGCAATCACCGTGGTACCCGCGGTTCCAGGGCGCGCGGAAGCCAGGGCAAGGCCGGGGCCGAAGGCGAGCGCATTGCCGGAATCACCGGCCAGTACCAGCAGTTCCACGCCCTGTGCCGGGGCGGACAAGCGCGCAACCGGCCAGGTATCCGCCCAGGGCCAGGGTTTGACCGCGGCGCCCCCCCGGTTCAGGGAACGCTTCCAGGCCTGTTCTATCAGCACCGGTGCCAGCCAGGCCTTGGCCTGGATCAAGGCGGCCGCGGACGCCTGCTGCAGGCCCAGCAATACCAGGCAGAGCGCAAGCAGGCCGCGCCAGTGATCAAGCCCCGGCAGTCGGTACATGATCCAGTTCCGGCCGGCGCAACACGCACAGCATCATCGCCAGGAACAGGGCGAGGGCGGCAAACCAGGCCCGGGCAGGACCCGTGGTCGCAGTTGCCGGGTAGGCAAAACCCTGGGGCGCCTGGCCCCGGGGCCTGGTGTTCGGCACCGGTTCCGACTTCACGTCTTTCCCCTGAGGTCGCGATACCTGCTCCTCGACGGCGACAAAACTGGTATATGGGCTGAGCAACTGGTGCTGCAGCGCCACTTCCAGTACCTCGGCACGCAGCTCAGACTCATCGCGGCCCAGTACTTTCTGGTCCAGCAGGCCGGTGATTTTCTCGCGGGCCCACAAGCTGGCGACGCCTGGATGGGAGACCGGGCTGGCCGGGTCACTTTCCGGAGACAGGCGCATCGCCTGCCGCCAGGATCGGCCGTTGATATCGGCGCTCACCGAAACCTCTCCCGTCGGGGCTGCCCCGCCGAATTTCACTGCCAGGACCAGGGGCTGCCCGGCGTAGAGATCCGGGACCCGTTCGGGCCAGACCTCCACCGGACCAGGCCAGGTGACGGCCAGGTCAACCGCCACCGGCCTGGAGAGGTGCTCGAACAGGTCGGACATTTTTTCACCCACTTCATCGAGCTTGCCGATGTGCGTGTGGCTGCCGCGACCATAACGGGCCGCGTTGCGCATAAACCAGCTGTTCGGCGCGGAGCCGATACCGACGGTGAACAGGCGATTGTCGCCAATTCTGCCACTGATTTCCTCGAACAGGGCCAACTCATTTCCCACAGCGCCGTCAGTAATAAATATAATCTGGCGTAAAGCGGGTTGTTCCCGGTAGACATCCTCATCCACGGACGGGGCCATCGCCGCCCGCAGGGCCGGCATCATTTCCGTCCCCCCGGACGCGTGGAGCTGGCGGACGAACTCACTGGCGCGTGTCAGGTGGTGGCGTGTCGCAGGCATCGGCCGGCGGTATAGCGACCGGTGCCGAGAATTGAACTCGATGATATTGAAGTGATCCTCCGGCCGTAACTGTTGCAGGGCGCGAGCCAGGCTGGCCCGCGCCTGTTCGATGGAAACCCCGCCCATGGAACCGGACGTATCCACGACGAAGATGATCTCCCGGGGCGCAGGGGGCGCGAGCCGCTCAGTGACAGGCGGCACCAGCATCAGCAGGCCGAAATGCTCATCGCCCACGCGCTCCGTAAACAGTGCCGCGGCAGGTTCCGATCCTGTTACCGGTTGCCAGTTGAGAACGAAGTCACGATCCATTTCACTGACACCCGCTGCCAGATCCAGGCTATAAACGCCTGCGCGCCGACTCAGGGCGATCTCGTGATAGGGTGACTCCACCCGCGCCAACGGCATACCCGGGTCCAGGCGGACACTGATCTCTATAGGATTGAGCGGCGCGTAATCGGATCCTGGGCTCGGGTGCTGGAGGGGCGATACCGCATCCGCATCAGGCACCTGGTCCGTGGGCACTGCCCACCCGAGGTAGGGGTTTGGGAAAAGTAATTCGCCCTCCTCCGTATCGGGGCGCTGAGGCAGGGGGGCGCCGGGCATATAGCGAGGAGTAATAGTCATGGGGAATCGCAGGGAGAACATATCCGACCCGTAATTGACCTGCTGCACATATTCCAGGCGCACGGTAATCTCTTCCCCGGGGCCGATATTGGCCACCCGGTTGGTAAACAGGTTGGGACGCTGCTGCTCTACCAGGCTGGCTTTCTTTCCCGCCTGCCGGGCCCGCTGGTAAATTTTCCTGGCCTCTGCCTTTTCCCGTACCTTGCCGACGATGCGACGCTCGCCCACGATCATCTCCAGATAGCGTACGGCTGCCTTTTCCGGCAGCGGGAAGGCATACACACCCTCCACCCAACGGTCGCTGTCATTGCTGAATCGCTGCTCGAGAACGACCCGGGCCACCATGCCGCTGATATCGAAATGCACCTTGCTGCGATGTATTACGGCGGGAACATAACGCCCGCCTCCCACGTCGCGCAGCAGCAGATGCCCGCCCTCCAGCTCGTCAAGAGCCATGGCATCGCCGGCACCGTCGACCATTGCGCGAGCCGGCGCCGCCGAAAGAAGCAGTAACAGCAGGCTGCCCAGTACCAGCGTGGGCAGGCAGCGAAACAACAGCCACAGGGCCAGGTTACCGTGACGGGCGGCATCCCTGGCCAGGTGCCGTTGGATGTAGGGGTATGTCAGCATAGGTCTTCTCCCTGTGTTGCCAGCCCATTACAGCGGGGAGATCTGGCGACAACCGGGTGGGATTATGGCAATCAACCGATTAATTGTGGCGAATTGTGGCGGGGACTTGTGATCGTCACCCGAGTTTGGAACCATGAGTATTGTCAATGCACAGAGACGGCAACAGCAGATGCCCCACCACATCGCCATCGTCGAAGACGAGCCGGCTATCGCCGCGAACTACCGGGACGCCCTGCAACGCCAGGGCTTCCGGGTCTCCCTGTTCAGTGACCGGGACAGCGCCAATACCGCCTTCGCCCGCCAGCTGCCGGACCTGGCAATCATCGACGTGGGCCTGGGCGACGATATCGAGGGGGGCTTCGAGTTGTGCCGGGAACTGCGCAGCCGCTGCCCGGAGCTACCTATCGTGTTCCTGACCGCAAGGGATTCCGAACTCGACATCATCTCCGGCCTGCGCCTGGGTGCCGACGACTACCTGACCAAGGACATCAGCCAGGCTCACATGCTGGCGCGCATCGTGGCCCTGTTCCGCCGGGTGCAGGCCCTGCGCAGCCCGGAGCAGGAGGAGCACCTGATCGAGCGGGGAAATCTGCAGTTGAACCTGGAGCGCATGACGACCCATTGGTGCCAGCAGGCGGTGGACCTCACGGTCACTGAATTCTGGATCGTTTACGCCCTGGCCCGCCATCCCGGGCACGTCAAAAATCGCCAGCAACTCATGGACTCCGCCAATGTAGTGCTGGACGACAACAGTATCACCTCCCACATCAAGCGCATCCGCCGCAAGTTCCAGCATATCGACCCCGGATTCACCGCCATCGAAACCGCCTACGGGGCGGGTTATCGCTGGAAAGGTTGAGAGATGAGTCTGCGCCGCCAGCTATTGCTGGTCAGCCTGTTGCTGTTGTCCCTGCCGTGGGCGGGCTGCCAGTTTATCCGCGAGATGGAAGGCGCCCTGCGCCAGGGGCAGGAGCAATCCCTGCAGGCCACCGCCACCGCCATCGCCGCGGTACTGGGGCAGCAGCCACAATTGATCTATCCCCATTCCGCGCGACTTGACGCCCCGCCAGATAGTGGCAACCCAATCTATGCACAGCCCCTGGAGCAGCCGCTGATTCTGGACGGCTACGGTGACGGCTGGGAGGAGATTACAGGGGTGAACATGCAGTCCGAACCCGGTGCGGCAGCGCTGGCCCTGCAGTACAAGGCGGTTACCCGCAACGGTTACCTTTACCTGCTGCTCAGGGTGGAAGACCAGCAGGTGGTCTACCACAACCCGGGCCTGTCCCAGGAGCCCAATGGCGATCGCCTGGTGCTGCGTACCTGGCGAGAAGGACGTCGACAGGACTACGTGATCGCCACTGCCGCCCCGGGCAGGGTGCACGCCCGCCCCGGAAGCCGGCGTCAGCGCGGAACAGATGCCCGCCGTATCCGCGGTTACTGGCAAGATGCCGTGGGAGGCTACACCCTGGAGCTGGAAATTCCACTGTCCTATACCGGTGGCCGACTGGGCTTTTACCTGGCCAATGTCGGCAAGCGCGCGGGGGGAACACTGGAAACCCTTGGCAACACTGGCCCACTGGATACCGAGGCACCCCCCTGGTTGATCTACAGCCCCGAGGGCCTGCAGCAGGCCCTGACCCCGTTCAGGCACCAGGGCAGCCAGGTGCAGGTACTCGACAGGTCGCACTGGCTGGTGGCGGATTTGCCCTCCAGGCAGAGGTCAGGGCGACCAGCGGAAGATACATTCTGGCTTTTGCGGGTGATCTATCGCAGCATACTTTCCCGTGCTCCACTGGATGCGCCTCCGGTTGCCCCCACCCACGGCAAGGCACAGGGAACTGAACTGGATTCCGCTTTGGCGGGGCTGCCCGCCATTCACCGCTACCGCGATCCCGAGTACCTGACCCGCACCACCCTGTCCACAGCGGTGCCAATAAAAAATGACCAGGGGGTCATAGGCGCAGTGATACTCCGGCAGAGCGGCGAGGAATATCTCTCGCTGACCGACCAGGCTTTCAGCAAGCTGCTGGGCTACAGCGTGCTGGCGGTGGGCATCGGCGCTTTCGGTCTGCTCGCTTACGCCAGCCTGCTGTCCTGGCGAATTGGCCGCCTGAGCAGGGCAGCGGGAAACGCGATCAGTGAGGACGGCCTGCAGCTGCAGGGTTTTCCGCGCAGCAATGCCCCGGATGAAATCGGCGAGTTATCCCGCAACTATGCCAACCTGCTGGAGCGCCTGCGGGAGTACAACGATTACCTGCGCACCCTGAGTCGCAAGTTATCCCACGAACTGCGTACCCCGGTCGCCGTGATACAGACATCCCTTGAGAACCTGGAAGACGCTGCACATGACAGCACTGAACAGGCGGTGTACCTGTCCCGGGCACGGGAGGGACTACAGCGCCTGAACCGGATACTCACCGCCATGAGCGAGGCCAATCGCCTGGAAGAAAGCATTCGCAATAACAGGCCCGCCCCCCTGGACCTGGTACCACTGCTGCGGGAGGTGTTTCACGCCTACCAGGCAGTGTATCGCCAACATGACATGCGGCTTGCGATCGAGGTCGAGGAAGCACGTGTATCAGGTGTGGCAGATCTACTGGTACAGGCCCTGGACAAGCTGGTAGACAACGCCGCTTCGTTCTGTCCCGCGGGCGGTGAAATCAGACTCGGCCTGGACGCCTCGGACCTGGGCTGGGACATTTATGTGGACAACGCGGGGCCCACCCTCCCTCCGGGAGTGCAGAGCCGGCTGTTCGAACCCATGGTATCGCTGCGGGAACAGGGCGACAACGAGGTACACCTTGGTCTGGGACTGCACGTGGTCCGCCTGATCAGCGAATTCCACCGGGGACATGTCAGCGCTCAAAACCTGCCCGAACAAAGCGGCGTGCGATTCACATTGTCGCTGCCCGCCATCCAGCCAGAGCATACGCAGGATTCACGGGGCTGATCAGCTGATAAAAGCCGCCTGCTTGATCTCTGCCAGCTGGTCTCTCAGGGCCGCAGCCTCCTCGAACTCAAGGTTTTTGGCATGCTCGTGCATCTGCGATTCCAGTTGCTTGAGCTTGCGCGCCAGGGCGGCGGGAGACAGGTTGGCGACATCCGTGCTGTAGGACAGTTTCGCTTCCGCCACCTTGCGGCCCTTCCCCTTGCCCCGGGTGGGCATCCGCCGCGCGCCTTCCATGATGTCCTGCACCGACTTTTCCACTCCCCGCGGGGTGATATGGTGCTCGGCGTTGAATTTAACCTGTTTCTCGCGACGACGCTGGGTTTCCGCCATGGCCCGTTCCATGGAACCGGTGACACGATCCGCGTACAGGATCGCGCGGCCGTTGAGGTTGCGGGCGGCCCGGCCAATGGTCTGGATCAGTGAGCGATCCGAGCGCAGGAAGCCCTCCTTGTCAGCGTCCAGGATAGCTACCAGCGACACCTCCGGCATATCCAGGCCCTCCCGCAGCAGGTTGATACCCACCAGCACGTCGAACTCCCCCAGTCGCAGGTCGCGGATGATTTCCACCCGCTCTATCGTATCGATGTCCGAATGCAGGTATCGCACCCGAACGTTGTGTTCTGCCAGATACTCGGTGAGGTCCTCAGCCATGCGCTTGGTGAGGGTGGTCACCAGTACCCGCTCGCCGCGCTCCACCACGGTGCTGATCTGTCCCAGCAGGTCGTCGACCTGGGTGCTTGCCGGTCGCACCTCCAGCTCCGGGTCCACCAACCCGGTGGGGCGCACCACCTGTTCCACCGTGCGCCCAGCGTGCTCCTCCTCGTAGGGGCCCGGGGTGGCGGAGACAAAGATCGCCTGGGGTACCAGCTGCTCCCACTCCTCGAAGCGCAGGGGCCGGTTGTCCAGGGCCGAGGGCAGGCGAAAGCCGTATTCCACCAGGGTCTCCTTGCGCGACCGGTCGCCACGGAACATGGCGCCAATCTGCGGGATGCTGGCATGGGACTCATCGACAATCACCAGGGCATTGTCCGGCAGGTACTCGAACAGCGTGGGCGGTGGCTCGCCCGGCGCGCGTCCGGACAGATATCGGGAGTAATTCTCGATGCCGGTGCAGTAACCCAACTCCCGGATCATCTCCATGTCATACTTGGTACGCTGCTCCAGGCGCTGCGCCTCTACCAGCTTGTCGTTGTCCTTGAGTTGCTTGAGCCGGTCCGCCAGTTCCACCTCGATATGACCCACTGCGTCCAGCAACACGTCGCGCGATGTCACGTAGTGGCTCTTGGGAAATATGGTTACCCGTGGCACCTTTTTCTCTACCGCCCCGGTGAGGGGATCAAACCAGTAAATACTGTCTATCTCCTCGTCAAACAGTTCCATCCGCACCGCCTCGCGCTCGGAATCCGCCGGGAAAATATCAATTACGTCACCCCGGACCCGGTAGGTGCCACGCTGGAAGTCCGTATCGTTGCGGGTGTACTGTAGTTCCGCCAGTTGCCGCAGTATATGGCGCTGGTCAATAATTTCCCCACGTGAAAGGTGCATCACCATCTTGAAATAGGACTCCGGGTCACCCAGGCCGTAGATGGCGGACACCGTGGCCACCACCAGGCAGTCCTCCCGTTCCAGCAGGGCCTTGGTAGCCGAAAGCCGCATCTGCTCGATATGGTCGTTTATCGAGGCATCTTTCTCGATATAGGTGTCGGACGACGGCACATAGGCCTCGGGCTGGTAGTAGTCGTAATAGGAGACGAAATACTCCACCGCGTTGTTGGGAAAGAACTCCCGGAACTCTCCATACAACTGGGCCGCCAGGGTCTTGTTGTGAGCCATGACGATAGTGGGCCGCTGCAGTTTCTGCACCACATGGGCCATGGTGAAGGTCTTACCCGAGCCGGTCACCCCCAGCAGAGTCTGGGCTGCGAGCCCCGCCTGTACGCCCTCCACCAGCTGCCGGATGGCCTCCGGCTGGTCGCCGGCGGGCTGAAACGGGGACTCTACCTGGAACGGCCTGGACAAGGGTTTCACCTGCGCGGATTCAACGAAAATAGCCCTTTATTATCATCCACATAGGATTGAAATGCAGCCGCTTTTAGGGTCCCGTCCAGATTGTGTAAAAACGCCGAAATAGCGGTTGACCAACCCACCTTCCATCATTAATATACGCGGCCTCTGGTTAACGCCATTCCGCCTTAGCTCAGTTGGTAGAGCAAATGACTGTTAATCATTGGGTCGCTGGTTCGAGCCCAGCAGGCGGAGCCAA
>JAACFI010000425.1 GCA_009937575.1 Haliea sp.
CCCGGATAGTCTTTATTGTGCCATCGAAACTGCGATAAAAATGAGCTCCTCGATAAATACGGGAGCATGAAGCCCTCCCAGGAAGACAAATCGCAGATGCAGATGGCTGCGCTCTCAGTTTACTTCCCACTCCCTACCCAATAGAATAATTCTCCTTCCGGGACCCCACCCAAGAGCAGCTCATGGCCGACGATTTCAACTTCTCTTACTCCTACCAGTCAGACCCGGCGACCCCGATGACAAAGAACTCAGACTCTGCAGAGGCTGTTGTAGATCAGACACTATATGCCGTGGCGGACATCGAACGGGTGGACCTGCAAAACGGGGGCACCTTGCTACTGGATAAAAACAGCAATAGCCAGATGATTGTTGCGCCGGAAGTTTCCATTGCGCTGCACTCCTGCCGTACTTTTCGCACCTTGCGCGGCCACGCCGATTTTCTCGCTGACACCATTCCCCAGCTTGCCGGACAGCAGCAGGACGTGATAAAGGTTCTGGAGAGTGTACGCGATCATGGTCTGCTGACTTCGGCGGAATCCGTATGTCACAGATTACGTCCTCAAAGCGCCGCACCGGCAGCCGATCTACCCGCTACCAGGGTCTTTATAATCACTTGTGACCGCCCCTCGGCAGTTCAGCGCCTACTGGAATCCATGTTACACGCCGGCAATCTCAGCCGGCACGAACATCTCTTTCTGATAGACGATTCCCGGGATCCTCAAAATGCGACACAAAACCGCGAAGCGGTCATCAAATTCAACCTCAGCAGCCCTCGCGACATGCATTATGTCGGTGCGGAAGAGCAACAACGCTTCATGGCCGCTCTTATCCGAGACCTCCCAGAGGTTCAGGAAAATGGGATTCGCTTTCTTATAGACAGGAAGAGATGGGCAGACAAGGCAAGCTACGGCCTCTCCCGCACGCTGAGCCTCCTGCTCTCCGTGGGTAAAAGAGCCATTATGATGGACGACGACGTAATCTGCGCCGCTGTCGAATCACCGCATAAACTTGATGGATTGGCGTTTGACGGCAGCGAACGTCAAGTAGACTTCTACACTTCCGAACAGGATATTCTCAATCGCACTCGCAGAGCGGATGTCGATCCTCTCACCGGTCACGCGAGTTGCCTTGGTCTGACTATGTCGCAGGCTATTAATAAACTGGGATTCGACACTCTTGAAGCCAGCGACCTGGCGGGAGCCAACTCAGCCTACCTGAACTTGTGGGATGCTGCTTCACCTGTTTTGATGACCCAAAGTGGCACTCTGGGAGATCCGGGCACGGTGGGCACGGACTGGATCTATATCCTGGATCCTGTCTCCGCCCAGCGCGCACTTCAGTCCGAGGGTGGCCTGGAATCAGCCCTCGCCAACCGTCACTACTGGATGGGCCAACCGCGACCCCGATTCAGCAAATTAGCTGTGATGTCCCAGGTTACCGGCCTGGATAATTCCAGACTGTTGCCTCCGTACTTTCCTGTGTTTCGAGGCGAGGACTACCTGTTTGGCGCCATGACGGAATACCTGCATCCCAGGTCCGCCATCCTGGACTATGCCTGGTGCGTACCCCACTTTCCCATAAATCCGAGGAAGGGCTGTCCCCCTCTTCAACCCTCCAAAGGCAAGGGCAGTATTAATCCCAGTCGATACATCACAAACCACACACTGCACCGTGACGGCATTTCAGTGGAAACACGACTGTCAAGTCTGGCGCAAATGGGAAGAGAGCTGAGCGAATCCTCTGACCAGAGCCTCATCACAATCTATCGCGAAGAAATCGCCGAATCTCAATGCAACCTGTCGAAGCAACTCACCGCAAGATTACGCGATGGTATCCATCGACCGGAACAATGGCATGCTTACTTACAGCAGAGTCTAGGCAACGTAAACAATGCAATGCAAGCCGTCGCCAATCTGGAAGATTTTTCATCTGCTCCGGACAATTATGATGTGCAGAACATGCTTGATGATTTCCGCAGCTACACCCACGAGTTTTCTCTCGCGCTTGAGCAGTGGGCTGATATTCGTAACGCGGCCCAGAGAATTACTGACGAGATGTTAACCGGTAATTCTAAAGAGTTTTGGGTGTAGTAGAGGAGAACATTCCTGAAAACCCTTCATATTGGTAAGTATTTTCCACCCTACTCAGGTGGCATGGAAACCTACTTACGCGATCTTATGGTTTCCTTATCCCGAAGTGGAATCAAAAATTCTGCTCTCGTACATCAATCAGCAATCAGCTTCACGAGCCTCGATGAGACTTACGAAAGCAGTGGGCTATCTTTGCCCATAGTCCGTGCCGCGGTTTGGATGAGGTTGTTATTTACGCCAATCAGCCCCGCGTTTCCCTACTTACTCAACCGCCTCATCAAGCGCGAAAAACCCGACATTCTTCATATTCACACACCTAACATATCTGCCTTTTGGGCGCTTTTTTTACCCGGGGCAAGACGCATCCCGTGGGTTATTCAGTGGCAGTCTGATGTACTTGCATCGGAGCATCATTGGGGGCTGCAATTGTTCTACAAGATTTACAGACCCTTTGAACGCGCGATGTTAAAACGTGCAAAGGTCATTATCGCGTCCTCTCCGACCTACCTCGCGAGCAGCCTTCCCCTGCAAGAATTCAGTGAAAAATGTGTGGTGATACCCCTGGGCCTCGACCCGTCCACTCTTGCAGCGACAAGCAGTGTAGATACAACGACAACTCCAAACCAGCAACACTCTTCCTGCCTGCGAGTACTGGCGATCGGGAGACTTACTTACTACAAAGGTTTTGACTACCTGATTCAAGCGGTGGCGCGGATGGACGACATCCAACTCGATCTCGTCGGCCAGGGTGACGAGGATACTCATCTCAGAGCCCTGACGAAAAAGCTGGGCGCAGATGACAAAGTATGTTTCCACGGACATCTTTCCAGCGATGACCTGGCTCGACAATTCACACGATGCGATTGCGTATGTCTTCCCTCAATCGAGCGTACCGAAGCCTTCGGGTTGGTTTTATTGGAGGCCATGTATTTTGGCAAAGCTACGATAGCATCTGACGTCCCTGGATCAGGTATGGGCTGGATAGTGGATCAGGGGGTTACCGGTCTTAAAACGACTCCTGGTAACGTCGACGAGCTGTTGGGAGCATTACAACTTTTGCAGCAAAACCGTGATAAAATCGACACGCTCGGGAAGAACGGTAGCAAGAAGTTCGACCAGTATTTCCATATCAATCGATCATCCGAACAAATCGCCAGGCTTTACCAACGGGTACTTTACGATAACCGAGCACTGCCAGAGTAGAATTTTATACCCTTCAAATGAAAGAACTGAACAGGCTTCCACTGCCCCCGACCGCCATTATCATTCCTGCGTATAACGAAGCTCAAGCAATCGGGCCTGTCATCCGTGAGTTACGAGAACAATGTGATTTACCCATTTTCGTGGTGGATGATTCGAGTACTGATAACACGATCGATCAAGCAATTGGTTCCGGTGCCAAGGTGATTCCACTCGCCACACAACTGGGCGCCTGGGGAGCCATGCAGACAGGACTGCGATTTGCCGAACGGCTCGGTTTCGAGATTGCCATAACAATGGATGCCGACGGCCAGCAT
>JAACFI010000094.1 GCA_009937575.1 Haliea sp.
GGCATCAACCAGGTGCATGTGAATCCCAAAGTGGGGTTGAATTTCGCCGAGGCCCTGCGTTCCTTCCTGCGCCAGGACCCGGATATCATCATGGTGGGGGAGATTCGCGACCTGGAAACGGCGGAGATCGCCATCAAGGCTGCCCAGACTGGCCACCTGGTATTGTCCACCCTGCACACCAACAGCGCCGCAGAGACGATTACCCGAATGCTGAATATGGGCGTGCCGGCGTTCAACGTCGCCACGTCAGTAGACCTGATCATTGCCCAGCGCCTGGCCAGACGCCTGTGCCCGGAGTGCAGCGTGCCCGCGAACGATATCCCGCACAGTGTGTTGCTGGAAGAGGGATTTACCGAAGAGATGCTGGAAGGAGCCACAGTCAAGAAACCAGTGGGCTGCGACGCCTGCCGGGAAGGCTACAAGGGTCGTGTAGGCATTTATGAGGTGGTGCGGGTGACACCCAAGCTTGCCAACCTCATCATGGAGCACGGAAATTCCCTGCAGATCAAGCAACAGGCGGATGCCGAGGGCTTCAACGACCTGCGAAAATCGGCATTATTAAAGGTTGCCAAGGGCGTGACGAGCCTTGAAGAGGCCAACCGGATCACGGTAGATTAAGGGATAGTCGGGGGACAGGGGCGGATACAACTATGGCAACAACTGCAATCAAGAGCGAGCTATTTACCTGGAGCGGCAAAGACCAGAATGGCCGCCAAAGCAAAGGGGAAATCCACGCCAGCAGCCAGGCGATGGCCCGGGCCCAACTGCGGCGCCAGGGGATCAATCCCAAGTCGGTACGCAAGAAGCCCAAGCCCCTGTTCGGCGGCGCGGGCAAGCCCATCAAGGCAGCGGACATCGCCATATTCACCCGCCAGATGGCAACGATGATCAAGGCCGGCGTACCGCTGGTGCAGAGCTTTGAAATCGTTGCCGAGGGCGCGGAAAAACCAAAAATGCGGGAGCTGGTTACAGAACTGAAAAACGACGTTGCGGCGGGCAGTGGATTGGCCCCGTCACTTGCCAAGCACCCCCGGCACTTCGACGATCTGTTCTGCAGCCTGATCGGTTCTGGCGAAGACTCGGGTACCCTGGAAGTAATGCTTGACCGCGTGGCGACTTACAAGGAAAAAACCGAACAGCTGAAGGCAAAAATCAAGAAAGCGCTGACCTATCCCACTGCCGTGGTCGGCGTGGCGGTCATCGTAACGGCAATACTCCTGATAAAGGTCGTTCCGGTCTTTGCCGAGACCTTTCGCAACTTCGGTTCCGAACTGCCCGCCTTTACCCTGTTTGTCATGCGGATTTCGGATTTTGTACAGGCATGGTGGTTTATCATTCTCGTCGCTATGATTGCCCTTGCCCTGCTAGTTCGCGAAGCGAAATTACGCAACGTAAAATTTGCAGAATTCCTCGACAAGACTTACCTCAAATTACCGGTCGTTGGTGGCATAGTCCATGATGCCGTAATTGCCCGTTTCTCGCGCACCCTTGCCACCACCTTTGCCGCGGGCGTCCCCCTGGTGGACGCGCTGGAATCTACCGCCGGAGCGGCCGGCAATTCGGTATACGCCAAGGCCATCCGCAAGATCAAAAACGATGTCACCTCCGGCACGACCCTGTACGATGCCACCAAATCCACCGGCCTGTTCCCGACCATGTTGCTGCAGATGATCTCCATCGGGGAGGAATCAGGCTCACTGGATGAGATGCTGGACAAAGTCGCCAATCACTACGAAGAGGCAGTGGACAATGCCGTGGACAGCCTCAGCTCGCTGCTGGAACCCCTGATAATGTCCATCCTGGGTGTCCTGGTAGGCGGACTGATGATTGCCATGTACCTGCCGATCTTCATGCTGGGTTCCGTTATCTAGAAACGCCGGCCGGGGAAGCCAGTTAATGCTGCAAGCTTTTGACCAGCTGAACTGGTTTCTGCCCCTTTGCCTGCTATTACTGGGTCTGGTGGTCGGCAGCTTCCTCAACGTGGTGATCTACCGCCTGCCGCTGATGATGGAATCCCGCTGGCGGCGGGACTGCTGTGAATTGCTGGAGGTGGAACAGGAAAAACCGGAAAAACCTCTGGGCCTTGCCACGCCCAACTCCCACTGCCCCCACTGCAAGGCAGCGATCAAACCCTGGCAGAATATCCCGGTAGTCAGCTACCTGGCCCTGGGTGGCAAGTGCGCCAACTGCGGCACGGGGATCTCCTGGCGTTACCCGGCGATCGAGACTGTCACCGGACTGATGACCCTGGTATTGGCCTGGCACTTCAGCGCCTCGCCCGCGCTGCTGGGCGCCGCGTTGTTCACCTGGGCACTTATCGCCCTCACCATGATCGACGTGGATCACCAGTTGCTGCCGGACGATATTACCCTGCCACTTGTGTGGCTTGGCCTGCTGTTCAACCTGGGGGAGACCTATGTGAGCCTGCAGGATGCGGTGATCGGGGCCATGGCCGGTTATATGATCCTGTGGAGCATTTACTGGCTGTTCAAGCTTCTCACCGGCAAGGAGGGCATGGGTTACGGCGACTTCAAGTTACTGGCGGCACTCGGGGCCTGGCTGGGCTGGCAGATCCTGCCGGTCATTATCCTGCTGTCTTCCCTGGTGGGTGCGGTCTGCGGCATCGCACTGATGGTGATCAAGCGGCGCGGCAAGGAAATTCCCATCCCCTTCGGTCCCTACCTGGCAGCGGCGGGCTGGATCGCGCTGCTCTGGGGTGAGGACATCCTGTCCCGCTACCTGGGCGCCACGGGTCTCGGATGATGGCGTTTATCGTCGGTATCACTGGTGGCATCGGCAGCGGCAAGTCCGCCGTCACCGAGCGCTTCGAAAAGCTGGGAATTACCGTGGTGGATGCCGACCTGGCCGCCCGGGTGGTGGTAGAACCCGGCCGCCCTGCACTGGCGGCAATAGCCGAACATTTTGGCGGAGAAATTATCCAGTCCGACGGCAGTCTCGACCGGGCTGCACTGCGCCAGCGGGTGTTCGCCGACGAAGCCGAGCGCCTGTGGCTGGAGCAACTCACCCACCCCCTCATCGGTCGGGAAATACTCGAGCAGATGGAGGCATCCGGGTCCCCCTACACGATTCTCAGCTCGCCGCTGTTGCTTGAGACCAGCCAGCGGGAATTGGCGGACTGTGTGGTGGTAGTCGACGTGCCGGAGTCGATACAACTTGAACGCACCATCCAGCGGGACAGCAATGACGAGGCCCAGGTCCGGCGCATCATGGCAGCCCAGATGGGTCGTGATGAACGGCTGGAGAAGGCCGATATCGTCATCGACAATTCCCGATCACTGGCGGAACTGGACGACGCGGTGGACGAACTGCACAAGGAATTCCTGCTCAGGGCAGAGAGTGCGCATTGATACCCGGGTGCGAAGGGTCAGTCGGCAAGTAGCTCCCGCACCGCTTCCACGATAGGCTCGTTGGCAGCCGGAAAACGGTAGGCGGTAAGCTCCTGCGCCGCTGCCCAGGTCAGCGGCTGGTTCTCCAGCCCCCGGGGTTCTCCGCTGAATTCCCACACCACGTGTACATCGAGCAGTACCGACTTGTCGCTGTAGTCGTGGCGCACTTCAAGCAGGGGCGTGGTGCGGCCGATGTGTATGCCCAGCTCCTCACGCAGTTCCCGGGCCAGGGCCGCCTCCAGGGATTCACCCACCTCCACCTTGCCACCGGGAAATTCCCACAGGCCGCCCTGGTGAGAATCCTGCGCCCGCCTGCTGATCAGGATATTCCCAGCCGGGTCGAGAATCACACCCACTGCCACATGCAGGCGCTTCATTCAGGTGCGGTACTCGGCGTTGATACGCACGTAATCATAGGAAAAATCGGTGGTCCAGACCGTGGCCTGGCCGTCGCCACGTTGCAGCTCGATGCGGATGGTGATGTCCTCCGGCGCCATGGCAGCCACACCCTGCTCTTCGGTGTAACTCTCCGCCCGGCAACCGTTCTCCGCAATGAGTACCTCGTTGAGGTAAACCCCTACCCGGTCCACGTCGAGGTCCACCAGCCCCGCCCGGCCAATGGCAGCCAGCAGGCGCCCCCAGTTGGGATCGCTGGCGAACAGGGCGGTCTTCACCAGCGGCGAATGGGCTATGGTGAAAGCCACGTCCAGGCACTCCTGCTGATCGCGGCCGCCGTTGATCTCGACCGCGACAAACTTGCTCGCGCCTTCGCCGTCGCGTACCAGCGCCTGTGCCAGGGTGAGGCACACCTCTTCAATGGCATCCCGCAGCGCACGGTACAGGGGGCTGTCCCGGTCGGCCAGAGGCGCATTGCCCGCGGCACCGGTAGCGAGCAGTACGCAGGCGTCATTGGTTGACGTGTCCCCGTCCACGGTAACCCGATGGAAGGAGGTCTCCACCAGTTCCGCCAGCAGTTGCTGCAGCAGCGGCTGCTCCACTGCCACATCCGTGGCCAGGTAGGCCAGCATGGTGGCCATGTCGGGGCGGATCATGCCGGCGCCCTTGGCAATGCCGGTGATCACGTACTCGACACCGTCAACGCTGAAATTCACGGACAGGCCCTTGGGACGGGTATCGGTGGTGAGTATCCCCTCGGCGGCCTGCTCCCATCCACCAGCTGCGAGCGCATCGAAGGCGGCGGGAATCGCCTTTCGAATCAGGTCTACCGGCAGGGGTTCGCCGATCACCCCGGTGGAAAACGGCAGTACCGCCCGAGACTCTACCCCGGCGATCTCCGCGACCGCCGAGGAACAATCCCGCGCCGCAGCGATACCCGGCTCGCCGGTACCGGCGTTGGCATTACCGGTATTGACCAGCAGGTAACGCGGGCTGTAGTCGCCGTATTCCAGGTGTTCACGCGCCACCGTCACCGGCGCCGCGCAAAAGGCATTGCGGGTGAACACCGCCGCTGCAGTGGTGCCGGGCGCAACTTCAATCAACACCAGGTCCTTGCGACCGGCTGTCTTGATTCCGGCAGATACCGTTCCCAGTCGCACCCCGGGAACCGGAAGTAATGCCGGCAGCTGGTCCTGCCCAACGGCCATCTCAGTTCACCTGCCCGTCACAGCTTGCCGTGGCACTGCTTGTATTTCTTACCGCTGCCACAGGGGCAGGGTTCGTTGCGACCCACCTTGGGTTGTTCCCGGGTAAAGGGCTGGGGCGCAGCCGGTGCCTCCTGCTCCGGGGTTTCCCCCTGCTCACCCGGGTCCGCCAGGCCGGAGGCCTGGGCGTGCTGGAAGGCCATTTTCTCACGCTCGGCAGCCTCACGCCGCTGGCGCTCGATCAACTCCGCTTCGTCCTGCCGCTGGATCTGCACGTGGCTGAGGAATTTCACCACCTCGTACTTGAGGTTGCTGAGCAACTGCTCGAACAACTCGAAGGACTCACGCTTGTACTCCTGCTTGGGATTTTTCTGGGCGTAGGCCCGCAGGTGAATGCCCTGGCGCAGGTGGTCCATGGTCGCCAGGTGCTCCTTCCACAGGGTGTCCAATACCTGCAGCATGATCTGCTTCTCGATCTTGCGCATATCGGGCCCCACCAACTCACACTTGGCCTCGTAGGCGCCCTGTATTTCATCGACGATCTTCTCCCGCAGGGCCTCCTCGTGCAGATTGTCATCGGCCTCAAGCCAGTCCCGTACTGGCAGGCTGATGGAGAATTCCGCCTCCAGCTGCTTTTCCAGGCCCGGAACGTCCCACTGTTCTTCCACACTCATCGGCGGGATGAAGCTGTCGATGGCCTCGCTCACCACGTCCCGGCGGATAGCCGTCACCGTTTCGGAAATATCGGCCTCGCCCAGCAGGTCGTTGCGCTGGTGGTATATGATCTGGCGCTGGTCGTTGGCGACATCGTCGTACTCCAGCAACTGCTTGCGGATGTCGAAATTTCGCCCCTCCACCTTGCGCTGGGCCTTCTCGATGGCATTGGTCACCATGCGGTGCTCGATGGCCTCGCCTTTCTCCATACCCAGGGCCTGCATGAAGTTCTTCACCCGGTCAGAGGCGAAGATGCGCATCAGGTTGTCCTCCAGTGACAGGTAGAAACGGGACACACCGGGATCTCCCTGGCGCCCGGCCCGGCCGCGCAACTGGTTGTCGATGCGCCGGGATTCGTGGCGCTCGGTGCCGAGGATGTGCAGCCCGCCGGCCTCCAGCACCTGGTCGTGACGCTGCTGCCAGCTTTCTCGCAACTGGTTGTTCTTCTCTTCGCTGATATCCCCCTGGGCCATCAACTCCGCTTCCAGGTTGCCCCCGAGCACAATATCGGTACCCCGACCGGCCATATTGGTGGCGATGGTAACCACACCCGGGCGCCCGGCCTGGGCGATGATCTCCGCCTCCTGCTCGTGGTACTTGGCATTGAGTACCTTGTGCTCGATCTTGGATTTGCGGAAACGCTGGGATAACTCCTCGGAGGTCTCCACCGAGGCGGTGCCTACCAGCACCGGCGCACCGTTGGCCATGCACTCCTTCACGTCCGCCACAATGGCGTCGAATTTTTCCTCCCGGCTGAGATACACCAGGTCGTTCAGGTCATCGCGCTGCTGGGACACGTTGGTGGGTATCACCAGCACTTCCAGGCCGTAGATCTGCCTGAACTCGAAGGCCTCGGTATCTGCGGTACCTGTCATGCCCGCCAGCTTGTCGTAGAGGCGGAAGTAGTTCTGGAAGGTGGTGGATGCCAGGGTCTGGCTCTCGCTCTGTATAGCCACACCCTCCTTGGCCTCTATGGCCTGGTGCAGCCCCTCTGACAGGCGCCTCCCCGGCATGGTGCGACCGGTGTGCTCGTCGATCAGCACCACCTGCCCCTCCTGCACGATGTATTCCACGTCCCGCTGGAACAGGGCGTGGGCGCGCAAGCCGGAGTAGACGTGGTGCAGCAGATTGAGATTGGTGGCCGCGTACAGGCTGTCCCCCTCCTGCAACAGGCCCTCTTTGTAGAGCATGCCCTCGATGAACTCGTGGCCCATCTCGGTCATTTCAACCTGGCGCTGTTTCTCATCGATGGTGAAATGCCCTTCTTCTCCCTCGGTATCCGGTTTCAGGGAGGGGATCAGGCGATTGATACGCTTGTACAGCTCGGAACTGTCCTCGGAGGCGCCGGAGATGATCAGCGGCGTGCGCGCCTCGTCGATCAGGATCGAGTCCACCTCGTCAACGATGGCGAAGGCCAGTTCGCCCTGCATCCGGTCCTGCAGGGTGAAGGCCATGTTGTCCCGCAGGTAATCGAACCCGAATTCGTTGTTGGTGCCGTAAATGATGTCTGAATTATAGGCCTCGCGCTTCTGTTCCGGCATCTGGCCGGATTTGATCACCCCGACAGAAATGCCAAGGAAATTGTACAGGGGCCCCATCCAGTGGGCGTCGCGATTGGCCAGGTAATCGTTCACCGTGATCAGGTGAACACTGCGACCGCCCAGCGCATTCAGGTAGGCGGGCAGGGTGGCCACCAGGGTCTTGCCCTCACCGGTACGCATCTCTGCAATCTTGCCCTCGTGCAGGGCCATGCCACCGATTAACTGCACGTCGAAGTGGCGCATGCCCAGAGTGCGTTCCCCCGCCTCGCGCACCACGGCGAAGGCTTCGGGAAGAATCTGGTCCAGGGTGGCACCATCCGCCAGACGCTGCCTGAACTCCCCGGTCTTCGCCGCCAGCTGCTCGTCGCTGAGGGCTTTCATATCGTCCGCCAGGGCATTGACCTGTTTCACCACTTTGCCCATACGCTTCAGCTCCCGGTCATTGCGGGTGCCGAACACGGTTTTCAGTACTTTGGTAATCATCGCCTATCTTCTTTTTGAAATATGCATCCAGCCCGGCTCAGGCCGGGCACGGGAAAACTGCGAGGGATCGTATCAGCGCCGGGTACGGCGCAGGTAGCTGGAGGGATCGACGGAACGGCCGTGTTTGAAGACTTCGTAGTGAACGTGGGCTCCCGTGGAGCGTCCGCTGGAGCCCATCAGGGCGATGGGCTGGCCCTTGCGCACCACCTCACCGGGTTCCACCAGGTTCTGCTTGTTGTGTGCATAGCGGGTGACGAAACCGTCCCCGTGGGAAACCTCCACCATTTCACCGTAACCGGACTTGCTGCCGGTCCAGGTCACCACGCCGGCGGCTACCGCCACCACGTTGGACCCTTCCTTGCCCGCAAAATCGATACCGGCGTGCATCGCCAGCTTGCCCGAGAAGGGATCTGTGCGCTTGCCGTAGTGGGAGGACACCCAACCCTTTTCAACCGGTTGCCCCGACAGCCAGCTCTGCTCTTCCAGCTTGCGGTTGCTCAGCAGCGACTCCAGTATCTCCAGCTGCCGCTCACGGTCGGTCAGGCGGGCCTCGAACAGGCCCAGGTCCGAGGCCAGGTCCATGGAGGTAAAGTCGACGTCAAACTCTCCCGCCAGCGGTCCTCCCAGGGGGGGTGTCTGGCTGAAATCGAACTCGCCCTCCTCCAGGTCCGCCATGGCGGTGAGGTGTTCGCCCAGGGCATCCAGCCGGGTCATACGCGCCTGCAGTTCCGCCAGGTTAAGGGTCAGGGCCTGCAGTTTGCGCCCCGCCTGGCCCTGCAAAACCTGCAGATCCTCGGACTGCTGCTCGAGTTCTTCCTGCAATCGGTCCAGCGCCGCACCCCTCATCGAGCGGGCATCGCTGTCCTGTCCCGCTAAGTAACCGACTGCAACCATACCCAGGGGCAGCCCGAGGCAACACAGGGATAGCAGCGCACGAGACCACCGCCCCAGTTCGATCGAACGGGAGCCGCCGTGCTTGCGGTTAATGAGAATGACTTTCATTTAAAGGGGTCGCAGTTAATCGGCTGCGAACTATGCCATAATCAGGAGCGAAATACCATCTATCTCCGCTGATCAGGGGGGCATTGGGGGCGAATTTAAAACCCGGAAGCGTAGCAGGGAGGCGCGTCCGCCTTCTTCTCGTAACTGACCAGTTCCCAGGCATCCGGCTGATCCAGCAGGGCCCGTACCGCCGCGTTATTCAGGGTGTGGCCAGACTTGAATGCCCGGAATTCGCCGATCAGGCTGTGACCCAGCAGGTACAGGTCGCCAATAGCGTCCAGCGCCTTGTGCTTGACGAATTCGTCCTCACTGCGCAGGCCCTCACGATTGAGGATGCGGTAGTCGTCCAGCACAATGGCGTTGTCGATGCTGCCACCCCGCGCCAGGCCCCGGGAGCGCAGGTATTCGATTTCATGCATAAAACCGAAGGTGCGGGCCCGACTGAGGTCGTCGACAAAGGTCGAACTGGCAAAATCGAGCTCCACGTGCGCCGAGCGGCCGCGGAAAACAGGCTGGTCAAAATCGATGGTAAACGACACTTTGAAGCCATCAAAGGGGAGAAAGCTGGCTACCTTGTCGCCGTCTTCCACCGTGACCTTGCGTTTCACACGTAAAAACCGTTTCGGCGCGTCCTGCTCCGAGATACCTCCCGACTGGATCAGGGCCACAAAGGGGCCGGCGCTGCCGTCCATAATGGGAATCTCCGGCGCGTCGACATCGATGGTGGCATTGTCTATACCCATACCCGCCAATGCCGCCAGCAGGTGTTCCACCGTGGAAACACGATGCCCCCGCACTACCAGGCTGGTCGAGAGCGTTGTATCGCCGACATATTCCGACCGGGCGGGTATCTCCGGCACCGGGCTGAGATCCACCCTGCGGAACACCACACCGGTGCCTGTCGGCGCCGGGTGAAGTGCCAGGTGCACATCTTCACCCGAGTGCAGGCCCACCCCAGTAGTCGTGACCGACTTGCCAAGTGTACGCTGACGCAACACGCGCTCTCCTCACCCGCTCCAATGCCTCTGCCAAGCATAGCAGGGACACGGGAAAAGACCTCCAACCCGGTGTGGAGTCAGTCAGCCTGGCGGCGCAAAAATGCAGGAATATCGAAGTATTCGTCACCGCTGCCCTCCGGCGCCTCCGCTGCCTGGGAGCCTGCGGCCCGGCGCGGCTTGTTGCGCATGGCGGTGGGGCGGTCGAACTCGCGGTAATCAGGCTCCAGGGTGACATCCTCGGTTTCCGCCATTGCGGACTTTGGTGCACTGTCAACGACTTTCAACGGTGCCCGGACTGCTTCACTGCCGAGACCGGTAGCGACCACGGTCACCTTCAACTCGTCCGTCATCTCGGGGTCGATCACGGTACCGACTACCACCGTCGCCTCCTCGGAGGCAAACTCCTCGATGGTGTCACCCACCTCGGAGAACTCACCCAGGGACAGATCCAGGCCGGCGGTGATATTGACCAGTATCCCGCGGGCGCCTTCCAGGTCGATATCGTCCAGCAGCGGGCTGTTGATAGCCCGCTCGGCGGCCTCCCGTGCACGGTTTTCACCCTTTGAGTTGCCTGTGCCCATCATGGCCATACCCATTTCCGACATCACCGTGCGCACATCGGCGAAGTCCACATTGATCATGCCGGGGCGGATGATCAGGTCGGCAATACCCTGCACCGCGCCCAGCAGTACGTCATTGGCCTCCTTGAAGGCGTCCAGCAGGCTGCAGTTCTTACCCAGCACTTCCAGCAACTTCTCGTTGGGAATGGTGATCAGCGAATCCACGTGATGCTGCAGTTCACCGACACCCTCGTGGGCAATCGACAGGCGCTTTTTTCCCTCGAAGGGAAACGGGCGGGTCACCACCGCCACCGTCAGGATGCCCAGTTCCCTGGCGACCTCCGCCACCACCGGCGCACCACCGGTGCCGGTACCCCCACCCATGCCCGCGGTGATGAACACCATATCGGCCCCGCGCAGGGAATCGGCAATCCGGTCGCGATCTTCCATCGCCGCTGCCCGGCCGATTTCCGGGTTGGCGCCGGCACCCAGCCCCTTGGTGATATCACCGCCAAGTTGCAGCACGGTCTTGGACTCGATGTCCGACAGGGCCTGGGCGTCGGTATTGGCGCAGATAAAATCCACACCTTCGACGTCGTTCTCGATCATGTGCTTGACCGCGTTGCCGCCGCCTCCGCCCACGCCGATGACCTTGATCACAGCATTTGAAGGTATGTTATCGATCAGTTCAAACATGGTTTATCTCCCCTTTGAAAAAAAATGCCGCGCTTCCACGCGACGGTTTACCGCATTGAAAAACTAGAAATTACTCTGCAACCAGGCTTTCGCCCGGGTGAAGAATCCCTCTCCCGGCGCAGCGGACCTCGCAGCCGCTGCACCCCCCTCGTCCTGGTGATCCAGGCCGTACTGCAACAGGCCCACGCTGGTGGCGTAGATCGGGTTGCGCACGATGTCGTTCAGTCCCTGCACGGCCTGCGGGTAGCCCACCCGCACCGGCATGTGGAAAATCTCTTCCGCCAGTTCCACCACCCCTTCCATCTTGGAGGTGCCACCGGTGAGCACGATGCCCGCCGGCACCATGTCCTCGAATCCGCTGCGCCGCAGTTCCGCCTGCACCAGGGTAAACAGCTCGTCGTAGCGCGGCTCCACCACCTCCGCCAGGGACTGGCGGGAAAGGTCCCGGGGGGGGCGGTCGCCAACGCTGGGCACCTTGATGGTCTCGTCCGCGCCCGCCAGCTGGGTCAGGGCGCAGGCGTACTTGATCTTGATTTCCTCCGCGTGCTGGGTCGGCGTGCGCAGTGCCATGGCGATATCGTTGGTCACCTGGTCGCCGGCAATGGGAATCACCCCGGTGTGGCGGATGGAGCCCTCAGTGAAGATGGCGATGTCAGTGGTGCCACCGCCGATGTCCACCAGGCACACTCCCAGCTCGCGCTCGTCCTCGGTGAGTACGGAGTAACTGGAGGCCAGCTGCTCCAGGATGATCTCTTCCACATCCAGGCCGCAGCGGCGGATACATTTCTCGATGTTCTGGGCGGCGTTCACCGCGCAGGTCACCAGGTGCACCTTGGCCTCCAGGCGCACCCCGGACATGCCCATGGGTTCCTTGATGCCTTCCTGGTTGTCGATCACATACTCCTGGGGCAGGATGTGCAGCACTTTCTGGTCCGCCGGTATGGCCACCGCCTGGGCCGCGTCGATCACCCGCTCCAGGTCATGCCCGAACACCTCCTTGTCCTTGATGGCCACAATGCCGTGGGAATTGAGGCTGCGGATATGGCTGCCGGCGATGCCCACGTACACCGAGTGAATCTGGCAGCCGGCCATCAGTTCCGCTTCCTCCACCGCCCGCTGTATCGACTGCACGGTGGACTCGATATTCACCACCACACCCTTTTTCATACCCTTGGAGGGATGCGAGCCGATACCCACCACCTCGATGTCCGCTTCCGGGCCGATTTCCCCGACGATCGCCACTACCTTGGATGTCCCGATATCCAGGCCGACGATCATCCTTTTGTCCTGCGCGCTGCCCATGGCAGTCTCTCCCCTGTACTTCTCGTTATTTTTCTGTCAGTCCGACTACCTGCTCCGCCGGGCGGAAAGCCACGGCCACCCCGCCGGCATAACGCAGGTCCACACGCAACACCTGGTCGAAACGCGGTGCCAGTTCCGTGCGGTAAATCATCATGAAACGCTGCATGCGATCCATGAATTCATCCGCCCCCAGCACCAGTTGCACACCCCCGGCCAGTTCCGCGGCCACCTGTCCCCGTTGGTCTACCGCCAACTGCTCCACTGTCAGTCCCAGGGGCCGCAGCAACTCCACCAGGCGTTGGTAGTTCGCCACCAGCGCCCTGGCAGAACCCTCGGGACCCCGCAGCAGGGGCAGCGATTGCCACTGTTCACCGCTGTCGGAGCGAAACACCTCTCCCTCGTGATTGAGAAAGCCGTCACTGCCCCAGCGGGCGATAGGCAGCTGCTCCATCACGTTGATCTCCAGTGCACTGGGCCACTTGCGACGCACGGTCGCCTCGTAGATCCAGGGCAGTGCCTGCAACTGCGAGCGAATCCGGTGCAGGTCGGCATTGAGGAAACCGCCCGCCAGGGCCGGCTGCACCATCTCCTGCACCTCCTCATAGCGGGTATGCGCCAGTTCGCCGGTCACCGTAATGCGCTGAACCGGAATGCTTTCCAGGGTGAAGTAGGCCTCGATCGCAGCCGCAGCGACCACCACCGCGCCGGTGAGAATCAACAAACGGTTGAACCACACCGACGGGGAGCGGCGGGCTTTGGCCGCCGCAGCCACCTTGCGGGTCGCGCCCTTGGCATTGCCCCGGGGCCTGCCCGGTTTCTGCCGACCGGCCCTGCCCCCTGCGGGCCCACCCTTCCCCGGGAGCTTCTTCATCCGCAGCAACTGGACAGGTCCGATATGCAACGCCTTCTTCATAGAGTCACCAGTTCTCCGCGCTCAGTTGCAGGATGCGCTCCACCAGCGCATCGATATCCATCCCCGCCGCTGCCGCAGCCATGGGAACCAGGCTGTGGGAGGTCATGCCCGGGATCGTGTTCACCTCGAGTACATAGAAACGGCCATCGCTATCGCGCATAAGGTCCGCCCGGCCCCACACGGAGCACCCCAGGGTTCGGAAGGCGCACAGCGCCAGTGCCGCCACCTCTGCCTCCTGTTCCGCGCTGAGCCCACAGGGGCACAGATAGCGCGTATCATCCGACAGGTACTTGGCCTCGTAATCGTAAAACTCGTTATCGGTTTCCATGCGAATGGCGGGCAGGGCCTCATCCCCCAGGATAGCCACCGTGTACTCCGGACCATCGATGAACTGTTCGGCGATAACCGCGCCTGAATACTCACTGGCCACCTCGTAGGCCTGGCGCAGCTGCTCTGCGCTATCCGCTGCCGTCATGCCGATACTGGAACCTTCACACGCAGGCTTGACGAACACCTTGCCGAAGCGATCCACCACACCCTGCCAATCGGTGTCGGCAGCCAGTATTTCAAAACCACCGGTTGCCACACCCACGCCCTGCCACAGCTGCTTGCTGCGCATCTTGTCAAGGGCCAGCGCAGAGCCCAGCACCCCCGAACCC
>JAACFI010000095.1 GCA_009937575.1 Haliea sp.
TCCACCCTGAAGAAGTCGTCGATATCGCCACTGAGCCGTGAGCGTCCTTCGGCTCCGCTACCCGGTTGGTTGATGTAGCCCCCCAGGGTAATGGGATTGGGAATAGCCTGGGCGGTCGCGGGGCTGTCGTTGCTTATTGCTGTTCCGGCAGGATCGTTGTTGTCACTGTCTACCGCCTGGCTTGCAGAGGCAGTGACCGTGCCGGAAAGAGTAAAACGGGTGGCAGGCTCGGGGGTTGTGGGAGGCGGCGCCGGTGTGGGAACCGGCGCGCTGGTGCTGCCACCACCACCGCCGCCACCGCCACCGCTGCAGGCTGTGATTGTCACGGCGATCATCGCGATTACCAGCAGTGATGTGCGGCGGCGCAGCGTCATGGAAGCATTCTTTGCCCTGATCAGGAGTGGAAAATTCCACCATACCAGACTTGGGGGGTGGGCACGATGCTGACGAATTATCGCAGTTTTACTGGCCGGGGTGGCTATTACCTGGCCGCGTGGGACCGTTAAACTATGCTTATGTTGAAAAAGGAGGGCGCCACATGTCCGTTCAAACATTACTGAGAATACTGGGTGTCGCCCTGGTGAGCCTGATCGCGGCCACTGTGCAGGCGAAGAGCGAGAAACCCAACATCCTGGTTATCTGGGGTGACGATATTGGTTGGTCCAACCTGAGTGCCTACCATCGGGGCATGCTGGGAAGCCGCACCCCCAATATTGACCGGATCGCCAATGAGGGCGCGATGTTTACCGATTACTACGGCGAGCAGAGTTGCACCGCCGGGCGCTCCGCCTTCATTACCGGCCAGCATCCTCTGCGAACCGGGCTGCTCAAAGTCGGCCTGCCAGGTGCTGATATCGGGCTGCGCCCTGAAGATCCCACGATCGCAGAGTTACTGCAGCCCCTTGGCTATACCTCGGGCCAGTTCGGCAAGAATCACCTTGGTGACAAGGACGAATTCCTGCCCAGCAATCACGGTTTCGATGAGTTTTTCGGAAACCTCTACCATCTCAATGCGGAGGAGGAGCCGGAGACCTATTTCTACCCCAAGGATCCGGCGTTCCGCAAGCGCTTCGCCCCTCGGGGTGTAATTCATTCATACTCCGACGGCAAGATCGAGGATACCGGTCCCCTGACCCGCAAGCGTATGGAAACGGCGGACCAGGAATTTACCGATGCGGCGCTCAAGTTCATGGAACAGGCGAACAGCAAGGACAAGCCATTCTTTGTCTGGTTCAATGCCACCCGCATGCACGTGTGGACCCGGCTCGCGCCAAAGTGGCAGGGCAGTTCCGGCTACGGCCTGTACGCCGATGGCATGATGGAACATGACCACCACGTGGGCCAGTTGCTGGACAAGCTGGAAGAACTGGGAATCGCAGACGACACCATTGTGGTGTACTCCACTGATAACGGTTCCCAGACCAATACCTATCCCGACGGCGGGGCCGAGCCGTTCCGTGGTGAAAAGGGTTCCACCTGGGAAGGTGGATTCCGGGTTCCCGCGTTGATCCGCTGGCCGGGAGTGGTCAAACCCGGCACCGTCATCAACGATATCTTCTCTCACCAGGACTGGCTGCCGACGTTCCTGGCTGCTGCCGGAGAGCCTGGTATAGCGGACAAGCTGAAGAAAGGGCACCGGGCTGGTGACAAGACCTACCGCGTGCATCTGGATGGTTACGACCAGACAGCGTTACTGGCGGGGAAAGGTCCCGGCAAGCGAGAGAATATTTTCTACTTTGACGACAATGCCAATTTCAATGCCATGCGCTGGAACGACTGGAAGATACACTTCGCCCTGCAGAGGGATGGCTGGGGCGGACCGCGGGAGGCCCTGAACTTTCCCAGTGTGGTCAACCTGCGTAGCGATCCCTATGAGACCTCGTTGGAGTCGGGTCTGTATGCACGTTTCTTCGCCGACCAGTTGTGGCTGTTCGTGCCCACCCAGCAGGAAGTGGGGAAGTGGCTGATGACCTTCCGCGAATTCCCCCCGCGCCAGGCCACAGCCAGTTTCACTATCGATAGAATGATGCAGCAGATGCAACAGATGTTGCAGATGCGCGCGATGGGGGCCGGTGCGGCGAAGCGACCGGGACAATAGTCCCGGTAATCACATCTTCAGTATTATCTTGCCCATGTGCTGCCCACCCTCCATGTGGCCCTGGGCCTGCTCCACCTGCTCCAGCGGGTAGATGCTGTCGACGATCGGCTTGATGGCACCGCTTTCCAGGTGGGGGAAGATGTGTTCCATGATCTCTTCCACCATCACGGTCTTCTGGGCAAAACTCTGGGCCCGCAGGGTGGAGCCGGTCAGGGTGATGCGCTTCATCAGTACCGGTACGAAGTTTATTTCCGCGGTAAAGCCCTTCTGGTAGGCGATATTGACGATCCGGCCCTCGGGGGCGGCGAGATTGAGGTTCTTCTGGATATAGTCGCCACCGATCATATCCAGGATCACGTCGATGTCGTTCTTGAGCCCCAGCTCGGTAAATACCGACTCGAAGTCTTCTGTCTTGTAATTGACGGCCCGGGTGGCGCCACGCGCTTCCAGCGCCTGGCACTTTTCATCGGTGCCGGCGGTGGTATAGACCTCACCACCCATCACCTTTGCAATCTGTATTCCCAGGGTGCCTATGCCGCTGGCGCCGCCGTGGATCAGGACCTTGTCGCCATCTTTCATTTTCGCGCGCTGGAAAATATTGTGCCAGACGGTGAGCAGGGCCTCCGGTAGTGCGGCGGCCTCTGCCTTGCTGAAGCCGGTAGGAATGGGCAGGCACTGGCCCACCGGTGCCACCGCGTAGTCCGCATAACCACCCCCATGGGTGAGGGCGCAGACCTTGTCTCCCACCTGCCAGTTGCCGGCATCGGCGCCTACCGCTTCTATGGTGCCCGCCACCTCCAGGCCCATGACCTGTGAAGCATCCTCCGGTGGTGGGTACAGGCCTTTGCGCTGCAACAGGTCAGCCCGGTTGATCCCGGCGGAGTGTACCTTGATCAGGACTTCATCCGCCTTTGGTTCGGGGATTGGGCCTGTGGCTATGCTTAGGTGGTGGTTTTCGGGGTTGACGGCTATGTAGCGGTTTTGGGTGGTCTTGTTCATGGTGGCTCCGTTGGTTGATAGACCAGTATAGAACCAATGGCGCGCGGAGCGCACCCTACATTGGCAGAAGGCGTACGGGCATCTGCTTGAAACCGTGGATGCTGTTGGAGCGGATGAATTCCGGCTCGCCGGTTTCCTCTATTCCTGAGAAGTGGCGGAAAAATTCCTCGAAAAACACCCGGGCCTCCAGCCGTGCCAGGTTTGCCCCCAGGCACAGGTGTATACCGTGGCCAAAGGCCAGGTGGGGGTTGGGATCCCGCCGAATGTCAAACTTCATCGGTTGGTCGAACACTTCCTCGTCAAAGTTGGCGGAGCTATAGAGCATCACCACTCGCTCTCCCTCGGCAATTGCCTGCCCGCGAATCTCTGTATCGCGGGTCGCAGTGCGGCGGAAGTAGTGCAGCGGGCAGGTCCATCGCAGCATTTCTTCGATGGCCAGCGGCAGCTGATCCGGGCTGGACTCGAGCTGGTGGTAAAGCTCCGGTCGCCTGATAAGCTCGTGCATGCCGGAACTGATCAACCCGCGGGTGGTTTCATTGCCTGCCACGGTGATCTGGATGAACAGGGAGGCGAACTCCATCTCCGACACCAGTTGCCCGTCCACCTCCTGGTTGATCAACAGGGAGATCAGGTCATCGCCGCCCTGGTCCTTGCGCTCGCTGGCCAGCCGGAAGCCGTAGGTGCCCATCTCGATGCTCGCCTGGTTTACCTCCTCCGGTGTGCCCCCCAGGTCGGGATCGGAGGCGGAGGTCTGCAGGTCGGACCACTGGCGAATCTGCGGCCACATATCGGCCGGGATCTCCAGCAGGGAACCGATGACTGCGGTGGGCAGGTCCCCGGCCAGGCTTTCCACGAAATTGACTTCGCCGGCATCACGGGCGTCAAGCATGATCTTGCGGGCGATATCGCGAACCCGTGGCTCGAGCTTGTCCAGCATGCGCGAGGTAAAGCGGGTGATTACTGCCCGTCGCAGGGGCGCGTGCTTCGGGGGATCCATGCCCAATAACTGCCCGCGCGCCATATCCAGGATATCCGGCGGCAGGTCGTCTACCATGACGAAGCCGCGCTCGGCGGAGAAGGTCCTGAAATCCCGGGATACCGCCATCACGTCCGCGTGCTTGCTCAGCACCCAGTAGCCACCCCCATCGGGGTGTTCGTGCCAGTACAAGGGTGCGTTCTCCCGCAGCCAGGCAAACTGTTCGTGGGGAATCCCGCGGGTATAGTTATCGGGGTTGTAGACGTCTATTTGCATGCTTATTCAACCAGCACATTGGGGCGCGGCAGTCCCTGTTCTTCGCACATGGCGTAATAGAACTCGAGGGTCAGCTGGCCGTCGACGATAGAAGTGATATTGTCGTCGGCGTCGAGGTTGATGTTGGAGCCGTACATCTGGAACCAAACGCGGGTGTTGTCCTCCACGCACTGCAGTGTGTGCACCGACCCGGCGGGCTCGTACAGGAAGGAACCGGCGCGGTTGATGTAGTCGTACTCTTTGTATTTCCACGCCCCGGAGGAGGTGTAACCGTAAACGGGTCCGGTGTGTTTGTGTTTTTCGACCTCGTAACCAGCCTGGAAAATATTCTCAATAATCCACAGACCTTCTCCTACCTTGACCTGCAGAACCTTGAGCAGGCTGCCGTCGCCGATATCGACGAAGGGCAAGTCGTTCTCTCCAAAATGTACCGCTTCGGGTGTGATCATATTACTCTCCTTTTTTCGTGGGGTGCCCTACGAACTGCCGACCACCGCGCCGGACGCAAGCTTTGCAGCGATCTGTTCATCGCTGAAACCAAAGTCGCGCAATATTTCCTCGGTGTGTTGCCCCAGTTTGGCCGAGGGGCCACGCAACTCTGCCCCGGTGCGACTGAAACGAGGTGCAGGGCCCGGTTGCCAGTAATCGCCGTCGTCTATAAATGTGCCCCGTGCCTGGTGATGCGGGTGATGCCTTACTTCGCTAATCGACAGTACTGGCGCGTAACAGACATCGACGCCCTCGAACACGGCATCCCACTCGTCGCGGGTCTTGCGTGCGATGATTTCCGCCATCTTATCCTTCATCGCGGGCCAGTTATCCATATCCCACTGGTTCTGGAAGTGCTCCGCGTCGTCGCCGAGAATCTCAAGCAGGGCGGCGTAGAACTGGGGTTCGATGGAACCCAGCGAGATGTACCTGCCGTCGGCCGTCTCGTAGACCTCGTAGAAATGGGCGCCTCCGTCCAGGAAATTGGTGCCGCGCTCCTCGCGCCAGAATCCCGCCTGGCTGGCGGCGAAGGTGCTGGCCATCAGGGTGGCGGCGCCGTCGATCATCGCCGCATCCACCACCTGGCCCTCGCCGGAGGTCTTTGCCTCGAGCAGGGCACAGACCATGCCGTAGGCCAGCATCAGCCCGCCACCGCCGAAATCGCCCACCAGGTTAAGTGGGATGGCGGGTTTTTCACCGGCCCTGCCCATCGGGTGCAGTGCGCCTGCCAGCGCGACGTAATTGAGGTCATGCCCGGCGGCCTGTGCCATCGGTCCCTCCTGGCCCCAGCCGGTCATGCGGCCGTAGACCAGGGCGGGGTTTGTCTCCAGGCAGATATCGGGTCCCAGGCCCAGGCGCTCCATGACTCCCGGACGGTTACCTTCCAGCAGGGCGTCCGCCTTGCCGACAAGTTCAAGGATGGTATCAACCCCCTCCGGGGTCTTGAGGTCGACGCAGATACAGCGTTTGCCGCGATTGAGGAAGTCCAGGCGGGGCTCCTGGGCATTGCTGAACATGCTGCCGCCCGGGCGTTCCACCCTGATGACGTCGGCGCCCATGTCCGCCAGTGACATGGCGGCGAAGGGGCCCGGGCCGATGCCCGAGATTTCGATAACGGTGAGGCCCTTGAGTGGTCCCATGTTCTGGTCTCCGTGGAAAATTTTCACAGGGGGCAAGGGTGCCTCCTGCCGGGCGTTACGACAATGGCGCTACAGGTCTTACGGGTTGTCCTTGCAGATCAGGTGCTCGAACAGGGCGCGGGCCTCCTCGAGCTTGGCGAACACGGGATAGCTGCTGTCCATGGCCCAGCTGGTGGTGAGAACCTCGAAGGTACCGACCACCACCGTGGCCAGGATGTCCGGGGAAAACTCGGTTGTCACGTCGCCCAGTTCCAGCCCCGCGGTGATCAACCGGGTAAAACTGGCCACCGCGGAATTATTGATCTGTCGCTGCTGTTCCTGGTCATTGATGAAGGCCGAGGGGGCCATCAGGATCAGTTGACGGTCTATGTCTCCGTAGCCTGCGAAGTTGGATTCGATATAGTCGATCATCGCCTCCAGCCGGTCGCGTGTGGTCCGGTGATTGGCCATCAGCTCCCGCAGCATTGGTTCTGACTGGTTGTAGAGGCGAGATATTCCCAGGCCGCCCAGCAGCGCGTGCTTATTCGTGAAATGACCGTAGAAGGTACGCCGGGCCACGTCCGCCTCCACGCAGATCTGTTCGATGCTGGTGTCATCGATACCCTGGGTTTTGAAAAGGCGATAGGCCGCGTCCTCGATGCGGCCGCGAATCTCCTGCTTCCGTTTCTCGCGGCGCCCCAGGGGTGCCTCTACCGTGTCCATGAAGTTTCCGTAATGTAGACGTGGTTGCAATTTTCCGGTCATTAAACTATTTTGTATACAAATGTGCAAGTTTGCTCATTTGTATGATAATGTTTTGAGCGTAAACATTTATAAAATCGCCAGGTGAATGCTTCCATGTCCGATCGAATGATAGTGGTGTCTACCGATTGCCACGCTGGTCTTCACATCGCCGACTACAAACCCTATGTCGAGTCCAAGTACCACGAGATGCTTGATATGGCGGTACCGATTACCGTCGACATGTTGGAAAAATCGGAATCCATGTTCCTGATCAAGGAGATCAATGATGCCTGGCGAGCGCCTATCAAGAAGGAGCTGACCGGAGCCTGGGACTACCGGGAACGCCTGAACATGCTCGCCGGCGACGGGATTGCCGCCGAGATCATCTTCCCGGATGGTATTACCGAAAAGAATACGCCGCCCTTCGGGGCCGGCCTGGGACTGTCCCCCAGGGATATGGTGCCGGAACTGCAGTGGGCCGGTGCCATGGCCCACAACCGCTGGCTGGCGGAATTGTGCGCCAATGATCCTGCGCGGCATATCGGGGTGGCGTCCATCCCCCTGCTGTGGGATGTGCAGCAGGCGGTCGAAGCCGTGCGCTGGTGCGTGGACAACGGCCTGACCTCGGTCATGATTCCCACTCTCTGGGGAGAGCACGACCCCTATCACCACGTGAAGTACAACCCGTTCTGGGAGGTCTGTGAGGACCTGGGTGTCATCATACACTTCCACTCGGGCCCCGCCCCGCATCCCGAATATTTCGGCCCGGGCTTCCCGGAGGAGGACCAGCGCGACCAGCTCCCCGGCGCGATGGGTATCTATGTGTCGGAAGTCATGTGGTGGCTGTATCGTCCGCTGACCTTCATGATCTGGGGCGGGGTGTTCGAGCGATTCCCGAAATTGAAGGCCATGATCGTGGAGGGTGGCACCATGTTCATGTTGCCACCCTGGTTGAGGCTGATGGACTTCCAGTACCACGAGGGTGAGATCTCCGCCAAGCTGGGGGACTTCAAGAGCCACCTGTCGATGGCGCCCAGCGACTATTTCCAGCGCAACGCGGGCATCGGAGCGTCATGTGTCAAGCGACCTGACCTCGATATGCGCGACGAGATCGGCCTGGAGAAGATCATGTGGGGCAGCGACTACCCTCACCCCGAGGGTACCTGGCCCAATACGCAGAAGTACTACCGTGAAACCTTCGGCGGCCTGCCGGAGGAAGATGGCCGCAAGATTCTCGGGGACAACGCCGTGGCGTTCTATGGTCTTGACCGTGAGAAATTGCAGGTGGTAGCGGATGAGATAGGCCCCGATACATCCATTTTTCACTAGAGACAGGGCCGGGACGACAATTAACAGGACGCGATGTAATGCGACCCGATGTAACAGGAGAAACCCAATGACTATTGTTGAAGCATGTGAATCCAGGACCAATACCACCCCCGAGTTTCCAATGGGCTGGTATTCCGTGTCCCGCAGCCAGGAATTACTGGTTGGCGAGGTGACAGCCGTGCAGGCCTTCGACCGGGAACTGGTGCTGTACCGCACCCGCTCAGGCAAGGCGGTGCTGCAGGACGCCTTCTGTCCGCACCTGGGGGCTCACCTGGGCCACGAGGGGCGTGTAATCGGTGAATCGGTACGTTGCCCCTTCCACGGCTGGCAATTTGGTACCGACGGCAAATGTGAGCACATCCCCTACTGCGACGAGATACCGGAACGGGCACGAATCCGCACCTGGCCCACAGAAGAGAAAAACGGTGAGGTTTACGTCTGGTTCCACCCGGAGAACACCGCACCCCAGTGGGACCTGCCCGATCTGCCGGAGCTGGATGATCCCAACTGGACGGACCCGCGCTATACCGAACACCTGGTGCCGGCCCACGTGCAGGACATCTGTGAGAATTCCTGTGACCCGGTGCACTTCCAGTACGTGCACCGCCAGATGGAAATACCGGAATCCAGCGTCACCATCGATCCGGATGGTCGCACCATGCACTTGCATTCCGAGGCGACTACCGCAGATTATCCCAACCACCTGCACGCCACTACCTACAGCCCCGGTTTCGCCCTGGTTCGCAATACCTATGGCCCCAATGCCGAGATGGTTATGTACAACAGCGCCCAGCCGATCAACAGCCACGAGACCAGGATGCGCTGGACCCTGATGGTGCGCAGGGAAATCGAGGATATGGTGGGCGACGACGTGATGAAAGGCATTATCGACGGTCTCGGCGATGACTACCCGATCTGGGCCAACAAGGTGCACAAGCGCCGCCCGGTGTTCTGCAAGGGAGACGAGACCCTGGTGACCTTCCGCAAATGGGTGCGCCAGTTCTACATTACCTCCGAAGACAAGAAGGAGATCGCTTAGGTGAAGGATTTCAGCGGTAAGGTCGCGGTTATTACCGGCGGCGCCAGCGGCGTCGGTCGTTCCCTGGCGTTTGCCCTGGGCAGGCGCGGTGCAAAGATCGCCGTGGGCGATGTCGATGGCAATGCCATGGAGCAGATTTCCCTGGACCTGGCGGCGGAGAATGTCGAGGCGATCGTCGAACACTGCGACGTCACCTCGGTGGACAGTCTCAATGCACTGGCGGATAGCGCACAGGATAAGCTCGGTGGTCTCGACCTGGTGTTCGCCAATGCCGGGATCGGCGCGGGTGAAACTGGCGCCATGTGGGAATACTCGGAAAAAGACTGGCAGTGGTGTATTAACGTCAATGTCTGGGGTGTCATCAACAGCGTCCGCGCCTTTATGCCCCGCCTGGTGGCCGCGGGTAAGCCCGCCCACTTCGTGGTCACCGGATCAGGTAATGGCGCCTACACCATTCTGCCGGATGCGCCCATCTATACCGCCAGCAAGGCGGCGGTGCACGCCATTACCGAGAACCTGCACTACCAGGTACAGGCCGGAGGCCTTCCCGTCAAAGTCAGCGCCCTGTTTCCCGGTCCCCACGTGGTGGATACCGGCCTGTTCAATTCCGGCCGGGTCAGGCCCGAGGACCTGAAAAAAGAGGGAGAGGGCAACGAGTCCGGCATCAACTCCGTGGACGACATGAAAAAGATGATGGCCGAGTTCGGCATGGAACTGCAGACCACCCACCCCGATGAGGTGGCGGAGATGGCCGTAAAGGGCCTTGAGCAGGACGCCTTCTGGCTGCTTGAAACCACGCCCGAGACGGATGAGAAAATCCGCGCCCGGGCACAGATGATACTCAACCGGGAAACGCCGGTCCCCGCAATGGTGGGCTGACCTTCCCCCTTTCAACCAGGAAAAACCAAAGGATAACGATATGTCCAACGAATCAGGTGCACCCCAGGGAAACCCGGGTGATATTGTCAACTGGCCCATGCTCAAGATCGTCTACCGGACCGACCCGGAGGCCATCGCCAAACTGCTGCCGCCGGGCATCGATCCCGGTGCCAATCCACACGTAAATCTTACCATCTACAATTTCCCGGTGCCCGACGAGCCCGAGTACGGCATCGTCACTACCGTGGACGCGGATTACAACGGCACCCCCGGCGAGTACACCATCGGCTACGGCATCGACCAGGAGTCAGCGATCTTCATCAGCCAGGAGACCAACGGCCAGCCCAAGTACCCCTGCACCACCGAGTACTACCGCCTTGGCCCCCAGGTCACCGCCCGTTGCACCCACCAGGGCTACACCTTCGTGGAGTTCAAGGGCGTGTCCACCGGTCCTGTCGACAAGGGAGACGAGTGGGTACAGAACGAGTGGTGGCTGAAATATTCCCGCGCCGTCAGTGTCGGCGGTCCCGCCACCGGCTTCGACTTCCCGCCTCACGTGGTGCACGTAAAGAGCACTTACGGCACTGCCTGGAAAGAGGAAGTCCAGGGCGAACTGGTACTGCGCGACAGCCCCTGGGACCCACTGGCCTCCCGCCTGCCCATGCGCGAACAGGTCTCCGCCCACCTGTGGTGGCCCACCTTCCTCGACCGCCAGATCACCCTGGCCGGCGAGCTGGATGCGGAAGCCTTCCTGCCCTACGCCGACACCATCTCCGGCTCCCGTTGGCCGGGCGAAAATGGCGGGCCGAAAAAGGGTTGAAAATCCGATCAGTAAAGTGAGTGAAGAAGTGTTTTCATTCACCTTACGGAGTGCGATAGCAAGGGATTGGTCTCTAGCCGTGCGGGACCGTCTGCAGCCATGGATGGCTGCAGCGAGCCCCCATGGACGGGTTCACGGCGTGTCCCGCGGGGGTAGAGATCAAGCCCGTCGCGCCCTCCGATCGTAATATAAAAGACATGCAAAGAACGAAAACCTGGCTGCCGGCAATTACCGGCATGGTCTGCCTCGGTCTGGGCGCAGGACTGATCGGCATCTATGGTTTCTTCGTAGAACCCCTGTCCCGAGAGTTCGGTGTGGGAGTCGCCACACTGAACATCGGCCCTGTCGCCCTGCTGCTGGTACCCGGCATCGTGGCGCCCATGGTGGGTCGACTGGTGGACAGGGTGCCTATCCGGCGAATCATCCTCACCGGTGCCAGTCTCTCCATGCTGTCCCTGGTCGCCGCGAGCCAGGCACCATCGCTGCTGTTTGCCGCAATCACTTTCCTGTTGTTTGCCCTCGGCGTGACCATGTACGGTCCGGTGGTGATCAATGGCCTGATGGTGAAGATCTATATCGGGAGCGAGGCCCGGGCGCTGGCTATTGCCGCCATGGGTATCAGCGTTGCCGGCGCCGTCCTGCCCCCCCTGGTCGGTCTTTTGCTGGCCGGTCTCGAATGGCGCCAGGCATTGCTGGTCCTTGCCGTGAGCTTGCTGTTGATTCTCTGGTCTACCGTACTGGCGGGCATCCCCGCGCAGGCCGGCGGCGTCGGCGCAGCGGGTACGCGATCCACAGAAGAGATTTCCCGCGGCAGGGCATTCTGGTTGATCGGCTTTTGCGTGGCCCTGGGGTTGAATGTCGCCATCGTGCTGGCCATCTGTTATCCACCCTATTTCCTCAGTGAAGGCTACTCGGTGGCCCAGGCCGGCTGGTTCCTGTCCGTTGCCGGCCTGTCGGGGCTGGCGGGAAAGGGCGTAATTGCCTGGTTGGGCGACGCTGGCCGTGATTACGCAAGGTGGCTGGCCTCGGGACTGCTACTGGTTCAGGTGCTTGGGCTGGGATTGCTTTACTCCGCGGAGAGTGTGTCCGGGGTCGTGGCGGCGCTGCTATTTCTGGGCTTTGGCGGCGGGGCGTTCATCCCCATGCATCCCTATCTCAACAGCCGCTACTTCGATGCCGCGGTCATCGGGCGAGTCAACGGGGCGCAGATGCCACTGTTTTTACCCTTCGGCCTGGTGGGTGCGCCGCTGGCGGGTTATGCCTTTGACAGCACGGGGCACTACAACGCGGTGTTACTGGCGCTGGCGGTTGCACTGGTATTCGCCGCCGGACTCGCGCTGTTACTGCCGCGGCGTTGATGCGTTGAGGTCAGTCGTGGGGCATGTCCGGGTGGGTGATGGTCACCATGTACTCGGCGGCGGCTTCCACGTCGTACTCACTCATCCCTTCGACACCGCCTTTGGCCGGCATTTCCAGGTAGCCCTTTTCCGCGTGCTCAAACAGTACCGCCTCCCAGAGTTTGGACCGTTCGGCCCAATCATTTTCCTGCCGGGTACCGGGAGCTTTGCTTACCTCGTTCTCGTGACAATTTTTGCAGTAGGATTCATAGGCCCTGCGCCCGTCTTCCAGCCTGTCAGACTGGGCGAGGACAACGCTACTCGAGAAAGCCACGCCGATTGCGCAGCAGCGAAGAAACAAAATATGCATATCCCAATCTCCCTTCCAGGGAATTTATTGCCTACAGTTTAGCCGTTTCCACCAGGAAAAATATCGAAGCGGTCAAATTTTGTTAGTATTCGTTCCCCTAGCCTATTGAAAAGCTCCGGAGTCCAGCATGCCGATGTTTCTGCGCAAGATAATTCACTGGCTTTATGTGTTGCTAATGAGAGTATCGGTGAGGTTCGCCCCCCCCGAGCGGCACCAGGCCTTTGCCGGTAGCGGCAGTTCGCGGCAGCTGAGCCAGCACATTGTTCGCACCGGGGTGAATAGACTGCTGGTAGTCACTGACAAACCCCTGCGGGAGCTGGGTGTGGTAGATCGGGCCATCGAGCCCCTGCTTGAATCCGATGTCGACATCGCCTATTACGATGGCGTGCTACCCGACCCTACCTACGAACAGGTGGCCGAGGGCGTGGCGGCTGCCAAAGCCCACGGCAGCGAGGCAATCCTGGCTATTGGCGGCGGTTCGTCCATCGATGCGGCAAAGATTATCGCCGCTTCTGCTACCAGCGATGACAATCCACAGGACTGGGTGGGTTTCGGTAAGGTGAAGCACGAGGTACTGACGCTCTACACCATACCTACGACCTCCGGTACCGGCTCAGAGGCTACTATGGGGGCGGTAATCTCCGACCCGGTCACCCATGAAAAGGGCGTTATCTCAGGTGGCACCCTGCTGCCTGTGGCGGTCGCCCTGGATCCGGACCTGATTACAGGCCTGCCACCACACATCACCGCCGCAACCGGGATGGACGCCCTGACCCACGCGATCGAGGCCTATATCGGCATCTGGGAACGGGGTACCCGCCTGCGGGACTCGCGCATTGCCGTGAAACTGATCTTCGACAACCTGGCCGCCGCATACCGGGATGGCAGCGACCTGGAGGCCCGGGCGGGCCTGGCCATGGGCGCCTATTATGGCGGCCTCGCAATCAACCAGGTGAATGTGGGCAACGTGCACGCTATCGCTCACCAGCTGGGGGGCAAATACGGCATCCCCCACGGGCTGGCCAATGCCCTGGTGCTGCCTCACGTGCTGGAGTTCTGTCACGATGAGGCCCAGGGGCGCCTGGCGGAACTGGCCGTATTGATCGGTGCCGGCCCGCAAGGGGGGGACGACAGCCAGCTTTCCCATGCGTTCGTCAAGGCGGTACGGGACCTGCGTACCGAGGTCGGTATTCCGGATCACTCGGAGCTGATCAAGCGGGAGGACTACGATTACCTCGCAGACCTTGCGGTGGCAGAGGGCTCAGGCTACCCGGTACCGCGCCTGCTGGACAAGCAAAGCGTTATCGCCATCCTCACCCATATCACCGACTGAGCGCGAATCTGTTTCAGAACACCGTGGCGCCGGATTCCGCCTCGTTCACCG
>JAACFI010000426.1 GCA_009937575.1 Haliea sp.
GAATGACGACAGACGGCAGCGCGAAGATAAAGGGAAAACCGGCACTCATTACCCAACCCCTGGTGCATATCGGCGGCTTGTTCTGGGTCGTCCATTCACTGCTGGAAGCGCGCCCTATCAGCCTGTTGGACAAGTTCAATGTGGAGCAATGGGCACAAGCGGTGGAGCAGTACCAGATCAGGGTATGCTCGTTGGTGCCCGCCATGATCAATATGGTGCTGGAATCTGATTTGCCCGCCGACAAGCTTTCGAGCCTGATCTGCGTGCGTTCCGGTACTGCGCCACTTTCGGTGGAAGCACAACAGGCCTTCGAGCAGCGATTTGGAATTCCCATCCTGCCGACCTATGGCGCCACCGAGTTCTCTGGTGCCGTTTGCGGTTGGACTCTGGAATCCAGGAAAGAATTCGGTGATCACAAGGCAGGTAGCGTGGGTCGTGCCTACGAAGGCGTAGATCTCCGCATTGTCGACCAGGAGAGCGGGCAGGTGCTTGCCGCAGGTGAGACAGGCATACTGCAAGTCAGGTCTGATCAAATGGCGGAGGAACATGACTGGGTGTCCACCACTGACCTCGCCAGTATCGATACCGATGGCTTCGTCTGGCTCAGTGGTCGAGCCGATGCGGCTATTAATCGCGGTGGTTTTAAAATCATACCCACCGAGGTCGCTGCTATTCTGGAGAGGCATGCGCAGGTGAAAGAAGCCAGTGTCGTCGCTGTTGACGACGCGCGCCTGGGCCAGGTGCCCGTGGCAGCAGTGGAGCTTATCGAGGGCGCGAACGGGGTTTCCGAGGAGTCCTTGAAATCCTGGGCGAAGGAGAACATGACCAGCTACTTTGTGCCAGTGCGTTTTGCGATAGTAGACGCCTTGCCGCGGACGCCCTCGATGAAAGTGAGCCAGGGGGACGTAAGGCGCCTGTTCGAAAACTGATAGAGGCTGGAGTTTCCAGCCAGCAACCCGGATGAGAAGCACTATGTTCGAGACGATAAGCTATGAGACCCACGACGATCATGTGGCGACGGTGACGATAAATCGCCCGGATGCCATGAACAGTTTCAACAGCCAGATGGTTGAAGAAATGGCCAAAGTCTGGGAATTGATCAAGGCCGATGACCAGGTCCACGCGGTGGTGATCAGGGGGGCTGATGGCCGGGCATTTTCCACGGGGAAGGATGTCAAGGAAGCCGATTCCATCTGGCGTGAGGGGGTAGTGTGGTCCCAGTGGGACCCGGGCAAGAAACTCGGGCCAAAGCAGAACGAAATGTGGAAGCCAATCATATGTGCAGTACATGGCCTGTGCTGTGGCGGCGCGTACTACTGGCTCAACGAGTCCGATATTGTGATCTGCTCTGAAGACGCGGAGTTCTTTGACCCCCATGTAAGTTTCGGCATGGTCAGTGCCTGTGAGCCTATCGGCCTGACCCGGCGGATTGCCTATGGCGAGGTCATGCGCATGAACCTGCTGGGCAATGATGAGCGAATGTCATCCGCGACAGCCCTGCGGATTGGCCTGGTCAGCGAGGTGATGGAATCCAGGGACGCACTATGGGCGCGGGCAAGGGAACTGGCGGCCAAGGTCGCCAGTAAGCCAACCCTGGCGACCCAGGGAACCGTGAAAACCGTCTGGCAGTCGCTGGATTCCGGGCTCTCTACAGCCCTGGACAGGGCAATGCTTTATATACAGGTCAATAACCTGATGGATGGCCAGGTTGAGCGTGGAACCGTGAAGAAGTCGCCCCATGAAGTGCGCTGAATAGTGCCAGGAACATAGATATTCCTCGATGAAATTCGATTTTGACGAAGACCAGCGATTTATCCGCAACGACGCACGTCGCTTTCTGGCCGACAGGTGTCCGATGGAGGATGTTCGCCAGCATCTTAGCAGCGATCCGCGTGTAATCAGCCCGCTGTGGCGGGAAATTTGTGAGCTTGGTTGGCCCGGAGCGGCCATACCTGAGGCCTATGGTGGACTGGGTATGGGTTACCTGGAGCTCTGTGTACTGGCGGAAGAGTTGGGGAGGGTGGTGGCACCGGTACCATTTTCCTCGAGTATCTATCTCGCGGCTGAGGCGATTCTGCAGTACGGATCTGAAGAGCAGAAGCAACACTATCTTCCAGGGTTGGCTTCCGGTGAAATCGTCGGCACCCTGGCATGGAGCGGCTCGGGTGAAAAAGCGGTAGTGCTTGAGGGCGGTTCCATCACTGGTGCGAAACGCCCGGTAGCCGGTGGCACTCTGGCGGACATTGCGGTCGTCAGTGCCGTGACACCTGAAGATAAGCATGTTCTGGTGTTGGTGGAACTCGCAGAATCAGCAGCAGCCAGTGGTAAGCGCGTACAACGGGAGACGCTGAAGTCTGCAGACCCATCTGTGCGCAACGCTCAACTCACTTTTGACAATTGCCCCGCGCAGATACTGGGCAATGGCGAAGACAGCTGGGGGGCGCTGCGCGGGCTGCTCGACCGGGCTGCCGTGCTACTGGCTTTCGAGCAGATAGGGGGTGCGGATCGCTGCCTTGAGTTGGCCGTTGACTACGTCAAGGAGCGCAAGACCTTTGGTCGTGCTGTGGGTTCCTATCAGGCGGTCAAGCATAAACTCGCAAGAATGTATGCTCAAAATGAACTGGCGCGTTCGAATGCCTACTACGGGGCCTGGGCCCTGGCATCCGGAAGTGAGGAACTACCTATAGCTGCTTCAGCAGCGCGCATCAGTGCTACCGAATGCTTCGAGTTTGCTGCGCGAGAAGGGCTGCATCTGCACGGCGGTATGGGCTATACCTGGGAGGTCGACTGCCACTTGTATTTGAAGCGCTCCCGGGACCTGGCCCTGCGCCTGGGAGGTCTGCGGCAATGGAAGGAAAAACTTGTCAGTGCAACCCTGGCTGCGACAAGTTCCCCGGCGACTACGCCCACCTGGCTTGCCAACTCCTGAGACGGATTCGGCACCAGCGATACTTTGAGATTAGGTGGTTACATGAAACCTGAAGACTTCGAGAAAATACACTACCAGGTATCCAAAGGTGTTGCGCTGGTCACCCTCAATAACCCGGATCGACGCAATGCCTGGGGTGGTCGGATGTCCGTGGAATATCGCTGGGCGCTGTATAACGCCCATTTGGACGATGGCGTCAGGGTAGTGGTGGTAACAGGTAGTGGTGCGGATTTCTGTGTCGGGGCTGACTCGAAGGAGCTGAACTCGATCGAAAGTGCCGGTGGCAAGTACCAGAAGAGCAAGCTCGATCTTCCCCCTTACCCGGAAAATACACCGGAACAGTTCCAGCGTAATCACGCCTATCCGCTGTGTATCTCTAAACCCGTGATCGCTGCCGTGAACGGTAGCTGCGCCGGCGTTGGTTTTATCGTTGCCAGCTATGCCGACCTCCGTTTCGGCGCTGACAACAATATCATCAAGAGTGCATTCGCGCGCCTGGGCTTGCCCGCAGAGTACGGCCTGGGCTGGATACTGCCGAAGATCATGGGCAGCAGCAATGCGCTGCAGATTCTGCTGGATGGTGACCGGATTGATGGCGCCGAAGCACTTCGCCTGGGCTGGTTGCAGAAAGTTTTCCCGCCGGAAGAG
>JAACFI010000427.1 GCA_009937575.1 Haliea sp.
GCGCTCGACCACAGCGAACTCGGTAATTGCGCGTTTCCCCTCCCGGGACACCCGCACGATCCGCTCCCCGGACTGCAGAACATTTTTTTCCAGTGGCGCATCCACCACCCGACGATTGCGGGGCCAACTCCCCGCCACCAGTGCCAGGTAGCGCTTATCGACCTTGTCCTCTCGCAGCTGGCGGTGCAACTCCCGCAGTACCGCCGGCCGACGGGCGATCAGGATCAATCCGGACGTATCCCGGTCCAGCCGGTGCACCAGCTCCAGGTAGCGGCTCTCAGGGTACATCTGCCGCAGGCATTCGATCAGCCCGAAGCTCAGCCCGCTGCCTCCGTGGACCGCCAGTCCGGAGGGCTTGTCGATCACCAGCAGGTCGCCATCCTCGTGCACCACCCGCTGCCTGAGCTGCTCGGACCAGTAGCGCGGCACGGTGGGCGGCTCTGTGGGTGAGGGCTGGCGCAGGGGGGGAATACGCACCTGATCACCCGCCACCAGGCGGTAATCCGCCCGTACCCGCCCCTTGTTCACCCTGATTTCACCCTTGCGCAAAGCCCGGTAAAGGCGCGTGCGGGGCACTCCTTTCAGTTCTCGCACCAGGTAGTTGTCCAGCCGCTGACCGGATGAATCCTCGTCGACGGTCAGGTAGCGAACCCCACTGCCCTGGGTCTGCCGCGTTGTCTCAGGCATAAGTCTCGGAATTCATTTAAATTTCTTTCTTTTGCTGCTATAGTCCACGCCGTGTGGTTGCACCCGCCCGTCAAACGACTGTGGCTCGGGTGACCGACTACCCTCTGGCGAGTATTTGGGCCTGCCTGTGAGACGCATGGCTTCGCCAGCCCAATCACACACAAATAACCGGATGTCGGCAGACCGGGCCGTGCGCGTGAGAACCATTCCCCGCGCCCTGAACTATCCCGGACCGGCAATATAGAGAACCGCGCAGCGAGTACTGCCGGGATAAAGAATCAGTTAACGAGATACAGCAGTGTCGTCGCAGGTCTCAGGTGCTGCGACACTAGCAAAAAGGCGGGAACAGTACCACAAATCTTTCCGGCCAGACGCTGCAAAGGCACCGCTGACGCGGTGTTGGGCGTAGACCATGCACCTGTGCGCCCCACATGGCATAACCAGATCGCGCGAGCGGGATTCGTTCCCGTGCAGGCGAAATGGTAGCCCTGGATTACCGGCACTACAGCCGGGCTTCTCTCTGATTCCCGCCCCGCCAGGCCTCCTGTCACAAGGCTAATGGCAACTTATGAAAAAAATGTTAATCAATGCAACTCAACCCGAAGAGTTGCGCGTGGCGCTGGTCGACGGCCAGCGTCTCTACGATCTGGATATCGAGAATCGCACCCGCCTCCAGAAAAAATCCAACATCTACAAGGGCAAGATCACCCGGGTTGAACCCAGCCTGGAGGCCGCCTTCGTCGACTTCGGCGCCGAACGCCACGGCTTCCTGCCACTGAAGGAGATAGCCCGCGAGTACTTCTATCGCAAGCCGGACAACGGCGAAGGCCGGATGAAGATCAAGGACGTGGTGAAGGAAGGCACCGAGGTCATCGTGCAGGTGGACAAGGAGGAGCGCGGCAACAAGGGCGCCGCCCTCACCACCTTCATCAGCCTCGCCGGCCGCTACATGGTGTTGATGCCCAACAATCCCCGTGCCGGTGGCATATCCCGGCGCATCGAGGGAGACGATCGCAGTGAGTTGCGCGAGGCTCTAAGCGGCCTGGAAATCCCCAATGGTATGGGCGTGATTATCCGCACCGCCGGGGTGGGGCACTCCTCCGAGGAACTGCAGTGGGACCTTAACTACCTGCTGCAACTGTGGGCGGCCATCACCACCGCCAATGAACAGGTCAAAGCCCCTACCCTGCTGTTCCAGGAAAGCAACGTCATCGTACGCGCCGTGCGCGACTACCTGCGTGACGACGTGGACCAGGTGCTGATCGATTCCCCGGAAGCCTTCCGCGAGGCGTCCGACTTCGTCGGCCTGGTGATGCCCAAGTACCAGAATCGCATCAAACTGTACGAGGACAACATCCCCCTGTTCAACCGCTTCCAGATCGAGAGCCAGATCGAGACAGCTTTCCAGCGGGAAGTGCGCCTGCCCTCCGGGGGTTCTATCGTCATCGATCCCACCGAGGCGCTGGTGTCCATCGATATCAACTCCGCCCGTGCCACCCGTGGCAGCGATATCGAGGAAACCGCCCTGCAGACCAACCTGGAAGCGGCCGACGAAGTCGCCCGGCAGCTGCGCCTGCGGGACATGGGCGGCCTGGTGGTTATCGACTTCATCGACATGCTGGCCGCGCGCAACCAGCGCGCGGTGGAAAACCGCATGCGCGACGCCCTCAGTATCGATCGGGCCCGGGTCCAGGTGGGACGAATCTCCCGCTTCGGCCTGCTGGAAATGTCGCGCCAGCGCCTGCGCCCCTCCCTGGGCGAAACCAGCGCTATCGTGTGCCCCCGCTGTACCGGCCAGGGTACCATCCGCGACACCAAGTCTCTGGCCCTGTCCATCCTGCGCCTGCTGGAGGAAGAAGCCATCAAGGAACGCAGTGCGGAAGTCCGCGCCATCGTGCCGGTGGATGTCGCCGCCTACCTGCTGAATGAAAAGCGCGCAGCCCTGGGTGAAATTGAACAGATTACCCGGGCGCGGGTGCTGGTCATCCCCAACCCGAACCTTGAAACACCCCACTTCGAAGTACAACGCCTGCGCGACGACGAGGTGGATGGGGATCACGAAACCAGTTACAAAGTCGATATCGCCGCCCCGGATGTGGATGCCATCAGCGACAGCCACAAGGCGGATATCCCGCAGCAGAAAGCTGCGGTGGAAGGCATTCGCCCCGAGGGTCGCGCACCGGAAGTGGCAGAGAAACCTGAAAGCAAGCCCGCCCCCGAGAAGCAGGCCACTGCGCCCGCTGCTAAAACCGGCCTGGTGGCGCGCCTGTGGTCCGCCATCACCGGGGCCGAAGAAGCCGTCGAGGAAGTGCAGGAAGAAAAACCGAAACAGGCAGCGAAACCACCGCAACAGCGCCAGGGTCAGGGCAAGAAGTCCGAGGGCGGACGCAATCGTAACCGCAACCGCCGTCGTGGCGGCCAGGGTGGCCAGCAGCAGACCCAGGAACGCGGCAAGGATCAGCGCAACGTAGACGGCCGCAAGAAGGATAGCCGTGATCAGCCCCGCAAGGAGCGTGGTGAAGGCGACGGCCGTGGCGATAAGCGCGATCAGCAGAAGCGTCGCCGCAACGACCGGGACGGCCAGCGCCGCGAGCCTGAGATGGTGGAAGACGTAGCGAGCCAGGAGGACACCGCGCAGGAGACCAGCGAGGGCCGCGAAAAGCCCCGCAAGCGCCCCAGCGACATGAAGCGTGGTGAGCCCCAGCGCCGTCGTGGCAACCGCGGACGCAGGTCTTCCGAACAGTCGGCCGCAGTCGGCGTTGAAGCACTGGCGGATGCACCGCAGGCCGCAGGAGAAGCACCCGTGGCTGAGGTTGCAGCACCCGTCGCTGAAACCCCGGCACCGGTAACGGCACCGCTAACGGAACCGG
>JAACFI010000006.1 GCA_009937575.1 Haliea sp.
GGGTCGAATACCGTGATATCCGCGTCGGCGCCCGCGCTGATCCGGCCCTTGCGGGCGAATACCGGCGCTATTGGCTCCAGGCGCTTCGCCGGAAACAGGGTCATTTTCGATAGGGCGGTCATCAGGTCCAGGGCCTTTTGTTCACGCACGTAGCGGCCCAGCACCCGGGAATAGCTGCCGATTCCCTGGGGCGGCACACCGATGGACTCGCTGACAATCGGGGTGCCGTCGGTGACCACGATCACCCCGGGCTCCAGCAGGGCCTCCCGGGTCCACGCCTCCTTGACATAATGGTGGATAACCATGCCTTCCGGGTGCTCCTTGCGATAGCGCTCCCAGGTAGTTCTATCGAAGCGCTCCCCGGTGGCTGCCCATTCCACATCCTCGTAAGTGATGTCGAAAATAGCCTGCCAGTCGCGACCGAACACTGCTGCGGAGATGGAGGTGGTGCCGGCATTGTAAGGGAACATTTCTGTGGTGATGTCCACCCCTTGCTCCCGTGCCTTGCGAATCGCGGCCAGGAACTCGCCGGTGGCCTTCATGGCACTGTGCTGCAGGTGACAGACGTGCACCGGTGCGCCGGTGGAGCGAGCCATGTCGATCACTTCCACCAGACCCGCCGGGTCCCCGGCCAGGCCGCGGCGAATGTGTACGAAGACCGGCACCTGGCGCTTGCCGGCCACCTCGAAGATCATCCGCAGTTCCTCCGCACCGACTGCAGCACTGATGTAATCCAGGGGCAGGCCGATTCCCAGCCCGCCCTGGTCGAGTGCCTCAAGTAGCAGGCCACGCATAGTTTCAATCTGCTCGGTAGTGGCCCGCTGACGGAACGCAGGACCGGCAAAATCGATACCGCTGGCTCCGCTCAGCAGTTCCTGGGGCCTGACGCCCTGCACTACCTGCAGGCGGATCATAGTGTAACCGGCGGAAGCGCCGTGATTGAGCGGCGCCCCCTGCCGCAACTGCGCACCGGCCGCGTCTACCGGCCAGGCCCCAGCCTCCAGTTCCAGGGTCGTGGTCACACCATCCAGTGCCTGGTAACGCAGGCCCAACGGGGTGAGGGAATGATTGTGCAGGTCGATGAAGCCCGGCGCCACCACCAGCCCGGACACATCGATGACCCGCTCCCCAGCCAGTGGCTGCTCGCTGATCGCTGCGACACGGCCGTCCCGGACACCGACATCATAGATGCCGTCGCGGCCACTCTCGGGGTCCATAACTCGACCACCGTGCAACACCAGATTGTAGTTCCCGCCGTGAGCGAGCGCCGAAAGACACAATAAAAAAAGAGTTACTACGTGTCGGCAAGTCCTCGCCATATCAGAATCCGGGGTATTATTGCAGGGAGACTCCCAAACTATCCCCATTACGTGCTCTAAATCAAGGAATTGACTCTGCCATCACCTAGAATAAGCCAAAAAATTGAGACCACGAATGGACAACAATAAATTTCGTCGCTGCAAGCTGGCGCTGGCAGTTTGCGTTGTTACCGGTTCTGCCTCGGTACAATCTGCCAACGAGGAGCGCTCTATCGAGGGAGGCAGACTAGAGGAAACCGTCGTCACGGCTAGCCGCACCGAGCAGCGGATATTCGATAGCAGCGCGTCGCTGAGTGTGATAAATGAGGAAGATCTTGCACGGTCTACCGCACCGAGCCTGGCGGAACTGATGCGCGATCTTCCCGGTGTGCAGGTAACCGACTCCGGTCAGCCCGGCCTCGGCCGGGTGCGCATCCGCGGGGAGGAGTCACGCCGCACTGCTATCCTGATCAACAGCCAGGAGGTCACTGACCACTATGAGGTGGGCACACCCCTGACCCTTCACCCCGCGATGATCGAGCGCATCGAAGTCATCCGCGGCTCCGGTGCGGTACTCTACGGCTCCCGCGCCCTGAGCGGAGTGGTTAATTTCATGACCCGCAAGGGCGGTACGGAACCCGTGCAGGTAACCCTCTCCGGGGGTTATGACAGCGCCACCGAGGGTTACGACAACTTCGCCAGCGTCTACGGCAACCTCAATGGCTTCGAGTATCGCGTTGCCTGGTCGAAAAGCGACCACGAGGAGCGCTCCACGCCGGCAGGTGAGATGGAAAATACGGCCTTCGACAACGAAAGCCTGTACCTCTATGCTGGCAGGGCCTTCGGTGATCACCGGTTTGAGTATACTTATGAGGACTTCGAATCCAGCAGTGACGTCTTTGTGGAAGAAGAGGTCAAGCACACCTATCCACTCACCGATTTCTACCTGGAAACACCGAAGCGCGATCGTGACAAGCACGGTCTTTTTTATACCTGGGACGCCGACGGTACCTGGCTCAAATCCCTCAGTGCCAACGCCTATCACCAGGAGAGTGACAGGCACTTCTATACCTACTCGGAACTGGTGTGGTACCAACGGGATATCAACAACTACAGCGATCTCGAAACCGACGGTGCACTGCTGCAACTGGATCTCCAGCCACTGGCGGGGCACAGCCTGATCGCGGGCCTGCAGTACCTGAACGACGAGGTGGACCAGACCCGTCATGTGGACACCCTGTCGTGGACGCCAACGATCGCCCAGACCGGTGTCGAAATCATCAGCGACAAGGCCAACATCGAAACCTGGGCCTGGTTCGCCCAGGACCAGTGGGACATCAGCGAAAGCCTGTCGCTGACCGCGGGGCTTCGCCAGTATTTCGTGGAGGGTGAACTGGACGATACCAACCGGGAATCCCTGACCCCGGGTAACCTGGACGACGACGACGAATTGATCGGCGCACTGGGCCTGGTGTGGAGCCTGAACGACAGTATCCGCCTGCGGGCCAACTACTCGGAGGGCTATGTCTATCCCTCGCTGGCACAACTGGCCACCGGCGCCTACGCGGGTTCCAGTTTCGTCAACCCGGATCCCGAGCTGGAGCCGGAAACCTCGGATAATTTCGAGCTGGGCATGCGCCTGCAGAACGGTGGTTTCATGCTCGATGCCACCGTTTTCTACACTGAGTCCGACGACTACATTCACCACCTGCCCTGCGAGCCCGAGGATGGCTGTCCGGGCCGCAGGGACCGCTACTACACCAATATCGGTGAGTCCAAGGCCCATGGCGTGGAGCTGTACATGGCCTACGCCAGCAGTTGGGCGAACCTGGAGCCCTACACCAGTCTCACCTGGACCAAGCGGCGCCTGGACTACGCGGAGTTTTCCACCTGGGATTCCGGCATTCCGGACTTCAGCGGCCGGGCCGGCCTGCGCTGGCAGGGGACCATCATGTCTGTTCCCAACCTCTGGTCCGACATCTACCTGCGCGGCGAATCCTCCTCCCAACTCTCGGAGCCGGGCACGGTTCGCGACGTACTGGAGGACAAGGACGACTGGGTCACTGTAAACCTGGAGACCGGCATCGACTTCGGCAGCCGCCAGCAGTATCAGTTCGCCCTGAACCTGTTCAACATGACCGACAAGGAATATATCGCTTCCACTGAGAATCTCTATGGTCCTGAACGAAGTGTGGCAGTTAAGCTTACTTTGAACTGGTAGTGCTGGGAGTGATGGTGCGTGGTACGCACCCTACGGAGGGGATAAAGCAGGCCTCGCACTTGCCTGGGTCACCTCAACCGCACTTGGAGTCGCCGCAACTGAGGCAGGTCATACAGCCGTCCATCATCACCATGGCCTTGGTGTAGCATTTGCCACACAGGGTAGCGCTGTCAGGGAAATTCACATCACTGCCTGACTCGTGATCGCCACCGGCCTTTGCCGCTTCGAACTCGGCGCGTTTCTCGGCGAGGTATTTACGCTGGTGCTCGTCCAGTCCCTCATCCTGCAACAGCCCGATCATCTTCATATGCGACTCTATCGCATAGCCGATATCCGCCACCAGCGATGGCATATAGCGTCCGCCCGGCTTGAAATAACCACCTTTGGGATCGAAGACCGCCTTCATTTCCTCCACCAGGAAAGTGGAATCGCCCCCCTTGCGAAATACCGCGGAAATTACCCTGGTAAGGGCCACTACCCATTGGAAGTGATCCATATTCTTGGAGTTGATAAAGATCTCGAAGGGTCGGCGCAGTTCGTGCTCGGTGCCCTCATTGAGCACGATATCATTAATCGTGACGTACAGCGCATGCTCCGACAGGGGCGTTTTTATCTTGTAAGTGGAGCCCATCAGTAATTCAGGGCGTTCCACGCTCTCATGCATATGCACCACGTCCGCCTTGCGTTCCGGGGCCGCATCCCCGTCACCGCCCGCGTGACTCTCCTCCACCACCCGGTAGTCGACGATTTTGCTGTCTATTTTTTTTGCCATGGCTGCGACCTCAGAATTTTCCGTAGTAACCTTCTTTCAAGGCGTCATAGAGATTGGCCACGGTGTGAACCTGACCGTCGTATTCCACCTCTTCATCCCCTGCAAGTTGTACGCTGGAACCGTTTTCCAGGGTGAATTCATAGCGTGTATTCTTAAGGTCCTGTTCCTTTACCATCACCCCCTGGAAAGCCTCGGGGTTGAAGCGGAAAGTGGTACAGCCCTTGAGGCCCTTCTCGTGGGCGTAGCGGTAGATATCCTTGAAATCTTCAAAAGGAAAATTGGTCGGCACATTGGCGGTTTTGGAGATGGAGGAATCCACCCATTTCTGCGCCGCCGCCTGCACATCCACGTGCTGCCGCGGAGTTATATCATCCGCGCTGATGAAATAATCCGGCAGGCATTTATCCTCGTCCTCGCTGTGAGGCATCGCCTGCGGATTGATATGGTGCCGGTAAGCCAGCAGCTCATAGGAAAATACATCTACCTTGGCCTTGCTCTTCTTGCCCGGCACGATGATATTGCGCGCGTAGTGATGGGCAAAACTCGGTTCAATCCCGTTGCTGACATTATTACCCAGTGACAGGGAAATGGTGCCGGTAGGGGCTATGGAACTGTGGTGGGTAAAGCGACTGCCCTCCTCTTCCAGTGCGGCAACCAGATCGGGCTCCACCTCCCTCAGCTGCCGCATGTAGCGACTGTAACGCGTGTGCAGGATACGGCCCGGTACCGTATCCCCCTGCCGGAAGCCATCGGCCTCAAGTTCAGGCCGCAGACGCAACAGTGCGGGGGTGATTTCGAACTCCTCTTCCATAATCGGCGCCGGGCCTTTTTCGCGGGCCAGTGCCAGTCCCTCACGCCAACCCTCCACCGCGAGGCTGCGGGCCACGGACTCGGTGAACTCCAGTGAATCGGCCTCGCCATATTTCATCCGCAGCATCGTCAGGGCCGAACCCAGGCCCAGGAAGCCCATACCGTGGCGGCGTTTTGCAAGAATCTCCCCGCGCTGGCCCTCGAGGGCCAGGCCGTTGATTTCAACCACGTTATCCAGCATGCGGGTGAAAACGGCCACCACTTCCCGGAACCTTTTCCAGTCGAAGTGGGCGTCGGCGGCAAATGGACTGACCACAAAGCGCGTGAGGTTGACCGAGCCCAGAAGACAGCTTCCATGGGGGGGCAGGGGCTGCTCCCCACAGGGATTGGTCGCGCGTATATTCTCGCAGAACCAGTTATTGTTACAGTCGTTGACCCGATCGATGAGAATGAAGCCGGGCTCTGCATAGTCATAGGTGGAACGCATGATGGTGTCCCACAGCTCCCGTGCCCGCACCGTCCTCAAAATCCGGCAGGCAACCCGGCCACTGTCGTCGCTGATATATGGATGGCCCACCGGCCACTCGCGCCACAGCACCTGCCCCTCGTCCGCCAGATCTATATCCTGCTGCACTGCTTGTTCCGAAGTGAGCGGGAACACCAGCGGCCAGTCACTGTCTTCGCTCACTGCCTGCATGAATTCCTCGGTGATCAGCAGTGACAGGTTGAACTGTCGTAGTTTTCCGTCCTGGCGTTTGGCCGCGATGAACTCTTCCACATCCGGGTGGCTGACATCGAACGTCGCCATCTGTGCCCCCCGCCTGCCCCCGGCGGAGGAGATGGTAAAGCACATACTGTCATAGACGTCCATGAAGGACAGCGGACCTGAAGTCTGCGCCCCGGCGCCGGCGACGTAGCTGTCCCGGGGGCGCAGCGTGGAGAATTCATAACCTATTCCACAACCGGCCTTCAGGGTAATACCCGCCTCATGCAGGCCACCCAGGATGTCGTCCATGGAATCCTCTATGGTGGCGGAAACGGTACAGTTGATGGTAGATGTTTCCGGCTTGTGCGCCCCCGCTCCCGCATTGGACAGAATCCTGCCCGCAGGAATCGCGCCCTGGCGCAGTGCCCAGAGAAAACGCTCGTACCAGTGATGCCGGGCATCTTCAGATTCGAGGTCCGCGAGGGCCCGGGCTACACGCGCCAGGCTCGCGTCGACATCTCTGTCAAGCGCCTCGCCTACACTGTTCTTCAATTGGTATTTCTGGCGCCAGATGTCCAGGGCGGCACCCTGTAACGGCACAAGGTCTTCATATTCGGTGGCTGGGGAAGATGCGACGTGCATGGTGAACTCCTGTCCCGCTGTTTTTGTTGTTATTGCACCGGGCAACCGGCTGAGCGAGCGCCAGAACCCAACATATGGTATTTACAATACATACATAACACCATATATGGGTCACTATACACCCACAGATTCGATGTATGCTGATCCAGATCAATAGAACGGCCGCCACCACTCCTTTCCCACCCCTGTAGTGTGGAACTGGTGGAACTGGGGACAGACCCCAATTTAAAAAAGGGGCTGGCCCCTTTTTTAAATTGGGGTCTGTCCCCTAAAAAGAAAGCCATAAAAAAACCGGCGCCACAGGCGCCGGTTCAGGTTCAGATTGGCAGCTCTAGATCAGTAAATATCCTTGCGGGTATTGTAGACGTTGAACTTACCGGTCGGGGTCACCAGGCGCTTGTCCTTGATCACCTTCTTCAGCTTGCGGGTCTTGTCGTCCACCACCACGATGGCTGACTCCTGCTCCTGGCCGCTCCACACAGAGAACCAGACCTCGTCGCCCGCAGCGTTGTACTCCGGCTGTACCACACGCTTGGGACCTTCACCCAGGCCGGCCCACTCCGCGATCGGCAACACCTTGTAACCTGCATCCAGGTTGTTGATGTCGTAGACGGCAATAGTCTGGCTGACGTTGGGGTCCGGGTGCAGCGTATTGTCCACCCAAAGGTTGTTGGACTTCGGATGGGTCTTCACGAACAGGGAACCACCACCCTGGGCCTTGAGGGTGCGAACCACCTTCCAGGCATGCTTCGGGTTGTTGACCGGATCGGTACCGATGAAGGTCATGTTCTCGTTACCCAGGGAAGATGTTACCCAGACGGGTCCGTACTTGGGATCCTTGATGTTGGCGCCGCGTCCCGGGTGCGGAATCTTGGGTGCATCCACCAGGGCCTCGATCTCACGCTCCTTGGCATCAACTACCGCGATCTTGTCGGACTGGTTGGCCGCCGTCAGGAAGTAGCGCTGGGTGGAATCCCAGCCACCGTCGTGCAGGAAGCGCGCCGCCTCCAGGGTGGTGACCGACAGGGCATTCAGGTCGCTGTAGTTCACCAGCAGGATCTTGCCGGTTTCCTTCACGTTAACGATGAACTCCGGGTGCTCATGCGAGGCCACGATTGCTGCTACGCGGGGTTCCGGGTGATACTCCTGGGTATCCACGGTCATGCCGCGGGTAGAGACGATCTTCTTGGGCTCCAGGGTAGCGCCGTCCATGATCACGTACTGGGGCGGCCAGTAGGAGCCGGCGATCGCCAGCTTGTCCTCGAACCCCTTGAACTTGGAGGTCTCAACCGAACGCGCCTCCAGGCCTACCTTGATGGTGGCCACCACCTTGGGAGGGTTCATGTACAGGTCGATCATATCCACCTTGGCATCGCGGCCGATGGTGAACACATAGCGACCGGAGTGAGACGCGCGGGAGATATGCACCGCGTAGCCGGTATCCAGCACCGCAATGATGTCCTTGCTGTCCCCATCGATCAGGGCCACCTGGCCGGAATCGCGCAGGGTCACTGAGAAGATATTGTCGATGTTGTACTTGTGCTGCGGCTTGGTCGGACGCTTGTCGACCGGCACGTGCACCTTCCAGGTACCCTTCATCTCCTCCATACCCCACTCAGGAGGCATCGGTGGCTCGTGCTGCAGGTAGCGCGCCATGATATCGATCTGTTCTTCGGTAAAGTCGCCCGAGGTGCCCCAGTTCGGCATGCCCGCCGGGCTACCGTAGTTGATCAGCGCCTTGAGGAATTCGGTACCGCGCTGTTGGGTGATGTCGGTGGTCAGGGGCTTACCCGTTGCGCCCTTGCGCAACACACCATGACAACCGGCGCAGCGTTCGAAGTAGAGCTTGGTCGCCAGGTCGAACTCCGCCTGGGTCATGTCCGGGGCACCGGGCGTCACCACCCGCTTCATCTCGTCCGCCCCGGGTACCGGCGCACCCTTGTAGGCCATCTCACCGGGCGTAACCCCGGGGTGATCGGTCTTCCCCTCGTCCTCGGCGAGTGCTCCCACCCCAGTAAAATTCAGGCCGGCACACACTACAGCCAGCGGTAACAGTTTTCTCCAGTGTTGCGTCTTTTTCATTGTTTCCCCTCCGCGGGATTTGCGGTCGCACAGTGCAGACTATGCTTCCCAATAAAAAGTACCATGATGCAGGTCAAGAAAAACCCAGCCGAACGCTCAGGCATCGGAAGCGATCACCGCCTCGGCCTTGCGGCGCTCCTTGTCCTCGCGCTTCTTGCGTTTCTCCACCAGCGGCGGGCAGCGCCCGTCATCCCAATAGGTTACCTGGCACTCCAGGCAGTAGTGACACTCGTTGTCGATGATCTCGCCGGTGGGTTTGATCGCGGCAATCTGGCACTGGTGGGCGCAGGCCTGGCAGGGTTTGCCACATTCCCGCCGGCGGCGCAGCCAGTCGAAGATCCGGAAGCGGGTGACGAAACTCAGCCCCGCTCCCAGGGGGCAGAGGTACTTGCAGTAGAACTTGCTGTTGATGGCGGAAACCGCCAGCAGCGCCACCGCGTAGATGACAAACTCCGGCTCACGGGCAAAGCGCAATATAAAGGTGGTCTTGAAGGGCTCCACTTCCGCCAGGCGCGCCGCGTTCACCATGGAGTCCAGTGACAGGCCCACCAGGGCGATGAGGATCAGGTACTTTATCGCCCACAGACGCTCGTGCACCATCTGCGGCAGGCGGTAACCCTCGAACCCCAGGCGATTCGCCAGTTTGCTGATCAGGTCCTGGGCGGCACCAAAGGGGCACAGCCAGCCGCAGTACACCCCCCTGCCCCACAGCAGGATGCTGATGGCAACGAAGGCCCACAGCACGAACACTATCGGCTCAATCAGCAACGTATCCCAGGAAAACCCGCCGGTAAGGCTGTGGAAGAAGGCCAGCAGATTGATGACCGACAGCTGCGCCGAGCAATAGAAGCCGATAAAAAATACCGTGAAGAGCAGATACACCACCCGCAGGCGATGAAACAGCACCGTGTGTTCCACCAGCAAGTCCTGGAAAAACAGGATGGCCATCAACAGCAGCAGTGCCAGCAGGATAACGCCGAGCTCAATAGCCCGGTCTTCCCACAGTAACTGCCAGGCGGGGACTTCCTCGAAAGCGCTCTCTTGCGGCTCTGCTCCCGGCGCGGGGCCGAAACCCGGCATCGCCGGTGATCTCCCGCGGGGAATACCGTAGGCCTCGGCAACACTGCGCACCGCCTTGTTGACCGAGCTGGTCAGCACCATGGTGGTGATCGTGGCACCGGTAATACCGTCGATACCCACGTAGCCGGCTCGCCGATGGGCCCCCACCCGCACCCTGTCCGTCGTTTTCTTACCCACGAACTGCGCGATAAAGGTGTTCAGGTCGTCATCTGACACACCGATCACCAGGATAGGCTCCTCGTGATGGAGGATTTCGACACCCTTTATTAGGCCATCTTCACCCAGCCCCACCACCGTGTTGATCGGTTTGCCCGAATAGGCGGAGATCGGCGCCAACTCACCGGTGGTAAACGCGAACCCCAGCTGGCCGCGTTCACCGCGCACCGCGTAGGCCGGGACCTTGCCATTGAGGAGTGTGATCGACTGAGCCGTGGGAAAAACCCTGCGCACTTCTTCCAGTGTCAATTCACCCGCATTGGCAGACACCGATGATGCCAGCAGGAATAATGTCAACAGCGAGATCAGGAACCGGCGAACAGGCATATTGTTTTTTCCGCCCGGGGCGCAGCATTACACCCCATTATGGCAGATCATCCTAGTACGCGCCGTTAACGGTCCCGTTGATCTGAATCAAACATCTATTGGCTACTTTGAGGTCTGATAAGGTATGAATTCCACCCGCATACTCTCCCCGCTGCTGTTGTTACTGCCCCTGGTAACGTTCGCAGATGCCGATACGGACGCCGTCAACGAACGCCTGCCGGTGAGAAAGGCGGAGCTTGAGAGCCACTGGCAGGTCGACTGCCTGGGTAGTTGGTCGGCTGTTACAGAGGCCTTCGAACAGGGCCCGGAACCGGCGGATTGCCGCCCTGCTCCGGAGCAGAGACGGCAGCTGGAACTGTGCGCCTTCATCTACCAGCCCCCCGGGGAAATATCACGGCACGACTGCCCCGACTACCGCGGCCTGCTGCGGTTGCTGGACGCCACTCCGGCGCGGGACTGCGACCAACTGGCGGGATGGTTCGGCACCCGAACGGACTGCGCGGACAATACTCCCACAAATTGACCGGCTATTAATCAAGCCCCCGCGAACAAATCATTGATCGAGGTCAAGATACGGCCCCGACGGCGGGAGTACCATCATCGAAAGCCTGACCCGCGAGGTGGGCTTTTTCACTTTCACTGATCAGGGAGAACAGAACAATGTCCGATCAGGATCAAGCCGATTCCGGCGAAGTACCAATGATGCAAAAGTTACTGGACAACCCATTCCTGCTGCTTTTCCTGGGTGTAGCATCGCCTGCCCTGCTGTATCTGGTGTGGGGATTAGCGGAGATTTTCACTATTCCCGTTCGCTGATTACGCGAAATAACGAGAACCCATAAGGGGGTCTGAATATGTCCAGCCTGTCGCCTCCCGCCAAAAAACTCTGGTGGAAAGAGCCAATTCATAAATCCGAGCTGCTGTGGATATCGCTGGTCTTCGTCTGGGGCCTGGTGATGACCTTCATGATGCCCTACTGGCACGTGGTGGGAAAACAGAACCTCGGTACCGATACCTACAAGACCACGCCCAAGGCTTTCCAGGCCGCTACCGAGGCCTTCGTGGAGAAGTACGAGGTGCGCAAGGAGGGGCCGCGCAACTACCCGGTCGTGGCGCCGCCGGCGGGTGGCGATGTCTACCTGATCGCCCGCCTGTGGGACTGGTGGCCCATCGTTGAACTGAAGAAAGGCGAAACCTACCGCTTCCACCTGTCTTCCCTGGACTGGCAGCACGGATTCTCCCTGCAACCGGCCAATATCAACATCCAGGTCGTACCCAACTATGAGCACGTATTCAACCTGACGCCCAACGAGACAGGCGAATACTCGGTCATCTGCAACGAATACTGTGGCGTCGGTCATCACCTGATGATCGGCAAGATCCACGTGGTCGATTAGGAGAACGGGACATGGCTACTACAACATTCAGAACCTGTCCGGACACCGGTCTCAAGTTTTTCAACTCTACCGAAAACCTGCTTAAGGCCAACGCAGTGGCGGCGGTGGTCTTCCTGCTGGTAGGCGGGTTGCACGGACTGCTGGTGGGCATGACCCGCTGGCAGGCAGTTCACCTGCTGGGCGCAGAAGATTTCTACATGGTGCTCACTGCCCACGGCCTCAACGTACTGATTTTCTGGATCATCTTTTTCGAGATCGCGGTGCTGTATTTCGCCTCTTCGGTTTTGCTGGGCTGCCGCCTGGCCACGCCCAAGTGGGCCTGGGCAGGCTTTGCACTGATGGTCATCGGCGCCGTGATGAACAACGTGGTGGTACTGCAGGGCAACGCCAGCGTAATGATGACCTCTTACGCACCAATGGAGGCGCCGCCCCTGTTCTACCTCAGCCTGATTCTGTTTGCGGTGGGCGCCCTGATTGGCTGCTTCGTGTTCTTCGGCACCCTGGTGGTTGCCAAGAACGACAAGACCTACGAGGGCTCCGTGCCCCTGGTGACCTTCGGTGCCATCACCGCGGCAATTATCGCGGTGTTCACCATCGTCAGTGGCGCCATCATCCTGATACCGACCTTGTTGTGGAGTCTCGGCCTGGTGGGTGAAATCGACGCCCTTGCCTACCGCCTGATCTGGTGGGCCTTCGGTCACTCCTCACAGCAAATCAACGTATCGGCCCACGTGGCGGTGTGGTACGCCATCGCAGCCATCCTGTTCGGCGCAAAGCCGCTATCGGAAAAGGTGAGTCGCACGGCCTTCCTGATGTACATCCTGTTCCTGCAAATCGCCAGTGCACACCATCTGCTGGTGGACCCGGGTGTCAGCTCCAACTTCAAGATGTTCAACACCAGCTATGCCATGTACCTGGCGGTCATGGCGTCCATGGTGCACGGTCTCACCGTTCCCGGTTCCATCGAGGCGGCCCAGCGGGCCAGAGGACACAGCGCCGGTCTGTTTACCTGGCTGCGCAAGGCACCATGGGGCAATCCGACCTTTTCGGGCATGTTCATCTCCCTGGTTGGCTTCGGATTTCTCGGCGGTATCACTGGCGTGGTCATGGGGGCGGAGCAGATCAACCTGCTGGTGCACAACACCCTGTATGTACCGGGCCATTTCCACGCCACCGTGGTGGTGGGCACCACCCTGGCATTCATGGCCCTCACCTACTGGCTGGTGCCGGTGCTGTTCCGCCGTGAAATTGTCATGAAGGGCCTGGCGAAATGGCAGCCCTATCTGTTCGGCCTGGGCATGTCCGGGGTCTCCCTGTTCCTGATGGGCGCGGGCACCCTGGGTGTACCGCGTCGTCACTGGGATATCGGGTTCGCCGCCACCGGTGGTATTACCCACGATTTCCCCGCCGCCGCCTATACCATGCTGGCCCTCAATGGCCTGTCAGTCATCGTGGCAGTGATCGGCGGGGCAGCCTTCTGTGTAATCATCGTAGGCTCCCTGCTGTTCGGGCGTAAGCTTGGCGACCAGAAGATGAGTGAGCAGTGGATCGCCGATCCAGTGACAGATGAAGAATACAGTGCCAACGGGGGGAGTGCTTTCGCCATCCCGGGTACGGTAGTATTGGCGATGGTGTTCTTCGTCAGCTTCGCGCTGTACTACTTCATCAACTGGAAGTACCTGGCAGAGACCTGGGGTATCAGCTAGGACGCTTTCCACAAGCGGTTATACATGCACAAGTGTCTATGGCCGGCTCTCGCCGGCCTTTTTCTTTCAGCGGCGGCAATTGCCACGGCGGAGCCTGATTTTTCCGCCTTCAGCCGCGACGATGCCCTGGCCTACAGTCAGGCGGTCATCGGCAATTCCCTGGAGAATGTCGAGCTCGTGACTTCCGAGGGGTTGCCGGTATCCCTGGCGGACTACCGCGGCAAGCCGCTGGTGATCAGCATGATCTTCACCAGCTGCCACCATATCTGCCCCACCACCACCCAGCACCTGGACCAGGTGGTAAAAAAGGCGCGCGACGCACTGGACGAGGACAGCTTTCGGGTGGTCACGGTGGGCTTCGATACGCCTAACGACCATCCGCAGCGCATGGCGAGCTTTCGCGACAGCAACGGGGTGACCGATACTCGCTGGGATTTCCTGTCGGCAGACGAGGAGAACATACGTTCGCTGACCCGCCAGCTGGGCTTTATCTACATGCCCTCCCCCAGAGGCTTCGACCACCTGATCCAGTCCTCCATTATCGATGCCCAGGGCAAGGTATACCGCCAGGTGTATGGCATTACCTTCCCCACGCCAAAGTTGATCGAGCCGCTGAAACAACTGGTGTTCGGTGAGCCCGCCAGCCCCTCCACGCTGGACTACCTGGAAAACCGCATCCGACTGTTCTGCACCGTCTACGACCCGGCAACGGACAGCTACCACATCGATATCTCAGTATTCATCGGGACCTTCGTAGGGCTGATCGTCTCCATTATTTTCGCGCGCGCCCTGATCATCGAGTGGCGTCGCAGTATCAAGGCGAACCGATGAAGGCGCTGTTGAAAAAGGGCTTCAACCACCTGGACAGCTTTTTCTCGGTTTTCTTCACGCCCAAATGGAACCCCATGTACCAGTTGGGGGCACTGTCGTTTTTCTACTACTGGATCGTCGCCATCACCGGCGTCTACCTGTTCATCTTCTTCGAAACCAGCATCTCCGGCGCCTACAGTTCCATCGAGCGCATTACCCATGATCAGTGGTACATCGGTGGTGTCATGCGCAGTTTTCACCGCTATGCCTCAGCGGCCATGGGTATCTGCGTCACCCTGCACCTGGTGCGCGAATACGCCATGGACCGTTACAGCGGCCCGCGCTGGTTCAGCTGGGTCACCGGCATACCGCTGCTGTGGCTGCTGTTCGCCTCAGCCATCGGCGGCTACTGGCTGGTGTGGGACCAGCTGGCCCAGTACATCGCCATACTGACCGCCGAGTGGTTCGACTGGCTGCCGATCATGGTGGATCCCATGGCCAGCAATTTCCTCAACGAATCCACCCTCAGCGACCGCTTTTTCTCCCTGCTGGTATTCCTGCACATCGGCATTCCGCTGGCACTGCTGCTGGGCATGTTTATTCACATCAAGCGCGTCACCGGCGCCCGCACCAACCCCGCCAGCGGCCTGGCCATAGGTACCCTGCTGGCTATGCTGGTGGTATCCCTAGTGTGGCCGGCCCTCAGCCAGGCGCCCGCCAACCTGGACGTTGCGGTAACGGAGGTTGGCCTGGACTGGGTGTTCCTCAACCCCTACCCGCTGATCAACAGCTGGGGGCCGGGCCAGACCTGGGCGCTGCTGGTGGGACTTTCCTGCATTCTCACCCTGCTCCCCTGGCTGCCCTCGAAACGCCCTGAACAGACGCCGGTGGCAGTGGTGGACCCGGACAACTGCAATGGCTGCGGCTGGTGCCTGGCGGACTGCCCCTACGAGGCGGTGAGCATGAAGGACCACGATTACAAGAAGGATCACAAGCAATCGGTGGTAGACCCCGACCTCTGTGTCAGCTGCGGAATCTGCGCAGGGGCCTGTCCCTCATCGTCACCGTTCCGGCATGTGGACGAATTGACCACCGGAATCAGCATCCCGGGCTTTCACATCAAGGAGCTGCTGTCCCTGACCGAGAACAAGCTTAAAGCCCTGGATTCCGTTGCACCACATATCATGCTCTATGGCTGCGACCACGGCAGTACCGTGGATCAGCTGGAGTCGGGCAGCGTGGCCGCCATCAGCATGCCCTGTTCAGCGCTGGTACCGCCCGCTTTTATCGACTACGTGCTACGCAGGGGCCTGGCTGATGGCGTGATCATCAGCGGTTGCTGTGAGGGAGACTGCTATTACCGCCTTGGCAATACCTGGCTGGACCAGCGTTTCAGCCAGGAGCGCATGCCGATCCTGCGCACCCGGGTACCAAGGGAGAAGGTCCGCCTGAGCTGGCTGGGTGTGCAGGGCACCGCGCAACTGGGCACTGAAATCGAGGAATTCCAGCACTATCTCCACCACGCCGAGGAGGAGGAAGCCTACTATGGCTGATCTTCGTCGCTACCTGGGCCAGGCCCTGCTCTATGCCGCATTCTTCGTGCCCCTGGTGTACATCACCCACCTGCCGACTTTCACCCACCTCGAAGAGGATATGGCGGTACTGAAAATCGCCGTGCGCCACGCCGGCAAGATCATCGGGGAGTGCAAACCCCTGAGCGGTGCGGAGTACGACAAGCTGCCCAGCAACATGAAACGCCCGGAGATCTGTCCCCGGGAGCGCTCGCCCCTGCAACTGGAGTTGCTACTCGACGGTGAATCGCTGTACCGTGCCACCGTGTCGCCCTCAGGGCTGCACAACGACGGGGTGTCCAGTATGTACCAGCGGTTCGAAGTCCCGGCGGGTGCGCATCACCTGCAACTGCTGATGAACGATGATGTCGCCAGCGAGGGCTATACCTGGCAGCTGGAACGGGACGTGGTATTAGAGCCCGCCCAGGTGATGGTGGCCAGTTTCAAAGAGGGATTCAGGTTACAGTGACGACAGATCAGGATTACAGCCTGGAAGTACCGACAGATTCCAGGCGACTGTTGGCACTGGGCTGGCTGTGGCTCTGCGTGCTGGCGCTGCTGGTGGCCGGCGTGTTCTCGCTACTGCTGGTAGTATCGCGTACACCCTACGTATCCGAGATCATCCCCTGGATCGGCTTCTTTCACTCGGCGCTGGTAGTGCACGTGGATCTCTCGGTGCTGGTCTGGAGCCTGGCCTTCGGCGGTTTCCTGTGGAGCCTCAACCAGCGCCCGGGAACCGCGATCCTGGCATGGGCCGCACTGGCCCTGGCAGGCGCCGGCGCACTGGTGATCACCGCTTCGCCCTTCGTGCGGGACGCACAGCCGCTGATGAGCAACTACGTGCCCGTATTGCAGCATCCGCTGTTCTTCTCCGGCCTGTTTATGTTCGCCCTGGGCTTCAGCCTGCTGGTGCTCAACAGCATGATTTTCATGGCCCCGGTGGGCCCCTGGGTGAGCGCCCGCGGCGCCCTGCGTTTCGGGCTCAACACCGCGTCAGTATCAGCGGCGGTGGCAATGATCTGTTTCGTCTGGTCCTACCTGCAGATTCCCGACTACCTGATGGGCCGCTCCTTCTTCGAGTTGCTGTTCTGGGGTGGCGGCCACGTGCTGCAGTTCACCTACACGCTGCTGATGCTGGTGTGCTGGCTTTGGCTGTGCCGGGAGGCGGGCCTGCAACTACCCGTGACACCGCGCGTGGTATTGCTGATCCTGTTTGTCGGGCTTGCCTGTGTGTTCGTGTCTCCCCTGTTCTACCTGGCCTACCCGATCACCGCGCCGGAACACGTCAAACTGTTCACCTGGCTGATGCGCTGGGGTGGCAGCCTCGGTACCCTGCCCCTGGCAGTGGCGATCATCGTCGCCCTGCTGCGCTACGGCGGGCAGAACCAGCAGGAGTGGCAGGCGCGCTCGGCCCTGCAGTGCTCACTGTTCCTGTTCGGTATCGGCGGCCTGATCGGGTTCCTGATTTCCGGGAGTGACGTCACCATCCCGGCGCATTACCACGGCTCCATCGTCGGCGTTACCCTGGCCATGATGGGGGTGTGCTATGTATTGCTGCCCCAGCTCGGCTTCCCATTGCGCAACCCGAAGATGGCCATCTGGCAGCCGATTATCTACAGCGGCGGCCAGTTGATGCACGTGGGGGGGCTGGTCTGGTCCGGAGGCTACGGCGTACAGCGCAAGGTGGCCGGGGCGGAACAGGCGCTGAATTCCATCGAACGCGTCCTGGGAATGGGCCTAATGGGGCTGGGCGGCCTGGTTTCCTCGATCGGCGGGCTGCTGTTCCTGATTATCGTGCTGCGCGCCCTCGCCGGGGTAAAGCCAGATGCGCAGCAGGCTGAAAGTGGACAGTGACAGGGTCAGGATCAGCACGAAGAACACCACATTGCGCTGTGGTAGCGGTTCACCATGCATGTTCTCCAACAGAACCAGCAGGCGATCACACACCACGTACAATACGATACCGACGGCGGTAAAAAGTAAAATTTCCACGTTTGGCCTCCAGGGTCAATGTGAGTTTGCAGTAAGCGGAATGGCATGACAATGATCAAACACAATAAACCCGTTACCCGACATCACCTCACGGCGCTCCTGCTGGTCTTGTGTACCTGGCTGGCCGGCTGCGGTGAACAACGCTTCCAGGCGCCAATGGCACAGGACTTCGACTTACCACTGCTGGACGGCAGCGGCAGCGTAAGGCTGAGTGACCTGCGCGGTGAGGTGGTCTACCTCAGCTTCTGGGCCTCCTGGTGCATTCCCTGCCGCCAGGAGATGCCACACCTGCAGGCCCTGTGGGAGGAACACCGCGACCAGGGTTTCCAGGTGATCGGCATCAACGTGGATGACGATCCGGAGGCAGCAATGGCCTTCGCACGTGAACACGGCATCGAGTTCCCACTGGTGCGCGACGCGGACCGCAGCGTCAGCAAGCTGTACCGGGTAGCGGGCTACCCCAGTCACTACATCGTCGGCCGGGATGGCAGGGTTCACTTCTCCGCCCTCGGTTTTACCGAGGACGATGCGCTGGCGGTCACCGTGGAAGTGCAGACCCTTTTGCGGGGGTCAGCCGATGGAGCAAATTGATACTGGCCAGCAGCAGGCAGGCCGCCAGCACGTTGTGCAGGGTCAACAGTAATAGGGGGACATCCAGCCAGATCGTCGTCACCCCCACCACAATCTGCCCAATAGAACAGACTGACAGCGCCAGCACGGTCGTTCTCAAAGCTGACTCGCTCTTCAGCTTGCGTACCAGCCAGGCAAGGTAACCTGCCGTCAGCAAGGCGAACAGGCGATGCGCCATGCTCAGCAGGCCCAGGGCATCATCGCGGATCACAGCTCCGCTGTCATCGAGGCGCACTTCCCGCAGAGGATTGAAAGCTCCGCTTACGTTCTCTGCTGCCAAAATTTCCCCTTCGCAGGTCACGAGGCCCGGGCAGCTGGCAGACGCGAAATTAGCACTGCTCCAGCCTCCCAGCACAATTTGCAGTGAGACAAGCAGCGTGGCACAAAGGGCCAGGGGACGAAAAGAACAAACCGACCCGGATACCTCACCCGTATCGACCTCCCGCTGCATCATCCACCACAGCAGGCCCAACAGGCTCATACCACCCAGGAGATTGCCCATGGTAATCAGCGGATTGCTGCGGGTTGGCGTGTAGTAACCCAACAGGGAGAGAAACACCATGATCGCGAACAGGGCTGTCGGAACAAGGAGGCCGGTAGAGCGCTTCCCACCCTGGCGAAGGGCCACAAGGTAGATCACCAGGATAAGCAGCCCCAGCACGCTGGCAATATATCGATGGGCAACCCTGGCACCGTAGTGGGCCATCTGCTGGCCCTCTTCCGTGAGCACCGTGATTCCCTTCTTCTCCGTCGCGGGGTTGAGTTGGGCGTAGCAGGCGGGCCAGTCCTCGCAGCCGATACCGACCTCTGCGAGACGTATATAAGCGCTCAAAACGACCGTGACGATGGTCAGCAACAGTGACACACTGATAAGCGAACGGTAGATATTGGTCTACTCCGGCTAGTGGGCGCGGTCCAGATTAAACAATCGGCGGCGAAACACAACTAAATCCCTGGTCACTCCTGTTGCCCGCCCTCGGCACCAGAAAAATAAGCCCTGATCTCGTCGATTTTGGACTTGACCATGTCCTTCATCACCTGCTGCTTGATCGCACCCATGGTGGTATCCAGGGCCGCATCGGAAAAAAACGGCACGCTTGTTTCGAACACCTCGGGCTTCTTCCCCCCTGGGAGAATCAGTCCGTACTGCTCCACGCTGTGGACGTATTCAAAGACGGGCTTGAGAGCCGGGGCCAGCAACCAGAGATTCTGCAGGGCCAGGTCATGGTATTCCCCGGGGTCCAGTTCCAGGTTGTAGGCCTGGGGCGCCCACAATTCCTGGTAACCGCGCTGGTCGATTTCCGGGGACTCGCCGTGGAGATAGATCTTGAACTGGCGCCATTTAACGGCCATCAGGTGCTCGCCCGCAAAAAACAACAGGCTCTCGCGATTGGAGTGCGCTTGTTCACCACGGATAAAGACACTCTGGTCCACACCATCGATAACCCGGTCATCCGGAACGCGGCCGCCGACTATGGCCGCCAGCGTAGGAAAAATATCGTTAATGCTGATGAGTTCGTTGCTCACCACATCAGCGGGCACCTGCCCCGGCCAGCGGATCATCATCGGTGTACGGATCGACCCCTCGTGTACCGTTCCCAGATAACCGCGATAGGGACCCGAATTCCCCACGTAGGGATATTCGGCCCGGTCCGGTCCGTTGTCGCTGGCGTAGATCACCAGGGTGTTGTCCTCGATGCCCGCCTCGCGAATGGCCGCCAATACCTGCCCCACGCGATGGTCGTGCTCGATCATTGCATCACCGTAGCGACCCGCGCCGGATTTACCCTCGAAACCCGGGTTCGGCAGCGAGGGATGATGCACCAGGGACCAGGGAATGTAGAGAAAAAACGGCTCATCATCCCGGGCATGTGCCTTGATATAGGCCACTGACTTTTCGGCAATAAGGCCGTCGATAAGGGGGCGCACGCTCGCGTCGTAGGGCTCCAGAGCCTTCAGCTCCTCCCCTTTTCGCCCCTGATACAGGCGCGGTGCCGCGAACAGTGCCGGGTCGAAACCCACTGCCTCCGGATACCAGGCCACATCCGTGCTGAAGGGAAAACCCCACCACTCATCGAAGCCCTGGTTCAATGGCAGTCGTTGCTCCACATAACCCAGGTGCCACTTGCCGAAGATGGCGGTGTTGTAACCACGATCCGACAGCATCTCCGCCAACGTATATTCCCAGGGAGCGAGTCCCACCGGTAGGCCCGGCACCGGGATCGCCCGGGTGGTCCCGGAGCGGATCGCCATGCGACCGGTCATCAGCGCGGAGCGTGAAGGCGTGCACTCCGCCTCCACGTTGAAATTGGTGAAGCGCATTCCCTCGGCGGCCAGCTGGTCGATATTGGGGGTGGGCGCGCCGCGGGTTACGCCACCGCCGTACACCCCCAGGTCGCCGTAACCCAGGTTGTCGCTCAGCATAATGACGATATTGGGCCGGCCCCTGTCCGCGGCGGCGGTCAGCAGCGGCATCGCCAGGACCGCCGCAAGCAATATCGTTAATGTGGTCCTCAGCATATTCATCCCGCTAATCGACCAGCACCCCCCGAGCCGTGGCCCGCCGATCGGGTGTATCGACCAGCACTCCTGGATTCATCATACCGGTAGGATCCAGCTCCCGTCGGGCGCCGGCAAATGCCCGCCTGAACAGGGGCGGGGCTTGATCGTCGTAGCCACCGGGGCGGTGATCGCGGCCCACCGCGTGGTGGTGGGTCACGGTACCGCCCAGCCCCACCACCGCCTCGTTGGCAGCCAGCTTGATCTCGCGCCAGCGGGAAAGCATGGAGGCCATATCACCCTCCCGGCTGCCCATGGCGTAAAAGGTGAAGTACGGCGCCGGGCCGTCGGGATAGATATGGGTGAAGCGGCAGCTCAGCATGCAATCGGTGCCGGTCACTTCCTTCAGGGACCTGCCTACCCGCTCGCGTACCCCCTGGTAGAGATCCTCGAAACGGTCCCAGGTAATGGACGTCTCGAAGGTATCCACGATCACCCCCGCCGGCGTCAGGTAGTTGCGGTAGTATGGCGCCCGCAGGAACTGGTTGCGCCACTGCCCGGCGGCGCCCTGCCGGTGCTCGCCATCCTCATCGGCACTGTCGGAGCCTGACAGTGAGCGGTCTACAGCCGCCTGGTCCCAACTGCCCCCGTGATCGCCAGCCAGTTCCAGGGCCCGCGCCATCCAGGCCTGCAGGGGATGGTCAGCGGACTCGAAGGCCAGCACCAGCAGCGCGGTATCGCCGTCTCCCACCCCGTTCATCATTGCCTCGGCCGGGTCCAGCAGGCGGCAGTTGCTGGGAAACAGCGCCGCCTGGCTGATGGCGCGCACCGCGGACCAGGCCTGTTCCATACCGGGGAAACTGACGCTGGCGGAGGCGCGGAAACGCGGTCGGTCCTGCAACCGCATCCAGGCCCGGGTGATGAAACCCAGGGTGCCCTCTGAGCCGATCATCATCCGGTCCGGTGACGGGCCGGCGCCGGAACCGGGCAGGCGGCGGCTGACCATGACCCCGGCGGGAGTCAGCATGCGCACGCTCTCCACGAAGTCGTCGACGTGGGTGTAGTTGCTGGCGAAATGCCCGCCTGCCCGGGTCGCGATCCAGCCGCCCAGGGTGGAAAACTCGAAGCTCTGGGGGTAGTGGCGCAGGGTCAGGTTATGGGGCTTGAGGTCCGCCTCCAGTTCCGGGCCCAGGGCGCCCCCCTCGATCAGGGCGGCACGGCTGGTCTTGTCTACTTCCAGTACGCGGTTGAGGTATTGCAGGTCCACGCTGATCACCGCGCCGTAGTCGCCCCCCACGTCCGGTTCCACCCCGCCACAGACGCTGGTGCCGCCGCCAAAGGGAATCAGCGCGGCGCCGCTGCTGGCGGCGAATTCCATCAGCGCGGCAATATCCTCCTCATTGCGGGGAAAGGCCACCCAGTCGGGCGGGTTGGGCATCTCGCGCATCTGCATGCGCACCAGGTCGCCGAAGGACTTGCCGTAACCGTGGGTGATGCGGTCGTAGGGGGTGCATGACAGGATCGGGGAGAGATTATCCGGGGCGGCGATACGTGGTGCAGCCAGGTCGAATTCTTCCAGGCGAGGTGCCGGGCCGGGTTTGTGCTCCGCTCCCAGGCCGGAGGCCAGCCTGGCGACATGGGTTTCCTCCTCGGGGGTGAGGCCCTGGTCGGTGTAGCCCCAGCCCCAGAAGCAGAGTTCACGGCGGTGTGCGAGTGTGTTGGTCATATTTTTGGCCCCGGTTTAATGGTGCGCAGTGCGCACCCTACGTAGGGTGCGTATCACGCACCATTTATCGGACATGCATATAAAACCCGGGCTGCTCCCGGTCCAGGAACCCGAGCAGGCGTTGCAAGGTCTCCCCATCCCCCACCCCATCCGGCATCGGCTTACCCATCATCACCTGCCGCAACTGCGTCGCACTGAGGCTGACTTTCGGTGTGCCCCTGGTAATCTGGCCGGGTATGATTTCCAGGATACTGTTGCGCAGCTCCACCGTGTAAGTGTCGCTGGAGTCGGTAAACTCAAAGCCAAGGGTGAGACGCGTATCGCCGGCTTTTTCCGCGTCCACCTGGTAGCGCCAGTTCTCCAGTAACTGCCCACCGGGCCGGGCGCCCTGCATCACCGCCATGCCCATTTTGATCAGCTTGCCGGGATCCACCTTGCCCTCCAGTTCGTTGGCGCCATTCAGGTACCAGGCTCGGGCGATGGTGTTCAGCTCCCGGTAACCACGGGCGCGCAGGCTGGCCGCCTTGAGGTAGCGCGCTTCCCAGTCCTGGTGATCGATACGCACCAGCATCTGGGTCAGCTCGGCGGCGAACTGCACGTCTCCGGCCTTGAACGCCTTCTCGGCCTCCGCAAACACCCGGTCGCGCCCGCCCATCAATTCCACCATGCGCCGGGCTTTCTCCACCGGCGCGGTGGGTGAGAGGTCGGTGGCGTCGCCGCTGAACCAGCTTACCCAACCGGTGTACAGCTCCGGCGCGATGATCCAGGGCGTTCCATACATCGGGCGGGTGAAGGGGTCCAGATCGAGATACTCAGGCAGTTCGCGGAACTGCTGCTGCAGCTCCGCCGGCGTATAGCCCTTGTTGATATAGCGTATCCCCTGGTCCCACAGGTACTGGATGGCGTCGCGACTGGTGGTCACGTACTGCTGGATTTTATCCCGGCCCTGGATGGGCATGATATGGGAACCCAGCAGCCACTCAGGCTTGATCTCGCGCACCGTGTCCAGGGCATTCAGGTAGTTTTCCGGCAGGCGCGGCTTGGAACCCCGGATGGAGTGAATGTTGGCCAGGGCGTAGAAAAACTCGTCGCCGATCAGCACCATGTCGAACTCGGGAATATGCAGGCCGAACTCGGATATGGCCTCCCCGCCGGTGTAGAACACGTTGATCTTCAGCCCGGCGATGTCCAGGGTGGTATTCTCGCTGAAGGTATCGGTGGGTGGGATATAACCCGGCTTACCCCCCAGCACCCGGGGCGAGCAGCAGCCGTGGTGGTGCTTGTCCTCCGGCGGTAACATGTCCGGGCCGTAGTAGAACACCCCCAGCAACTGTCGCGGCAGGATCGCGCCGAACTCGTTGGCGATCTCTTCCTCGAAATTGTCCCAGGCGTAGATCTTCACCTTGCCGCTGGCCACCTGCTCCGGGGTCACCAGGGCGGAGGTGCCGTTATAGTGGTCTGTGTGGTGGTGGGAATAGAAAATCGCCTTGATGGGTTTATCGGAAATCTTGCGGATTTCCTCGGCGATATATTCCCCCGCTGCCACGTTGACACTGGTGTCGTAAACAATCAGGCCGTCATCGCCCTCGATGATGGTACTGTTGCCGATCCAGCCACCGGGGACATGCACGGTCCAGACCGGGTATTTCCCCGCCCTGTAGGTGCCGGCCTGCTCGGTGAACAGTTTCTGGTGCTCGAGGAAGTAGTCGGGCCAGCTGCGTTCAACCTGGTAGGGGTTCGGCGCTATAGGCGCCGCGGCCAGGACAACTTTGGCCAGGCCCAGCAAAAGGCCAGGAAAGACTAACGGGCGAACGCATGAACGCAGTCTTCTGATCATAATTATTGTCTCTGTTTTGCGTGTTAAGAAACTAAAAGGTGGATCGGCCCATCAAACCAGTTAGGCGGTGCAGCAACCACTTGGGTGTATTTCGGGCGGTGAGCGTAAGCGCCTGGTTGAGAGCGCCGGGTACTTCCACAGTCTCTCCCTTCATGCAGGCCCGGAAACCGTCCCGGGCCACCGATTCGGCGTCACCGATCACCATGCGCGGTAGTTTGAGACCTTCGCTGGAAGCCATGGCGTCGTTCATCATATGCGTATCCGTTACTCCCGGGCAGAGAGTCGTCACCGTGACGCCACTACCGCGCAATTCCTCTGCCAGCGCCTCGCCCAGGGACAGAACATAAGCCTTGGTAGCCGCATAGGTCGCAAGGCTGGGCACCGGAAGGAAAGAGGCGATGGAAGCCACATTGAGTATGCGCCCGGAACCGCGCTCGAGCATATCGGGCAGGAAACAGGCCAGCAGATCCGTCATCCCGGCCACGTTTAATTGAATCATGCGCTGGTGATCCCCGGGCGACATCTCTGCGAAGGCACCGTGTTGAAGCACCCCGGCGTTGTTTACCAGGACGTCGATCTCCCAACCTTCACGCCGAAGGCCATCTGCCAGTTTGCCCGCGCTGCGCGGCTTGGAAAGATCCACTGTACGCACCGCAACTACCACACCGTGGTCCGCCACGAGCTGGTCCGCCAGTTGTTCCAGCTTGTCAGCGCTCCTGGCTACCAGTACCAGGTCGTGCCCGTGCTCTGCGAATACACTGGCCAGTGCCTCGCCGATACCGGAGGAGGCACCGGTGACGAGAACGGTTCCTCCACTCTCTCGCATCAGCGGATAAAACCGGGATCCGAATTGAGGTAGAGGCGAATCGGCCAGCGTGAATTCTTACCCAGGCGAATCACCAGGCCGTAGTTGTCGTTGTCATAATCATCCAGCCATTCGTAGTCTATTTCCAGTGGTTCGGGCTCCTCCGGCTTGCGGCCGACCACAACCACTTCCTCGATCTCATCCGGGTGGCTGATGGACTTTTTGGGAATCGCCAGAGTCACGGTGCGCGTATCGCCGTCATCTTCGATTTCGCGCAACTCCGTGCCCAGGGTCGCACCTTTGTAGCCCTTGACCAGTTCCAACCAGTCTGACTCGATCGGCTCCACGTCCTCTCCACGCGCAGGCATGACCAGGGGAAGCAACAGCAGGAGGCAGATACCGAGCTGCCGACAACGTGATATGCGCATGGTTAAACCTCCACCCTCCCGGGGCGTTTGTTATGAGAATAGTTGAAAATATACCGCGGGCAAGCAGGGTGCAACTCTAACAGGCCTTCCATCTTTACAGCAGACATATCGTACTCTCCCTGTCATTATTCGCTCTCCACAAGTCAGTGTCGCAGAGAGTGCCGGGGAAATAACATGATCACGATCAATTCCCTGCACCTCTACAGCAACCGATAATGGCCACAATTAAACAGGGAGAGTCGCGATGAGCAACGAGGAACAAGTCGAATACTGGAATGGCGAAGCTGGCAAACGCTGGGCCAAGGAAGATGCCACCATGGCGCGCCTACTGCAACCGGTATGCGAGGCCCTGCTGGATCACGCCGGGGTCGAAGGCTGCCGCAAGGCCCTGGACGTGGGTTGTGGCGGGGGCAGCCAGAGCCTGTTGCTGGCACAGCGGCTTGGCGCAGGCGCCAGCGTACTGGGCATCGATATATCCGGACCGATGCTGGAAGTAGCCGCAGACAAGATAGCCCGGACCGACGACTCCACCGCCAGCCTGGGATTCCTGCAGGCGGACGCCGCCGATCACCCCTTCGAGGCGGGGAGCTTCGACCTGCTGTTCTCGCGCTTCGGTGTCATGTTTTTCGACGACCCGGAGGGGGCATTCAGCAACCTGCGCCGTGCCCTGAGCGACGACGGGCGTGTGGCCTTCAGCTGCTGGCAGCCGCTGGCGGCCAATGACTGGACCCGCATTCCCCTGCAGGCCGCCCTGCAGTACGTAGAGCTGCCGGCGCCACCCGACCCCAATGCGCCTGGACCCTTCGCCTTTGCCAACCCCGATCGCGTGCGGCAGATTCTCGGCGACGCGGGCTTCGCCAATATCAACATCGAATCCCACAACCGGGAGATACGCTTCGGTGAAGCACCTACCCTCGGGGAGAGTGTTCGCCAGCTGGCTGAAATCGGTCCCGTCGGTCGCCTGCTGATGGACCAGGACCAGGACACCAAAGAAAAGGTGTTCAGCGCCATGGAAGTGGTACTGGCGCCCTACTACCGGGACGGGGCCCTGCTGATGTCGGGGGCCATCTGGTTCGTGACGGCGGAAGTTGCCTGAGTAAGGGCGATTAAGGGAGTGGACGGAGACAATAGATTGCGTAAGAATACCTGCCTCCGATAATAGACACAGGGTACTTATGGATATTCTGCGCAAACGCCTGCTGCACCTGAGCGACATCCCCCGGGACCTGGACGAGGTCACCACCATCGACACCCGCCAGGAGGTGGACCCACAGGACGTGGGCTTGAATGCCGCCGACGTCAACGCCATCTGGGATAACGTGGTAAAGCTCTATCGCAGCGGCGTACACCCCGGCATCAGCCTGAGTATCCGGCACCGGGGCAAAGTGCTGCTGTCCCGGGGCATCGGTCACGCCAGGGGCAACGGCCCGGAAGATGATCCCTCCGACGAAAAAATACTGATGCGCCCGGATACACCGGTGTGCCTTTACTCAACGTCCAAGGGCATCACCGCCCTGATGATGCACATGCTGGCGGAAGACGGCCTGATCAACGTGATGGACCCGGTGGCCTTCTACGCCCCCGAGTTCGCCCGCAACGGCAAGGACAATATCACCATCCACCAGATCCTGGCTCACCGGGGAGGTATTCCCGGGCTGCCGCCGGATACGCCCCTGGATACCCTGTGGGACGAGGACGCCACCTGGGATCTTCTGTGCGATGCGGAGCCCATCATCACTGACGGCTCCAAACTGGCCTACCACGCCATCACAGGGGGTTTCGTACTGGAGCGGGTGGTGCGCCAGGTTACCGGCGATACCATCAACGCCTATATCGACAGAAAGATCCGCCAGCCCATGGGCATGAAGTACTTCAGCTATGGCATCGAGCGGGAACACCTGGCGGACCTGGCGCCCACCTACGCCACCGGCCCGAGGCCGGGATTCCTGCTGCGGGCATTCCTGAAGCGGGCCCTGGGTACAGGAGATATCACGTCCCTGGAAAGCATGTGCAACGACCCGCGCTTCCAGGACGCCATTATTCCCGCCGGCAACCTGGTGGGCACGGCAGACGAGACATCGAAGTTCTTCCAGATGATGCTCGATGGCGGCAAGTGGAGGCGGCGACGCGTCTGCGCGTCGGCCACCATCGCCCGGGCAGTGCAAGAGTTCGGCAACCGCACTGTGGACCAGACCCTGGGCATCCCCATGCGCTACAGTGCGGGACTGATGCTGGGGGACGAGCCCTTCGGCGTCTGGGGCCCCAACAGTCCCCAGGCGTTCGGCCACCTGGGGCTGATCAACAAGTTCGCCTGGGCAGACCCGGAGCGGGAAATGTCGGCATCGATATTAACCACCGGCCTGCCGCTGCTGACCCACCACGTGGTGCCCCTGGTTAACCTGGTGCGCTCCATCGGCAACCGCATTCCCCGACTGGAGAGCGCGGAACCCTTCGCCCTCAGTATGGCCTGAGATTCACCGCGCAGGGCCCTCGTGCTCGATGGTGACGCCGTCCCCGTCCTGTTCCAGCTGACGGTTGGAGTCTACCGCCAGCCAAAGGGCGCGCAGCATATTCACCGCCGCCATGCTCAGGTGTTTCTCCGCAGCGTCCAGCGCCAATTCCGCCGCCTGCTGCTTCTGCTGGGGGCTCAGGTGGGCAGCCTTCTGGCTCATTTCCTGGTCGACGCTGTACAACAGGGCCTGGATTTCTCGCGCCACTTCGTCCGAGGCCTCGCGGATTTCAGCCATTACCTGCTCGAAGTCACCGGGCATGCTCAGCATGGCCCGGGTGCCGCGGTAGGTCATACGCGCAGGCAGGGTGGCCAGGTCAAAGCCCAGTGAAACCATTTTTCCGATCATGCCGGAATTCCTCGTTACATCCTTGCCGCCAATTATACGGGCAAATGTGACAGTCAGTGCGAATTTATGTGTCGGGGTGATCAAAAGGTGCCTGCCCCTGGCGCCCACGCAGCCAGTTCAGTGCGCGCAACATGCCGGGGCGCAACACCAGCCAGCGTTCCAGCTGGTACTTGCCGGGAAAATTCATCAATAACAGCCCCGCCAGCAGGGTCAACAGGCCCTGCCCCGGTGTCACCAGCATGATCAGGCCCAGCACCACCAGTATCGCCCCCACCATGTTCTTAAGCAGCCCGATGAAAACGGCGAACAGGGGCTCGCCATCCGACTCGCGCCAGGTATGGCGTTCGGGCTGGCTGAAGTAGTCCGCGGGCAGCCGGATGACCACCCAGGGCACACCCACCAGGGCCAGTATCACCGCCCCCAGGGACATACCGCTGGCGATCAGCAGCAGTTCGTGTACATCCACCGGAATTTCCATGGGCCGATTTTACCCCAATAGTCATTGGCCTTGGCGGACCAATACCGGATAATGCGCCTCAGCCCAGACAGCAATTAGCCCCCTATGTCCCTCCCCCTTTCCGTACTGGACCAATCTCTGGCACGCACCGCCGGCGAGGCCGCCACCGCCCTGCAGGAGACCCTGGCCATGGCCCGCTGGTGCGAGCAGCTGGGTTACAAACGCTTCTGGGTGTCCGAACACCACGCCTTTGCCGCCGTCGCCGGCAGCGCACCGGAGGTTCTGCTGGCGGCCCTGGGCGCCGCCACCGACAGCATACGCATCGGCTCCGGCGGCATCATGCTACCCCACTACAGCGCCTACAAGGTCGCCGAGGTATTTTCCCTGCTGGCCAACCTCTACCCGGGCCGGGTGGACCTGGGTGTGGGCCGCGCCCCAGGGGCAGATATGTCCACCGCGGTGGCCCTGGCCACCGACGGGCGACCAAAATTCGAGAAATTCCCGGAACTGGTGGCACAGCTCAGTGACTACCTGTGGCAGGAGGAGACGAAGCCGCTGGTCAGCCCCAGGCCACCTGAAGATATTCCCCTGTGGATGCTGGGCTCCAGCCCGGACAGCGCGGTGCTGGCCGCCCAGCGGGGCCTGCCCTATAACCTGGGCTTGTTTATCAATCCCCAGGCGGATGCGCGGCTGATCGGTCTGTATAAACAGCATTTCCTGCCCAGCGAGAAACTGGACCAGCCCTATGCCATTCTCACCCTCAGCGTATTCTGTGCCGACAATGAGGAGCAGGCCCGCGCCCTGCAGCTGACCTATGATCTCAACCTGTTCCGCTTTTTCACCGGGCAATCGGAGGGGCGTTCACTGACACCCTCGGAAGCACAGGCCTACACCCTGGGACCGCAGGAGAAGGCCTTTATCGCCAGCCGGGAAAACAGCCGCGCCGCCGGCACCCCGGCGCAGGTCCGGGAACAGATACGACAGCTCGTCGACCTGCACCGGGCGGACGAGATCATGGCGGTCACCAACATGTACTATTTCGAGGACCGCAAACGCTCCTTCGAACTGCTGGTCCAGGCCTTGGCCGACTGAAGCTTATTTTTTCCGCGGCCGTTTCTTCGTCTTGCGCCGCTGCAGGCCGGCGGCATCTTCCAGTTCCTGCAGCGCATCTTCCAGGTCGTCGATCAGGCGTTGTACCTGGGGCAGGGTGCGGCGGCAGGCGATGATGCCGAAATCCACGTTCTTGCCATAGCTGACCAGGGTAATATTCAGGGCCACCCCTTCAGACACGATGGACGCCGGATAGATGCCCTCTAAACGCGCCCCGTTCCAGTACATGGGCTTGCGCGGCCCCGGCACATTGGAAATTACCGTATTGTAAGGCGGGAAACGCCCGATCAGGCCCAGGGGTATCAGTAGCACGCCCGGCAACTGGGTCACCTGCATGAACAGCTCGGACTCCTTGGCGGACATTCCCTTGAACATATCCTTACCGGCGCGGGTGGATGACTGGATCAGGGCAAAGCGCTTGAGTGGGTCCTTGATATTAGTCCCCAGGTCGGCGCTGATAGCGCCCACCGCATTAGACGAATCGATATCCCCTTCCCGACGCAGGGACACCGGCACCATGGCCTTGAGTGAGTGGGACGGCAGACCCTGCTGCCGCTTGAGGTAGGCGCGCAGGGCCCCCGCGCACATGGCCAGTACCGCATCATTGAAGGTACCGTCCAGTGCCTTGCCCACCGCGCGGATCCGCTCGAAGGGCCAGGACTGGGCCACGAAACGCCGTGCGCCATCCACGTGGGTGTTGATCGGCGAGCGCGGCACGTCCAGCCAGGGCAGGGACAAGGCCCCGCCCCGCCCCATCCAGGCGCTGGAAAACTGCTTCAGGGCGCCGGTGAGGTGGACACCGCTGTCATAGGCGGCCTTGAGCCTGTCGGCCACGTTGCGTATCTCCGCATCCGAGGGTGGAATCGCCGCCCGTTCCAGTGATTCCCGGTAACGCTCCATCGCCGCCATGGACAACGGTGAATCGTGCATTCGCGCACGGGCGCTGGTGGAGTACATACTCTGGGTGAGGTGCATGGATCGCACCCCGTCGATCGCCGCGTGGTGGTACTTGGAATACACCGCGAACTGGCGATCCTTGAGGCCCTCTATGAGGTGCATTTCCCACAGGGGCCGGTTGCGGTCCAGCAGCGTGGCGTGCAGGCGCGACACCAGGGTGAACAACTCCCGGTAACGCCCCGGCGCGGGCAGCGCCGAGTGGCGGATGTGGTAGTTGATATCCAGGTTTTTATCCGGCTCCCAGTACATGGAGCCGAGGGCACCGCGCCGGGGTTTATCACCGAAAATTGGCTGGAAGTTTTTTCCAGACTTCAGCTGGTCGGACAGCTCGTGAAGAAAAGTACTGGAATCTGCCCTGGAAGGCAGGGTGAACAGGTTCACGCTGCCGACATGCATCGGCGTTTCGCGACTCTCGGCGAGTAAAAAGGCGCTGTCGAGGAAGCTGAGTTTCCGCATATCTCTGGGTTACCGTTTTGACTGTAGTGTGATCTGTAGTGTGATCTGTATTATGGTGCAAACGACAGGACATAATACACCCGGCGCAGCCTACCGGAAACACAGGCTACGCCCCAAAGGAAACACAGCCGCATGACCCAGGAAGTCAGCACCAACATTGTCATTGACATCCCAAGGGAACAGGCCTGGGAGAAACTGCGGGATATCTCCCTGCCCCACAACTACGTGCCCGGCATTGTGAAAACCGAGATCGTCAGCGACGATGCCGAGGGCGTCGGCGCAAGCCGCTACGTCTATCGCAACGCCAGGAGCTATATTCAGGAAACGGTGGAGGAGTGGAACGAAGGCCAGGGCTTCCTGATCCGTCTGCACAAGGGTGACAAACCCGCCCCGCCGTTCAGGTCGGCCTGGTTCCGTTACCAACTGGACGACCAGGGCAATGACCAGACCCTGTTCACCGCCAGCATGGGCTTCGACCTGCCATGGGGCCCGGTCGGCGCGTTCCTGGAAAAACGGATGGTGGGTATCGTGCAAAAAACCATCGCCGACGTCGCCTGCTCGATGAAGCTGTTTTACGAGACCGGCGAGCCCACCACTGCTGCGGCCCTCAAAGCCTTCAAATCCAGTTGAAATATGTCTGGTGAAAAACCTGGAACGCAAGCTGATCAAACGCCGCGACGCGCTATTGCAGTGTTACGACGAAGAGCATCTGCACCAGCTGCGGATCAACCTGCGGCGCATGCGCAGTCGACTCAAACAGCAATCAGGGAAAAAAATCCGCAACCTGCGTCGCGACCTGGGTCTGTTGGCCGAGACCACCAACGCCGCCAGGGATTGGGACACACTGGTTCTCCGCGCTCGTAACATCCTGCCAGAGGAACAGTTCGAGTACCTGCTACCCCGGCTGGAACACTACCAGTACGCCGCGCACCAGCAGGTCTTGGTCATGCTTGAGTCGCGGGAGTGGATGTCTGCAATCAAGCGCTGGCGACAGTTCCTGGATGAGGAACGGCGGGAGCAGGCCGAGGTGGAAGATGATCGCGGGAGGGACTTGTCAAAGATACTGAGGCAGGTATCCAGCGCCAGGCTGAAGGCACTGTCGCAGAACGATGAAAAACGCTGGCACAAGCTGCGTATCGCCGTCAAGGAGCTTCGCTACGCGCTGGACGCAACTCCCAAAAAAAAACGCACCAAAAGTGCTGCGAAGACCATCGAACTGTGCAAGGCGCTACAGGAGGATCTAGGCGAGTGGCACGACACGGTCGTTCACGGCCAGTTACTGCTGGAATTGGCTGACAGTCTGGACCCGGTGAGTCAACCAGCGGTAGCGGATGCCCTGGACATACTGCGTACATCCATCGCCCAGCGTGGCCGCGACAAACTCGAACGGGTCACATTGACCCTGCAGAAACCTAAGACGGGGAAGGCCCTTTCCCCTGTCAACCCAGCGCCGCCTGCACAATAGCCCTGGCCTCCTCCTGGATCTGGCGCAGGTGCTGCTCGCCGTTGAAACTCTCGGCATAGATCTTGTAGATATCCTCGGTACCGGAGGGCCGGGCAGCAAACCAGCCGTTGGCGGTACACACCTTGAGGCCGCCGATAGCCGCACCATTGGCCGGGGCGTGGGTCAGCTTGGCCGTAATCGCCTCCCCTGCCAGGCTGTCGGCGGTTACCTGCTCCGGTGACAGGGCGGCGAGCCTGGCCTTCTGTTCCCGGTTCGCGGGGGCGTCGACCCGGTCGTATACCGGATCGCCGTACCGCTCGACAAGTTGCCGATAGTGTTCCGCGGGATCGCTGCCGGTGACCGCGGTAATTTCACAGGCCAGCAGGCACAGGATGATACCGTCCTTGTCGGTGCTCCAGACCGTGCCATCCTTGCGCAGGAAGGACGCGCCGGCGGACTCCTCGCCGCCGAATCCATAGGAACCGTCCAGCAGGCCCGGCACAAACCACTTGAAGCCCACCGGCACTTCCTGCAGTTTCCGGGCCAGGCCCGCCGCCACCCTGTCGATCATGGAGGAACTCACCAGTGTCTTGCCCACCCCCGCATCGGCGCGCCACTGCCCGCGATGACTGAAAAGGTACTGGATAGCCACCGCCAGGTAGTGGTTGGGATTGAGGAGCCCGGCACCGCGGGTGACGATTCCGTGGCGGTCATAGTCCGGGTCGTTGCCAAAGGCAATATCGTACTGGTCCCGCAGCTCGATCAGGCTGGCCATGGCCCAGGGCGAGGAGCAGTCCATGCGCACCTTGCCGTCACGGTCCACGGTCATGAAGCTGAAGCGGTGATCCACCAGGTCGTTGCGCACCGTGAGGTCCAAGCCGTAGCGGCCGGCAATCGCCTCCCAGTAGCGCAGGCCCGAGCCCCCCATGGCATCGGCGCAGATCTTTAGGCCGGAACCGGCAATCGCCTGCATATCGACCACGTCCTGCAGGTCTTCCACGTAGGGCGTCATGTAGTCGTAGGCGATGGTGGTGTCGGCCGCGAGGGCCTCGCTGTAGGACAGCGCCGGGGCGCTGACACCACCGACTGACAGCAATCCATTGGCGCGCGCCGCAATCCAACCAGTGGCGTCAGAATCCGCCGGCCCGCCGTTGGGCGGGTTGTACTTGAAGCCGCCGTTATCCGGCGGGTTGTGGGAGGGGGTGATCACCACGCCGTCGGCCAGTCCCTCTGAACGGTCGCGGTTGTAACAGAGTATCGCGTGGGAGATCACCGGGGTCGGTGTATAACCGCCCTGCCCCTCGATCATTACCGTCACCCCCCGGTTGGCGAACACCCGCAGGGCCGACATCTCCGCGGGAGTGGACAGGGCATGTGTGTCCTTGCCCATGAACACGGGCCCGGTGATCCCCTGTTCCTGTCGGTAATCGCAGATCGCCTCTGTGATCGCCAGGATATGCGCCTCGTTGAAACTGGTATTGAGGGAACTGCCCCGGTGGCCGGAAGTCCCGAAGCTGACTTTCTGGTCCGGGTTGTCCACGTCCGGGCGCCCCTCGTAGTAGCGACTGACCAGTTCGGCCACATCCGTCAGTGACTCCGGCGCAACCGGTTTTCCGGCGTTGGGATGAGCATCCATAAGCTGTTACCTGCGTTAATTCCCGGTAATTATGCGGGCAATCCCGACGTGCCGTCTACGCCGGAAGTGTCAACAACAACGTCACACGGCGGCGGCGCCTCGGCACGGGTCCAGCCCGACTGAGCGCAGCCCCCGGCGTCATGGAATTATCCCCAAGCTGTGCTAGGGTGTTATCAGCAGGCAGCCAACAATAAACGACAGGATATGGAGATTCGACCGTGAAACGTTTAAACCTCAGCGCGATGACGGCCGCCCTGGTCGTCGCAGTGGCCACGCCCCTGGCATTGGCACAGGATGCAACACCCTCGAAGGAACAGGTCTCCCGGGTACACGGCGGCAGCGAGTTTTCCCCTTACGCCGGGCGTTCCTTCCCGACCAGGGTATTGTTCGGCGACACCCACCTGCACACCGCCGTCTCGGTGGATGCAGGTACCATGAATCGCCTGGGCCAGGAAGACGCCTACCGTTTTGCCCGCGGCGAGGAGGTAGTTTCCACCGGCGGCCTGCGCGCCAAGCTGTCGCGGCCACTCGACTGGCTGGTAATCTCTGATCACGCGGAAATGTACGGGCTGATGCCCAAACTGCTGACCGGCGATCCCGATATCCTGGCCACCGAGCAGGGTGGTCGCTGGTACAAGGAACTCAAGAGCGGGGACCGGGAGCGTATCTTCAATACTGCCATGGAGATCGTCGCCGCGCTGCAGAAACCGGACCCGCCCTTCCGCAGTGACCGACTGGTGCGTGACGCGTGGCGGGAATACACCGCACTGGCGGACCGCTACAACGAACCGGGCCGCTTCACTGCCATGATCGGCTACGAGTACACCACCCGCGGGGGATTCAACCTGCACCGCAACGTGCTGTTCCGCGGCGATGCGGCCACTGCCAATCGCACCGTGCCCTTCTCCCAGTTCGACAGCCAGAACCCGGAGGACCTGTGGCGGGCCCTGGAAAAGTTCGAGAACAGCGCCGGCGCCGACGTGCTGGCGATCCCCCACAACGGCAACCTGTCCAATGGACTGATGTTTTCCGACAAAACCAATGCCGGCAAACCCCTGACGAAAGAGCTCGCCGACCTGCGATCACGCATCGAGCCGGTGGCCGAGGTCACCCAGATCAAGGGTGATGGTGAAGCGCACCCCTTCCTGTCACCGAACGACGAGTTTGCCGACTACGAGACCTGGGACGCTGCTAACCTGGACGGCACCGAACTCAAGAAAAAGGAGATGCTGCAATACGAGTACGCCCGTTCTGCCCTACGCAAGGGGCTGCAGCTCGAGAAGAAACTGGGCATCAACCCGTTCAAGTTCGGCATGATCGGCAGCACCGACGCCCACACGTCACTGGCGGCGGTGGAGGAGGAAAACTTTTTCGGCAAGCACTCCGGTGTGGAGCCTGAAGTCGAACGCTACAAACACATGGTGATCAGGTCACCCCTGGATCCCGACCTCACCGTCTACGGCTGGCAGCAGGCATCCTCCGGCTACGCGGCGGTGTGGGCGACGGAAAATACCCGGGAGGCGATTTTCGACGCCATTGCCCGCAAGGAGGTTTACGCCACTACCGGTTCCAGGATACTCGTACGATTTTTTGGCGGCTGGGAGTTTACCGCGGACGACGCACTGTCACGCCTGCCGGCGGGCGCCGGATATACCAAGGGCGTGCCCATGGGCAGCGACCTGAGAGCAGCCCCGAAAGGTAACAAGGCACCCAAATTCCTGGTGGCCGCCCAGAAAGACGCCTACAGCGGCAACCTGGACCGAATCCAGATCGTCAAAGGCTGGATGGACAGCAAGGGCAAGACCCACGAGAAAGTCTACGATGTGGTGTGGAGCGGCCAGCGTAAACCGGGTTCCAACGGCAAACTGCCGGCGGTGGGCAATACCGTCGACGTGGCCAATGCCACCTGGAGCAACAGCATCGGCTCCCCGGAACTTATCACCGTATGGACTGACCCGGATTTCGACCCGAAGCAGGCAGCTTTCTATTATGCCCGCGTGATCGAGATCCCCACGCCCCGCTGGACTGCCTACGAGGCCAAACGCTTTGGCGTGAAGATGCCTGACGATGTGCCCATGATCACCCAGGAGCGCGCCTACACCTCACCGATCTGGTACACGCCGTGAGCGGAAGGTTCACCACATCGCCACCGGGTTGATGATCATCTGCACACTGCCCCGAACCCTGGCCTGACCCAGCACGAACATGAACTCACGCACTCCCTCGGCGGCGAGGCGGCCGGTGTTCATGGTCTCCAGGATGTAGATCCCGTTGTGCTTCAGCAGGATCACATGATCGAAGATGTCCTTGTCCCCCGGTTTCGGCGGTGAGGCGCCCAGCCCCCAGGTGTCGGCACCGACGGCAACGGGATTGAGACCGGCGAGATAAATCGCCGCGGCATTGTCGATACCGGGCTGCCCGGATCCCCAGGCCGCCGGGTCACTTTCGAATTTAGCGTCAGTCCAACCGGTGTGCAGGAGAATGATATCGCCCTCCCGAAACACGACACCCTGGGC
>JAACFI010000096.1 GCA_009937575.1 Haliea sp.
CGGTGACAGGTTCGACTGGATTGTCGGCGGTTTTTACTCGTCCGATGAGTTCGAGGCCTTCAATGTTGCCGACTCTGCAGATTTCCTGGGGGCATTCTTCGATCTCCCGCAGGCCATCTGGGACGTCGATCAGGAGACGGATGCCTGGGCCCTGTTCGCGAGCTTCGACTGGCACCTTTCCGAGCGCTGGACGCTGGTTACCGGTGTGCGCTACACCGACGAGGAGATCGACTTCACCGGGGGCACTGACCTGGGCGCCGGAGGTGAATCGCTGGCTCCGGTGACATTTACCGATGACGAGTTTACTGACGACAACACCTCTTATCGCGTCGCCCTTGAGTTTCGCCCCAACGACGACCTGCTGGTCTACGGTTCTGTTTCCACGGGCTTCAAATCCGGCGGCTTTACCGGCGACTTCACCTTCGATCCGCAGGAGCTCGAGCCCTATGACTCCGAAGAGGTTGATGCCTTCGAGTTGGGCACCAAGGCGACGATGGCGGGCGGTATGGTGCAATTGGACGCCGCGGTGTTCTACTACGATTACCAGGATATCCAGACCACCATTGTGTCACCCAGTGGCCTGGCCTTCCCCCTGAGTAATATGGACAGCGCGGATATTTACGGAGTCGATTTCGAGTTGACCGCTTCTCCGACCGAGGGCCTGGACCTGCGCGTTGGGGCAGGCTACCTCGATACGGAGATCAACGATAATTCCCGTGGCCCCGACGGTGCACTGCTGTTTGACGGCAACGACCTGCCCAATTCACCGGAGTTCCAGTTGTTCGGGCTGGCACGTTACGAGTTCGCCATCACCAGCGACCTGAGTATGGCCCTGCAGGCAGATGCCAAGTACACCGATGAGACTTACAAGGAAGCGTCGAACGACCCGCTGAATTTTGAGGACGATTACACCGTCATCAATGGCCGGATTTCCCTTCTGGGCTCTGATGGGCGGTGGGAGGCCGCACTCTGGGGGCGGAACCTGGCGGACGAAGATTACTTCCAGGAGGTGTTCACCTCGACTGATCTCGGTATCCAGTCTGGCTTCACCGGCGCGCCGCGAACCTACGGCATCAGCTTCACCTACAACATCAATTGAGTCCAGGCAGCTAGAAAGCTCCCTCTTTACTCTGGACACCCGGCCGCGAGCAGTCTCGCGCCCGGGTTTTTTTGGTCAACCCGGGAATATTTTTGTACACTGTGCGCCTCCCATATCCGCCGAGACCTTGCGCACATGAATCCCAACTACCTGGATTTCGAACAGCCGATTGCTGAACTGGAGGTCAAGATCGAGGAACTGCAGCTGGTCGGTTCCGACAATGAGATCAATATCAGCGCTGAAATCGAGACCCTGCGGGAAAAGAGCACCAAGCTTACCGAGAAAATCTACGCCAACCTGAGTTCCTGGGATATCGTCAAGGTGGCGCGTCACCCGCTGCGCCCCTACACCATGGACTATATCCCGCGCATCTTCACCGAGTTCGACGAACTGCACGGCGACCGCCACTTCGCCGACGACAACGCCATCGTGGGTGGTATCGCCCGGCTGGAGGGCGAGCCGGTGATGGTGATCGGCCAGGAGAAGGGCAGGGCGGTAAAGGACAAGGTGATGCGCAACTTCGGCATGCCCAAGCCCGAGGGTTACCGCAAGGCCCTGCGCCTGATGGAGATGGCCGAGCGCTTCAAGATGCCGGTGATCACCCTGATCGACACGCCCGGAGCCTATCCCGGCATCGATTCCGAGGAGCGCGGAATCAGTGAGTCGATTGCCCAGAACCTGGCGGTGATGTCTCGCCTGGCCACCCCGATTATCTGCCTGGTGATCGGCGAAGGCAGCTCCGGCGGCGCCCTGGGCATCGGCGTGGGCGATCACCTGGCCATGCTGCAGTACTCCACTTACTTCGTCATCTCTCCCGAGGGCTGCGCCAATATCATCTGGAAAAGCTCCGAGAATGCGCCGGATGCGGCAGAGGCCATGGGGGTGACCTCCTCGATTCTGCAGGACCTCGGCATCGTCGACGCCACCATCCCTGAACCCCTGGGAGGTGCCCACCGGGATGTGGACCTGATGGCCGAGCGCATCAAGGAGCACCTGGTAGGCCAGCTTGAAGTGTTGCAGCAACTCCCCATAGAGGACCTGTTGTCCAAGCGCTACCAGCGGCTGATGAGCTACGGTAACTAGGGCTATCAACCGGGCACAGGCCGCAGGCTGCCTGGATCATGTCCTCAGAACTTATCGATTTTCACGCCCTCGACGGTGAACTGGCCGAACTGAAATCGGCCACTCACTGGTACCTGGGATTCAGCGGCGGCGTGGACTCCACCGTGCTGCTGCACCTGCTCACCCGCTGGCGGCGGGCCCATCCCGAGGCGCCGCCCCTGACCGCTATTCATATCAACCACCAAATGCAGTCCGCGTCGGATGACTGGCAGGTGCACTGCGAGTGGGTGGGCAAGATGCTGGGGGTTCCGGTGAGCTGTCACCAGGTGACGGTGGAATCGGGATCCGGCGGCAGCGAGGCCGCCGCCCGGGAGGCCCGCTACCGGGTGTTCGAGGAGTTATTGCAGGAGGGAGAGGTACTGTTCCTTGGCCACCACCTGGATGACCAGGTGGAGACCTTCTTCCTGCGCCTGTTGCGCGGGGCCGGGGTGCAGGGATTGGCGGCCATACCGGCCTGCAGGTCGCTGGGTCGCGGTCGCCTGGTACGCCCATTGATGCAACTCACCCGGGAGCAGTTGCAGGCCTATGCGGATAGCCACGGGCTCAGTTGTATCGAGGATCCCTCCAACCGCGACACGGCCATGGACCGCAACTTCCTGCGGGCGGAGCTGCTGCCCCTGCTGGCTTCCCGCTGGCCGGGTTATCGGCGCACGGTCAATCGCGCCAGCGAGCACATGGCAGTGGCCGCCAGCGCCCTGGACGAACTGCTGCCCGCGCCGGAAACGGTGTACAGCACACTGGGAGACCCGGGGGTGGCACTGGCCGCGTTGGACGGTTCCCGGGAAGCGGCGGCGATAAAATTGCGTAGCTGGTTGCAGGCCAGCGGTCTGCCGCCGCCGGACCAGACTGCCCTGGAGGAGTTCCTGCGCCAGTTACGGGAAGCGGGACAGGATGCCGGTCCCCGCCTGCAATGCAGCGCCTACACCCTGCAGCGCTACCGGGATGCCGTGTTCCGGCTTCCCGAGGGAGAGGAGGGTCTGTCTCCTCAGCCTGTTTCCATCTGCCCCGGAGATATCTACGACGTCCCCGGCGTGGGCCGACTGGCCCTGGAGCCCACTGACGGTCCGGGCTTGGCACTGGAGGAGGGCGAGGCCCTGACGCTGTTCTGGCGCAGGGGTGGCGAGCGCTGTCGACCGGTGGGGCGAGGAGGCAGTAATAGCCTGAAAAAGCTGTTGCAGGAAGCCGACATCCCTCCCTGGTGGCGTGAGCGGGTACCCCTGCTGTCATCGGGCGATGAGCTGCTGGCTGTCGGCGACCTGTGGATGTGCGAATCCGCTCGCTACCGGGGTGGGGCGAGGTCGGGAGAAAACCTGTGGTGCCTGCATTGGCAGCGCGGGCTTGAGGCGGCCGGTGATTGAGCTGACAGCGGCTTTCTGTTAACCTGATTTCCCATCTTTTTGCAGGACTCGCACCACCTGTTTAGGCTCCCCGTGAGCGTGGTGTGCGCGTTTTCTTGTACCCGGTAACACAGCGTAAATAAAGGCTTTTCATGACGCGTTACGTCTTTGTCACAGGTGGGGTGGTATCGTCTTTGGGCAAGGGTATCGCGGCGGCATCGCTGGCGGCGGTGCTCGAGGCCAGGGGTATCAAGGTGACCCTGCTGAAACTCGATCCCTACATCAATGTCGACCCGGGCACCATGAGCCCGTTCCAGCACGGCGAGGTGTTCGTCACCGAGGACGGGGCGGAAACCGACCTGGACCTGGGTCACTACGAGCGCTTCACGCACACCACCATGAAGCGCAGCAACAACTTCACCACCGGCCGGGTATACAACACGGTTTTGCGCAAGGAGCGCCGGGGTGACTACCTGGGGGGCACCGTGCAGGTCATTCCCCATATCACCGACGAGATAAAGCGCCGCGTGATACTCGGTGCCGGCGATGCGGATGTGGCAGTGGTGGAGATCGGCGGCACGGTGGGTGACATCGAGGGCCTGCCCTTTTTGGAAGCAGCACGGCAATTGAAAGTGGAACTGGGTCCCACCCGCGCATTGCTGATGCACCTGACCCTGGTCCCCTTCATCGCCACTGCCGGCGAGATCAAGACCAAACCCACCCAGCACTCGGTGAAAGAGCTGCGCTCCATTGGCCTGCAGCCCGATATCCTGTTGTGCCGCTGCGCGGTGGATATCGAAGAGAGCGCGCGCAAGAAGATTTCCCTGTTCACCAACGTGGAGGAGCGGGCGGTGATCCCCCTGCTGGACGCGGATTCCATTTACCGCATCCCCGGCATGCTGCGCGGCTTCGGCCTGGATGACTTCGTGGTGGAACGGTTCGGTATCGACTGTAAGGCGGCGGACCTCTCAGAGTGGGACGAGGTGCTGGAGCGGGAGTTCAGCGAGACCAGCGGCGAGGTGCGGGTGGCCATGGTGGGTAAGTACATGGACCTGCTGGATGCCTACAAGTCCCTCAACGAGGCGCTGAAGCACGCGGGTCTGCAGACCCTGACGGAAGTGAAAATCGATTATATCGACGCCGAGGATATCGAGCGCGACGGTACCGGTGTGTTGCAGGATGTGGATGCCATCCTGGTACCTGGTGGTTTCGGCGACCGCGGCGTGGAGGGCAAGATCACCGCGGTGCGTTACGCCCGGGAGAACAACATCCCCTTCCTCGGGATCTGCCTGGGCATGCACGTGGCGCTGGTAGAGTACGCCCGCAATGTCTGCGGACTAGAGGGGGCGGATTCCACTGAGATGAACCCGGAGACACCTCACCCTGTCGTGGCGCTGATTACCGAGTGGATGAACGCCGACGGCAGCACTGAACAGCGCGACGAATCCTCGGACCTCGGGGGTACCATGCGCCTGGGTGCCCAGCCCTGTCACCTGGAGGAGGGCTGCAAGGTACGCGAAATCTATGGCGAGGACACGATTGAAGAGCGCCATCGCCACCGCTACGAGGTCAACAACAACTACCTCGAGCAATTACGGGACGCGGGTATGCGCGTAGCCGGCTGGTCAGGCGATCGCTCCCTGGTGGAGATGATCGAGCTGCCGCAGCACCCCTGGTTTATCGCCTGCCAGTTTCACCCGGAATTCACCTCCCGCCCCCGGGGCGGGCACCCGCTGTTCACCAGTTATATCGAAGCCGCCATCGCCCACTCCCGGGGAGAGTCCGGGGCGGCGTGAGGCGCCGGTGTGACGCGCAGAGAGAGTACATGCCGTGACTGACAAGACCGTTTCCCTCGGGAACATCACCATCGACAACAGCGCCCCCTTTGTCCTGCTGGGGGGTGTCAATGTGCTGGAGAGCCGCGACTTCGCCCTCGAGGTGGCGGAGCACTACGTGGAGGTCTGCATCCGCCTGGGTATTCCCTATGTGTTCAAGGCGTCCTTCGACAAGGCCAACCGCTCCTCCATCCACTCTTTCCGCGGGCCGGGCATGGAAGAGGGCCTGTCGATCCTGGCGGAGGTGAAAAAAACCTTCGGTGTGCCGGTCATTACCGACGTACACGAGCCCGCCCAGGCCGCGCCCACTGCGGAAGTCTGCGACATCATCCAGTTGCCGGCATTCCTGGCGCGCCAGACCGACCTGGTGGAGGCCATGGCGGTCACCGGATCCATCATCAATATCAAGAAACCCCAGTTCCTCAGCCCCTCCCAGATGGCCAACGTGGCGGAAAAGTTCGTCGAGTGCGGTAACAGCCGCATCCTGCTTTGCGAGCGCGGCAGCAACTTCGGTTACGACAACCTGGTGGTGGACATGCTGGGGTTCGGGGTGATGAAGCAGACCTGCGGTGACAGTCCGATCATTTTTGACGTCACCCACGCACTGCAGTGCCGGGACCCTGGCGGTACTGCCTCCGGCGGGCGCCGGCACCAGGTGACGGACCTGGCCCGTTCCGGTATGGCGGTGGGCCTGGCCGGGCTGTTCCTGGAGGCCCACCCGGAGCCGGACAAGGCCCTCTGCGACGGCCCCAGCGCGCTGCCCCTGGCGCAACTCGAACCCTTCCTGCAGCAGGTCAAGGCGGTGGACGACCTGGTCAAGTCGCTGCCTCCCCTGAATATTGAATAGCACATACAGCTGAAACAACGGAGTTGGATCAATGAGCAATATCGCTAACGTACAGGCCTTTGAGGTCATGGACTCCCGTGGCAATCCCACCGTGATGGCGGAGGTGACTTTGGAATCTGGTGAGGTGGGGGCCGCCTGCGCCCCCTCCGGCGCTTCCACCGGTTCCCGTGAGGCACTGGAGCTGCGCGACGGTGACGGTGCCCGCTACCTGGGCAAGGGCGTGGTCAACGCCGTCGGTCATGTCAACGGCCCCATCCGCGACCTGTTGCTGGGTGCCGATGCGGGTGCCCAGCGCGACCTGGACCAGGCCATGATCGACGCGGACGGCACCGATAACAAGGCCAAATTCGGCGCCAACGCCATCCTCGCGGTCTCCCTGGCGGCCGCCAAGGCCGCGGCCCAGGCCCGCCGGGTGCCACTCTACCAGCACATCGCTGATATCAACGGCACCTCCGACTTCACCCTGCCGGTGCCGATGATGAACATCCTCAATGGTGGCGAGCACGCGGACAACAACGTGGACATCCAGGAGTTCATGGTGCAGCCGGTGGCCGCGCCCACCTTCGCCGAGGGCCTGCGGGCGGGGGCGGAAATTTTCCACAACCTGAAGAAAGTGCTGTCCTCCCGCGGGCTCAATACGGCGGTGGGCGACGAGGGCGGTTTTGCCCCCAACCTGCCTTCCAACGAGGCCGCCCTGGAGGCGATCGCCGAGGCGGTGGACAAGGCGGGTTATAAGCTCGGTACCGATATCACCCTGGCCCTGGACTGTGCCGCCTCGGAATTCTACAACAATGGTGTCTACGACCTGGCCGGGGAGGGCAAGCAGTTCAGCTCGGAGGCCTTTACCGACTACCTGGCGGCACTGGCGAACCACCACCCCATTATCTCCATCGAAGACGGCCTGGACGAGTCTGACTGGGATGGCTGGAAGCTGCTCACCGACAAGATCGGCGACAGGATCCAGTTGGTGGGTGACGACCTGTTCGTGACCAACACGAAGATCCTGCAGGAGGGGATCGACAAGGGCGTGGCCAACTCCATCCTGATCAAGTTCAACCAGATCGGCAGCCTGACCGAGACCCTGGACGCCATCGCCATGGCCAAGGCAGCGGGCTATACCGCGGTAATTTCACACCGCTCCGGGGAGACCGAAGACACAACCATAGCCGACCTGGCGGTGGCCACCGCCGCGGGGCAGATCAAGACCGGCTCCCTGTGCCGTTCCGACCGGGTGGCCAAGTACAACCGGCTGCTGCGCATCGAGGCGGAACTGGGGGGCAGGGCCCCCTACCGCGGCCTGGCAGAATTCACCCGCCAGGGGTGACGGTACCCGCTCTTGCGCTGGCTGCTCGGTGTCCTGCTCCTGATCCTGGTATTCCTGCAGTATCGCCTGTGGATTGCCGAGGGCAGCCTCGCTGAGCAGAACCGCCTGGAACGCGAGGTGGTGGAGCAGACCGCTATCAATAAAGAGTTGCGTGAACGCAACGCGGTGCTTGAGCGGGAAGTACTGGAACTGCAGACCGGCAACCAGGGCGTGGAACAGCGCGCCCGGGAACAGCTCGGCCTGGTGCGGGAAGGTGAGACCTTCTACCAGTTCGTCGACAAGCAACCGGGCCGGACTGACGTGCAGGAGGAAAGCCAGTGACCGCCGGCGCGGAGCGCTGCTGGGCCGTGGTGCCTGCGGCGGGTATCGGCAGCCGGATGGGTGGTGAGGGACCCAAGCAATACCTCGAGGTGGCAGGCGCCACCATCCTGGAGCACAGCCTGCGGGCCCTGCTCGCCAGTAACCGGATGGCGGGGGTGATGCTTGCCCTTCACCCGGACGATGAACTGGCATCGCAGCTGTCGGTATTGGCGGACGCCAGGGTGCACACCACGGCCGGTGGTGCCGAACGCAGTGACTCGGTACTGGCAGGCCTGCTGGCCCTGGAGCACCTTGCGGATGCCGCAGACTGGGTGCTGGTGCACGACGCGGCCCGGCCCTGCCTGCAGCTGGCGGACCTGGACAAACTGATTGATAAGGTGACGGCCAACGGGGTGGGCGGGATCCTGGCGGAGCCCATCGTCGACACGGTCAAGCTCGCCGGGGCCGACGGCCGGATACGGCGCACCCTGGACCGCGACAGCCTGTGGCGCGCCCAGACACCCCAAATGTTCCGCCTTGGGGACCTCCGCGCCGCGCTGCAAGCGGCGCGGGACGGCGAGCTGGCGGTGACAGACGAGGCATCGGCGATGGAACTGGCCGGCCAGCCGGTACAACTGGTGGCGGGCTCGCGCCGCAACCTGAAGGTGACCGTGCCGGCAGACCTGGAGCTGGCGGCCTGGTATCTCGGTCAATCGGCAGCGGGGGGAGCGAATTGAAATCGGTACGCGAGGGTAGCAAGCTGTGCGGATAGGGCATGGATATGATGTGCATCGCTTCGGCGATGGGTCGGGCATCGTGATCGGTGGGGTGCAGATTCCCCACGACCGTTCGCTGCAGGCCCACTCTGACGGTGACGTATTGATTCACGCCCTGTGTGACGCCCTGCTGGGCGCCATCGGCCAGGGGGATATCGGTCGCCACTTCCCGGATACCGATGCCGCCAACGCCGATATCGACAGCCGGGTGCTGCTGCGCCGGGTGGTACAACTGGTGCACGATGCCGGCTGGATCGTGGCCAACATGGACGCGACCATTGTCGCCCAGGCGCCGAAAATGGCGCCGCACATCGCCGCCATGTGCAGCAGACTGGCCGCTGACCTGCAGGTGGGCAACGCCCAGGTCAACGTCAAGGCGACCACCACCGAGAAATTGGGTTTCGCCGGCCGGGAAGAGGGAATAGCTGCCCACGCGGTAGTCCTGCTGGAAGCGGCTGTGGTATGAGCGCATCGCTGCCGCGGGCCTGGGGTGGCGCCGCGGGCAGCGCCGTAATACGCAGCAGTCCGGAAGACTTCCAGGTGCGCGAACAACTGGGCTTCGAGTTGTCGGGGGAGGGTGAGCACGTCTTTCTCTACCTGCAGAAGCGCGGGCTCAATACCATGGAGCTGCTGGAGCGGGTGGCGGCACACGCGGGTGTCAGTACCGGCAGTATCGGTATCAGCGGGCTCAAGGACCGCAACGCGGTCACCCGCCAGTGGTTCAGTGTGGGCCTGGCGGGGCGCGCCGAGCCTGTATGGCAGGAGCTGGAGGCAGCCGGTGATGTCCGGGTGCTGGAGGTCGCCCGGCATCGCCGCAAGCTGAAACGCGGCGTGCACCGGGCAAACCACTTCACCCTGGTATTGCGCGAATTGCAGGGAGAACTCCCTGATCTGGAGCAACGCCTGCAACAGTTGCGCGACGGCGGGGTGCCAAACTACTTCGGTGAGCAACGCTTCGGGTTGGGTGGCTCGACCCTGGAACAGGCGGTCCGCTGGATGAACGGCGGCGGGCGGCGTGTATCGCGCAACCGGCGCAGCCTGTACCTGTCGGCCCTGAGAGCTGACATCTTTAACCAGCTGCTGGTGGAGCGTGTCGCCGCCGGCAGCTGGAACCGGGTCGTGGACGGGGATGTCTGTATCCTGCAGGGCACCCGCAGCCGGTTCCGCTGCGAGCGCGTGGATGCGGACATCGAGGGCCGCATCGCCGGGTTGGACCTGCACCCCGCACTTCCACTGTGGGGACGCGGGGATATGCCGGTGCCCGTGGGTCGCGAGGCTGTCTGCCGATTCCTGGAGCGGGCGGGGCTGGAGCTGGACTGGCGCCCGACGCGGGCGCTGCCGGATGACTTTTGCTGGCGCTTTTGTGATGATGGCAGCCTGCAGCTGGATTTTGGCCTGGGCGCTGGCAGTTATGCCACCGCGCTGCTGGCGGAGCTTGTGCAATATAAAGAAAAGAGGACTACGGGGAGTGACGAGGGCAGTGAGTAGGGTCGATCTCAACGGTATCGGGATGACGTCGCAGCGCACCAGGGAACGCCTGATACAGCGACTGATGGACCAGGGGGTCAGCAACATGGCAGTACTGGACGTGATCCGCACCACGCCGCGCCACCTGTTCCTGGATGAGGCCATGGCCCACCGGGCCTACGAAGACGTGGCCCTGCCCATCGGCTTTCAGCAGACCCTGTCCCAACCCTATGTCGTGGCCCGTATGACCGAACTGCTGTTGGCTGCCGGTCCACGCTGCCGTGTCCTGGAAATCGGTACCGGCTCCGGCTACCAGACCGCCGTACTGGCACAGCTGGTGGAGGAGGTGTACAGCGTGGAGCGCATTCGCCCCCTGCAGCAGAAGGCCCGCCAGCGCATGCGCAAGTTGAAGTTGCGCAACGTGCATATGAACCACGCGGACGGCGGTATGGGCTGGGAGGAGCGCGGCCCCTTCGACGGGATCCTGGCCACAGCGGCCCCCGAGCGTATTCCCGAGGAACTGCTTCGCCAATTGGCGCCCCAGGGGCGCCTGGTGATCCCGGTGGGTGGGGACAGCCAGCACCTGCAGGTGGTGACCCGTACTGCCGAAGGTTACGAGACGGAAATCGTTGAAGCGGTGAATTTCGTTCCCCTGCGCCCTGGCACGGTGAGGTAGCCGTTGTGAACTTGCCAGGTGTGTTCCTGCGCGGCCTGTTGATGGGGGCGGCGGATATCGTACCGGGTGTATCCGGTGGCACTGTAGCCTTCATCACCGGCATCTACGATACCCTGCTGGGGAGTATCCGGGCCGTGGACCTGCATTTCCTGGGTAGGTTACTGAAGCTTGATATCCGCGGTGCCTGGGAGCATGTCAACGGCGGTTTCCTGCTGGCGCTGCTACTGGGCATCGCTACCAGCATCTTTTCCCTGGCGCGGTTGATTTCCTGGATACTGCATAACCACCCGGTGCCCCTGTGGGCGTTTTTCTTCGGCCTGATCCTGGCCTCGGCCCTGGTCCTGTTACGCCAGGTGGATCGCTGGAACCCGGGGAGGGTTCTGTCACTGCTGGTAGGGACCGGCGTGGCCCTGTTTATCGCCCTGTCACCTGTAGTCACCCTGGATGGCGGGCTCTCCGTTGTGTTCCTGTCGGGTTTCCTGGCGATCTGCGCCATGATCCTGCCCGGTATTTCCGGCAGTTTCATCCTGGTGCTGCTGGGTATGTACGGCACGGTACTGGCCGCGGTGAAATCCCTGGACCTGCTGTTTCTCGCGGTGTTTGCGGTGGGGGCGGGCTGTGGCCTGCTGTGTTTTTCGCGGCTGCTGCACTGGCTGTTGCACCATTATCACCAGGGCACCATGGCATTGCTGACCGGTTTCCTGTTCGGCTCACTGGCGGTGGTCTGGCCCTGGAAGCGGGTGCTGGACTGGGTGCAAGGCAGCCACGGCCAATTGAAACCGGCCCAACAGCTGCCGGTCTCACCGGCGGAGTACACCGTTTTCACCGGGCAGGAGTCCGGGGTCGGACTGTGCCTGGCGCTGATGGCTGTGGGATTCCTCGCCGTGTGGTTGATAAACGCCCGCTGGGGGGACCGATAGCTCCCCGGGTGAGCCGCGGGGGCGACTGGGGAGAGCGTGTGCTGGCAAGGTGGTTGACTGGCCTGTTTTTGTGCAGCCTGCTCGCGTGCGGGAGCAATCCCCCTGCCCCGGTGGAGGACCGCAGCGGCGGACGGGCCTCCAGTTCGTCCACCTATTACGTACAGCGCGGTGACACCCTCTACTCCATCGCCTTCCGCTATGGCCTGGATTACCGCAAGGTCGCCGCCGCCAACCGGATTCCGGCCCCCTACATCATTTACCCTGGCCAGCGCATCACCCTGCGCGAGGCACCGGTGCCGGTCGCCGCAACGAGCGCCAGACCGAAGCCGAAAACAGGCAGCGCCAGTTCCACTACCCGGACCAGCCCGCCGGCACCCGTAGCGACCACGTCGCCGGCGATAAAATCTACGCCTGTCACCAAGTCGTCATCTTCAGCTGCTAAAAAGAGCAGTCCCTATACCGGCAGCTCGGTGGGGGCCTGGCGCTGGCCCAGCAGCGGTCGGGTTATCCGCGGCTATTCCGCTACTGTTCATAAGGGAATAGATATCGCGGGGAAGCGCGGTGACCCGGTGAAGGCCGTGGCGGCGGGTAAGGTGGTGTACGCGGGTACGGGTATCGTCGGTTTTGGCGAGCTGTTGATCGTCAAGCACAACGACGTATACCTCAGTGCCTACGGGCACAACGACCGCCTGCTGGTTGCCGAGGATGATGTGGTCACGGCGGGACAGACGATCGCCGAGAAGGGCAGCAGCGGTACCGACAGGGTCAAGCTGCACTTCGAGATCCGCAAGGAAGGCAAGCCCGTTGACCCGCAGAGGTTATTGCCCCGGCGGTGAAAAAAGGGCAAAAAGGTGTGAACTGGTCCAGTTTTGTCGATATTTGGGCGATAGCTAACTTATGAAAAGTCTTTTCAGACATCTTGTAATTCGCAATCGCCTTGGGTTAATCTGACCGGCCCGGCGAGAAATACTCTCAAAATGTCATTACAAGAAGAATGAGGTATGGCCATGGATGTGGATAGAACAGTCGCCGACACGGAAGGGACGTCCGGGTCAAACTCTACTGGCCGTGGATCATCTGGTTCTCGCAAGAAGTCCGCGCGCGCTGCCAAAAGTGCCAAGCCAGCCAGTAAGAAGACTGTTGCCAGGGAGTCCTCATCCGCGAGCTCGGCCGAGGGACAACAGGTCGATGACAGCTTCGACCGCGCCAAGGCCAGGAACGCCGACAAGATCGAAAAGTCCCTGGACGCCACCCAACTTTACCTCAATGAAATCGGATACTCCCCGCTACTGACGGCGGATGAGGAGAAGTTCTACGCCCGCCTGGCGCGCAGTGGCGATGATGAGGGTCGCCGGCGCATGATCGAGAGTAACCTGCGTCTGGTGGTCAAAATTTCCCGCCGTTACATCAATCGCGGCCTCACCCTGCTGGACCTGATCGAGGAGGGCAACCTGGGCCTGATCCGCGCTGTGGAGAAATTCGATCCGGAGCGCGGCTTCCGTTTTTCAACCTACGCTACCTGGTGGATCCGCCAGACCATAGAGCGGGCCATCATGAACCAGACCCGCACCATCCGCCTGCCCATCCACGTGGTCAAGGAACTCAATGTCTACCTGCGCGCGGCGCGGGAACTCACCCAGAAGCTGGATCACGAGCCCTCTGCGGAGGAGATCGCGGATTTACTCGACAAGCCCGCGGCGGACGTGAAACGCCTGCTCGGCCTGAACGAGCGCGTCACCTCTGTGGACACACCGGTAGGACCGGATTCGGACAAGGCGGTGGTGGATACCATCGCCGATGCCCGGGTGTGCGACCCTTCGCAGTTACTGCAGGACAGCGACATCAAGGACAGCATCGCGGACTGGCTGGAAGAGCTCTCGGACAAGCAGCGGGAAGTCGTATCCCGGCGCTTTGGCCTGCGTGGCTACGAGAGCAGCACCCTGGAGGAAGTCGGCCGCGAAATCGGCCTCACCCGGGAGCGTGTCCGCCAGATCCAGGTAGAGGCCCTCAAGCGGCTTCGCAATATCATGGAGACCCAGGGCCTCAGCGGCGAGTC
>JAACFI010000428.1 GCA_009937575.1 Haliea sp.
TCGATAGCGTGTTCATAGTTTTTTTCCGCTTCCGCCTGCTCTCCGGTGAAATTCAGCGACGCAGCCAGGTTGAAATAGAGATCCGCCTGCCAGCTGTCGGCGGGGCGCGAGACACCCGCTTTCCTGTTTGCCAGCGTGGACACCGCTTTCCGATAGCAGCTGACGGCTTGCTCGTGTTCCCCCAGGTGGCTGAACACGGTGCCCAGGGTATTGAGCACGGGCAGGGCCGCCGGCGCCAGTTCCAGCGCCGCCTGGGCCGCCGCAAGTGCTTCCTGGTGCCGGTGCAGGGCCACAAGTTGTTTTCCCATCTCCGCCTGGTACTCGGCGATCCCCGGGGCGAGCGTGATCGCCCGCTGCAGGATGTCCACCGATTTGGCCACCTGCCCGTTGTGGGCGGCGATCACCGCGCACAGGAACCAGGCGTCGGCGTGGGTCTGGTCCAGTTTGAGGATGGCGAGGCAGTGCTGGTGGACCTGACGCAGGTCCCCCTTGTCCATGGCGGTCTGTGCGGCGCGGTGGTGTTGTTCGATGGTTTCTCGGTGGGTTTCCATGCTGGGTCATTCTAAGGCGATGGTGCGCGGAGCGCACCCTCCGTTAGATCCCACTTCGATCAAAGGTAGGGTGCGCTCCGCGCACCACGAATACGACAACCAGATTGGATCGAAGTACCCGTAGCGCACCATCAAAAAGGGCGCCCGATAGCGCCCCTGACTCGGCTATTGTTGCTATCAGCCGTCAAAGTTATAGGTAAAGCGCAAGCCTACCTGCCGCGGCCGAATCACGTTGTGGTAGTAACGCCGCAGGTCGAAATCGCCTACTTGCCGAATGAAGCTCTCGTCGTTGCGAACCCCGGTTTCCGCGTACTTGTCGAACACGTTGTCGGCGTACAGCGTCACCCGCCAGGCGTCCTTGAACCAGGTGGCGGAGACATTGTGCAGGGCGAAACTGGAAAGCTCTTCGCCGTTGGCGCGCAGGCCGACGCGTGTGTAAACGTCGCTGGTGAAGGTCATGGAGTAATCCAGCTCCACCTGCGAACCGCCCTCCAGCGGTATCGCGTAATTTGCGGCGGCGTAAACCTGGTGCTCCGGCGTGCCGGCCAGGCGGTCGCCGTCAAAGGCGTCCTCGCCGTCAACCAGACCAGGCGCGTCCTCGGTCAGCTCGGCGTTGGTATAGGCGTAGGACCCCATCAGTGAGAAATTGTCCGTGAGGTACCACTGGGTGGATAATTCCACGCCCATGCTCTCTGCAGTGCCGCCGTTGGAGATAATCGGAATCGAACCGTTCTGGGTGAAATCAGCAATCTGGATATCATCCCAGTCGATGAAGAACAGGGCGCCATTGAAGATCAGGTTGTCCCCCCACTGGGTGTGCCAACCGAGCTCGTAATTGACGGTGGTGTCGGACTCGATCAGGATCTCGTCCGGCAGCGCACAGACATTCTGTTCCCCCTCCACCAGGTCAGTACAGGGTGGCACCGAGTTGAGCCCGCCCAGGCGATAACCCTCGCTCACCGTGAAGTAGGCCATGATCTCGTCGGTGAAATGGTAAGAGGTATTGAACTTGAGGATCACGTCGTCATCGTCCACGTCGTTCTGCTGCAGGAACGGATCGATCAGGTCCACCGGTGTGCGGCCGAAGAAGGTTGTTTCTAGCAACGGCAGGTCGAATCCCTGGGTGGCATCGTTCTCGAACTTGAACCAGCGGGCGCCAATGGTCACCTGCCAGTCGTCGGTGACATGGTAGCCCAGCTCGCCGAACACCGCGCGCTCCTCCAGGTCGTCTTCCAGAACCTCGTAGTACTCCAGGGCGTCGGGCCGTAATTGAACGCCTCCCAACTCCGCTACCGCAAACTTGTCGAAATTGGGAGTCCACTCCCGGTTGATCTGGTCGACCTCGTAGTCGTTGTAAAAACCGCCCACGATCCAGTTCAGGGGACCGTCCCCGGTCGACACCAGGCGGAGTTCCTGGTTGAAGCGGTCCTCGTTCTGGTCCTCGCGAGTAAACGAGGAGAAGCTTGGAAACAGCTCGTAACCGTATTCGAAACTGAGCAGCAGGTCCGTCTGGTCCCGGTTGCCGTTCTCGTTGTATTCGGAGTAGCCGGTGGCGGAGGTCAGCTCGGCAAAGCCCAGGTCCACCACCAGTTCCAGGGACAGCAGTTCGTTCTTGCGGTCGATGGGTTCCTCGAAGCGATGGGCCGCGACGTAATCACCGGTACCGAAGGAATCGGAGTGGTTCACCTGGCGGCCGCCGATCTCCGCTTTCTGGTAGTAATAGGTCAGGTTACCGTCCAGCCTGTCGCCGACGTAGCGCAGGGCCAACCTGCCCGAGGTGATTTCCGCGTCGTTGACGTCGTCCTTGCGCTTCAGGTTGGCGCGCCGTTCCTCCGGGTTATTCAAATCCGGCTGGGGGTTTGAGACACCGGCCTCGCGTACCAGGTAGTCGTAGTCGATGAACCCGGGATCATCCTCGTAGTCGATGGAGGCCCGGAGGGCCAGCCTGCCGTCGATAATCGGCAGGTTTAGGGTGGCCCCGGTCTCGTAACCCAGGTCACCGGATTTGTTGAGGTCGTAGACATCACCTCGGACCTCCAGGCTCATGCCGTCGGGATCGGGCCGGTTGGGAATGTAGCGCACCGCGCCACCCAGTGTGCCGGCGCCATATAGCGTACCCTGGGGGCCGATCAGTACCTCGATGCGCTCCATGTCATTGAGCTTCAGGTCGACGTAGACAGGGATCTCCCCCAGGTAGGTGCCCACGGTATCGCCGCCGCTGTTACCCACCGTGGTCTCCGTTGCGCCCAGAGAATCCACGTTCAGGCCGCGCACGGTGAGTATGTTGCCTGAGCGTGGACCCTGGTCGACCACGGTCAGGCCTGGCACGCGGCGGGCGATGTCTGAAAGGTTCGACAGGCGCTCCCTCTCGATCAGGTTGCTGCTGAGCGCGGTGATGTTGATCGGAATGTCCTGGATGGATTCCGCCCGGCGCGTGGCCGTCACGATAACCTCTTCCAACAGGGCTTCCTGCGCGGTGGTGTAGCCTGAAATGAGGGTGGATGCCACTGCCGCGGAAAGCGTAGTGATGCGAAATTTGCCCGAGTTGTTCATGCTTGCCCCTGTTTGTGTGCCGACTCTCTCCCGAGAGCTTGCTTACCGAGTAACCGTGTCACACCTTAGCGGTAGCGTTGAGCACGGTTTTTATATCCGCTTAATCTATCATCGGCCCATAGGCAATCCTAGGCACAATTTGCGGAAAAATACCGCTTTATCAGCCAGATAGGGCGCTTATTTGAAGCCGGCTCAGAACAATACCCGGCTGCGAATGGTGCCTTCGATGGCGGCCAGCTTGGCCAGGGCCATATCGCTGTATTCCGCGTCGATGTCGATCACCACGTAGCCGATCGCGTCGTTGGTCTGCAGGTACTGGGCGGAGACGTTGAGGTTGTTCTCCGAGAAGACATTGTTGATGGCGCTCATGATGCCCGGCACGTTATGGTGAATGTGCAGCAGACGATGGCTTCCAGCGTGCTCGGGCAGGGCCACTTCCGGGA
>JAACFI010000429.1 GCA_009937575.1 Haliea sp.
AATACCTGTAGTATTTCCCGCAACGAGGGATTAGTGCCTGCCAGGAAAAACAGTGGCAGGGCAGTGGCCAGTACCGTGCCGAGCATGCCTCCTGCTTCGCGATAACCAATGATTCTGGTGCGCTGGGAGTAATCTCGCGAGAGCTCAGGTCCCCAGGACATATAGGGAATATCCACCGCCGTCATCGCCACATAGAAAAGGAATGCGGTGACCGCGAGATAACCGATGCCCACCCCCTCTGCCGGCTGGCAGAACGCCCACAAACTGACAATCAACAGGGGGGTTCCGACGGCCATCCAGGGCTTTCGACGACCCCAGCGCGAGCGGGTGCGGTCGGACAGATTACCCACCAGCGGGTCTATCAGGGCGTCCCATCCCCTGGCGAGGAAAAAAATGAGCCCAATGGTTGCGATCTCCAGGCCCATTTCAGCCGCATAGAACGGCGGCACATAGACCACGAGCTGCATCAGGAGAATACGCAGGGGAATCGCGGGACCGGCATAGGCGATCAGCGAACTTTTGCTGGTGGGCTCGGCTGGCAAGGTTTCTTCCATTATTTGCTGTAAATTCGGCCATAATGAGATTATTGCCTCCAGGCCGACAGTACTTATGCAACTCTAAATCATTGTTATGCAATGCCGACAGGGGCTATTTGCATAAAGGAAATCCGAGAGCGCATAAGCCCGGATCACCCGTGTGTACAATAATGAGCACCGAAATCAGGAGTCTGGAATACGCAATGCAGGATCGTTCTTCTGGCGAAAAGGCAGCGGCCGTGTGGACCCGTCGCGGCTTTATCGGGGCGCTGGGGGCACTCGCTGCCGGCAGCCATACTGTCCGTGCGAGTGGGGCATCGGACCAGCTGGCACCCTGGCGTGACCGATTCCCAGGCCGCAGCGTTGCCCGCGGCGAAAGGGATTACGAATCATGGCGCGATGCCATGCCCTGGCAGATGTATACGGCCCCTCGCCGTCCGGAATTGATCCTGCGACCGGACTCCGCTGCGGCAGTCGCTGATGCAGTAAGGCTGTCGCGGCAACAGAACATGTCCCTGGCGATCAAATCCGGTGGCCACAATGTCAGCGAGGCCTTCCTGCGGAACGGGGGCATTCTGCTGGATCTAGGAGAGTTGCAAGGCATAGAGATCGATGCCGAACACCAGACTGCCTGGGTGCAACCAGCCCTGTGGAGCCACGGCCTGCTGCGGATGCTGGCGCCCCACGGCCTGGCATTCCCCGTCGCCCACTGCGCGACTGTACCCATGGGAGGGTATCTGCTTGGTGGTGGCCTGGGTTATAACCACGACAACTGGGGCATACTTGCCTGTCACTCCGTGCTTGCCGCCGAGGTGGTGCTGGCCAATGGCGAAACCGTCATCACTTCGCCGGATTCGTACCCGGAGTTGTACTGGGCGCTGCGTGGCGCAGGAACGGGTTTTTTCGGTGTGGTCACCCGATACAAGCTGCAACTTTATACCGCACCACAGTCAGTCTACGAGAGCGCATTCATATTTCCCTTCTCCCAATTGCAGCAGGCCACATCACTGCTGCAGGCCTGGGCCCAGTCTCGACCACACGATACTGAACTCATGATGTTGCTCGCCCACAACCCGATGGCACCGCCCGACGCTTCGTCCGCTGAACACAAGATGGCCATTGTGCGGGCGGTGGTCTACGGCAGCAGCGTCGATGCCGCGCAGCAGGTGCTGGGGGCACTGGGCAAACATCCGCTGACAACACAGGCGATGGCTGGAAACGAACTACAGCCCACCGGCCTGGAGCAGATGTCCGTGTCCAGCGTGGACGCACGCATGGGGCTGGGTTTCGGCCGCTACGCCGTGGATACAATCTGGACCGACAGGCTGCCACAGGTGATGGAAGCCATCAGTGATCATTTCATCGGCGCCAGTTCCGCCAAGACACACTTCGTGGTATCTCCCAAAATGAACAGGGTTTTACCGGAAGACGCTGCATTCTCGATGATTGGCGACACCTTCGTCGGCGCCTACACCATGTGGGACGAGGCCGGGGACGACGACGCCAACTTTGCATGGCTGAAAGGCGCCAGTGCCCGCATGCGCCCGCTTGCGGTGGGGCAGTATATCAACGAGGTGGATGGATTCCGCGATCCTTCAGTATTGCAGCGCTGTTTCAGCCGGCAGGCCTGGCCACGCCTGGCCACGCTGCGCCGGAAGTACGACCCGCACGGTGTTTTCGCCCCCTGGCCAGGTACCGGCTGAAACTACAGGCCAGTCGTCGTTCAGCCCATGTGCAGTTCGACTGACTGCTGGCGCATATAACTTCTCAGGCCGTTGGGTCCACCCTCAACCCCGTATCCGGATTGCCCAGAGGGCTCGGCGGAATGGGCGAAACCCGCGCCCTCAAGCTGTTCCAGGGTGGCAACCACCCGAACTTTACCTGCATGCACCCTGCCGGCCATGCGGTTGGCCCGGGCAATATCCCGTGTCCAGATTGTGGCGGCAAGACCGTATTCGGTGTCGTTGGCCAGCGACAGGGCTTCCGCCTCGTCCGCGAAGGGCATGACACACAATACCGGCCCGAAGATTTCCTCCCTGGCGATACGAGCGCTTGCCGGCACATCCGCAAACACCGTGGGGCCCACGTAGCAGCCCTGCTCAAAACCTGCCGGGCTTCGCCCGTCCAGCAGTAGCTTCGCGCCATCATCGATACCTGACTGGATGTAGGATTCCACCATCTCGCACTGGCGGGCGCTGGACAGTGGGCCGAACATCGTGCCGGCATCGAGGGGGACACCGGGCTGCAGGGTTACTGCCACAGCCTGCACGGCCTCCAGGACTTCCTGGTAGATATCCTGGTGAACTAGCAAGCGGCTGCGCGCGACACAAACCTGGCCCTGGTTCCAGAACGCACCGCGCACTACCTGGGCTGCGATCTCCTGCAGCCCCAACTCAGCGACGTCCGGAAACACTATTTCCGGGGACTTGCCGCCACATTCCAGCAGCACAGGTTTTATTGTCGAATCGCCGATAGCTCGCATAACAGCTTTGCCGGTGGCGGTGGAACCGGTGAACGTCAACATATCCACCCCCGCGTGCCCCACCAGGGCCTGCCCGGTGACAGCGCCGCCGGGTACCACGTTGACTACGCCCGCGGGGATGCCGGCGTCGGCGGCAATTTTCGCAAGCAGCAGTGTCGAACGGGGAGAGAGCTCCGAGGGTTTTATCACTACCGTATTGCCGGCTGCGAGGGCGGGGCCCAACTTGAGACAGGCGTTGATAAGGGGAAAGTTCCAGGGAGTGATCGCCCCGACCACACCACGGGGCTTCCACAATTGTAGCTCCATTGCGCCCACCCCGGTGGGTGCCACGTTGCCCGCATAGATCTTGTCAATGGCCTCCGCATAATAGCGGATAAAACCCGCAGCGGGGAAAGCCTCCCCTGTTGCTGCAGTGATCGGCTTGCCGATATCGAGACAATCACACAGGGCCAGATCCGCGCTGTTCGCCAGGATCGCATCCGCCAACCCAAGCAACATGCGTTTTCTATCGCCGGGGCCGCAGTCTCGC
>JAACFI010000430.1 GCA_009937575.1 Haliea sp.
AGATCGCTCTCACCGATCCTGCGCGACAGATCGCAGCAAAGAGCGAGTCTCTGCTAAAGGCGAAGCCGGCGGCAAAGGAGCGGGTACGGGCTGATAAGAGAGACCAGTTGGACCATATGGCCTCGTACGCCGGTGCAGACGTTGCCGAGGAATCGATCCCGACGGCGGCGCCCTCGGCAGTACAAGGGCAGGCGGCGGCCGGAGCTGTCATGTCGAAAAACCTTCCGTCTTCGTTGGCCGATAGTGACGCACTTCCGGGCCCTCATTACCGCGAGGCGGGTCGCGACAGCTTCGAGGAATTCGAGCAGAACCGGGTCAAGCTGGTGTCGGAAGAGCCGGTTTCCACTTTCTCTGCAGATGTGGACACGGCGTCCTACAGCTTCGTGCGACGTATGCTGAATTCAGGTGTGTTACCCCAGGGCGATGCGGTGCGGGTCGAGGAGATGATCAATTACTTCGAGTATGATTACCCACTGCCCCAGTCGAAAGCGGAGCCTTTCCAACCCACGGTTGCGGTCAGTGATGCTCCCTGGGCTGAAGGCCGGAAGCTGATGCATATCGGCATCAAGGGTTATGACATCACAGCTGCGGACAAACCGCGGAGCAACCTGGTGTTCCTGCTGGACGTGTCCATCCATGGAACTGCTGCTTACCACGCTCGACCCTGACGATACAGTGGCCATCGCCGTCTACGCCGGGGCTGCTGGCACCGTGCTGGAGCCGACCCCGGTCAAGGAGAAACAGAAGATTCGGGCAGCCCTGCGCCAATTGACTGCCGGCGGTTCGACGGCGGGCGCCCAGGGTATTCGCCTGGCCTACGAACTGGCGCAGGCGCAATTCGACGAGAATGCCATCAACCGGGTGATTCTGGCCACAGACGGTGATTTCAACGTGGGGATTACCAATCAGCGCGAACTGCAGAGCTTTATTGAGCGCAAACGGGAGGAGGGCACCTACCTGTCGGTGCTCGGCTTCGGCCAGGGCAACTACCAGGACGCCCTGATGCAGACCCTGGCCCAGAACGGCAACGGTGTGGCGGCCTACATCGACACACTCAGTGAGGCCCAGAAGGTGCTGGTGCACGAGGCTACGTCAACACTGTTTCCTATCGCCACTGATGTGAAGCTGCAACTGGAGTTCAACCCGGCTACCGTGGCCGAATACCGCCTGATCGGCTATGAAACCAGGCACCTGAATCGGGAAGATTTCAATAATGACGCCGTTGATGCCGGGGATATCGGAGCCGGTCACACGGTGACAGCAATTTACGAATTTACACCGGTTGGCTCCGGCGCCAGGCAGATCGAGGAAAGTCGCTATGCGCGGGGTACACGCTCAGGAACCAGTGAGAGCAACGAGTATGCGTTTCTCAAGATACGTTACAAATTACCTGGGGAGGACAACTCGAAACTGATAACCGAGCCTGTCACGCCACAAAGCGAGGTGGAGCCGGGCGCCAGAGGTATAGGCCAGGAAACGGCGTTTGCCACTGCGGTCGCGGGTTTTGCCCAACTTCTCAAGGGCGGCAAGTATACGGGAGACTACGACTACGATGATGTGATCGAGATGGCGCAGAAGGCCAGGGGAGAAGACCCGTTCGGTTATCGCACCGAATTCATCCAGCTCGTCCGGAAGGCCAAGACAGCGGATGCGATGCGGGCGCGTTGATGAGCTCGTCCGCGCGCCCTTAACCGTCTACAAAAGCATGATGAAGGTACCCGCCAGCGTCAGTATCACGTTGGCAAAGGCGTAGGCGCCGGTATAGCCAAGGGCGGGAACGTTGCTCTTGGCGGCATCGCAGACCACGCTCAGTGCGGCCCCGGAAGTCATCGAGCCCGTCACCCCTCCCAACGCTTCTGCCGGATTGAGTTGCAGTATCTTGCGACTGAAAAAATAGCCGATCAGCGTAGGTACCAGTGTCACAACCACCCCTGCCCCAAGCAGCTTGAGCCCTGAATTCTGGATGATTTCGACAATACCGCCCCCGGCATTGAGACCTACTCCCGCCATGAATAAAAGCAGGCCCAATTCCATCAGTACCCAGCGCGCCGCGGAGGGCACCCTGCCGAAGATGGGCCATATGGAGCGCAGGAAACCAATGACAAGCCCGGTGATCAGCAGGCCCCCTGCCATGCCGAGACCAATGCTCACTGCCCCAATGTTGATAGACAGCGTGCCGAGCCCGATTCCCGCGGCGATGCCCAGCGCAAAGGTAAACAGGTCGGTATCGTCCACCGCCCGTTCGACATGACCGACATGGCGGACCAGGGAGTCGATGGCAAATTCCGGACCGTAAAACGTGATGACATCCCCGCGGTGCAGTTCCATTTCCAGGCTAAGTGGCAATTCTGTTCGCTGGCGGTAAACGGCTAAGGGCAGCACGTTCAGCCGTTCACTGATTTCGACATCCTGTAACGGCCGGCCGATGACCGACGGGTTGGATACCACCACCTTGAACGTCGTCATGGGAACACTCAGGCCGGCAGCATCGGAAATCTCCTGCGCCCGCAAATGCGCCCTGGTAAGGAGGCGGTCGATCTGCCCGATAACCAGGACCTCGTCTCCCACCGCCAGGCGGGTTTCATTATCGATGGTTACTTCTTCACCATCCCGGCGCAGGCCCGCAAATATTATCTCTCCCGGCGATTCCCGCTCCAGTTCCAGGATGGTCTTATCGATATCTTCCACGTTGGTGACACGGTAAGTCCTGCGGGTTATCCTGGAAAGGTCCGGACCCGCCTCGGGGTCTCTACCACCGCGCAACTTTGCCGCCTCTGCAGGCAGGTCGATTCCCAGTATCCTGGGCAGCAGGCGTATCACCAGGATCAGGCCAATCAGGCCAAACAGGTAGGTGAGCGCATAGCCCGCACCGATATTGGTCAACACCTCTTCGTTGGTAAATCCTTCCGGGGCGGTCACCAGGCCCGATCGCACCGCATCCTGTGCGGCGGCCAGGGTGGGCGTGGTGGTCAGTGCACCACCCATCAATCCGGCGGCCATGCCCGGTGCAAATCCCAGCGCCGATGCCAGGCCGACCGCCAGCCCGAAACCGGTTACCGCCACTACCAAAGCCAGTGACAGGTACTTGAGCCCACTGGTCAAAAGCACATCAAAAAACTGGGGGCCGGCTTGGTAACCGACGCAGAAAATAAACAGCGCAAACCCCATGCTCTGCATGCCGGGGTACATGGTGTAGCCGAAGTGCCCGAACACCAGGCCTGCGATCAATACACCGCCAACGGAGCCCAGGCTGATACCAAAAAAGCGGATATTGCCGATCATGTAACCCAGGCCGAGGACCAGGAAGAACACCAACACGGGTTGCTGTAGCAGGAATTCATGTAGAGAATTTTGCATGTTGGTTTTACTCTGGCTGTAGGGCCACTAAAAATCAAACGCGTAGTTCAGGATAAAACGAACGTCGACCATGTCCAGGCTGTCGCGGATGCCACAGTCGAGGGTATCGCCCTCAGTATACCTGGCATTGACTTTAAACCCATGCGCGCCCCAGTTGGAAAGGTCGGCTGTGCCCCCCACCGGCCAGGTAAGTTCTTCGGGCGGGTCGAAATTCTTGATCATCACCGAGGTATATCCGGGAGTGCTCAAGGACTCTGGAATAGACCAACCACACCCTGTTCAAGCGACTGACGGGTACCCCGGTTATGGCGTGCAGAGCCCATGGTCTGCAACGGGTGGACTACGCCTGCATCCTATAGATCAAGAATTACTCTACAGTCACAGCGACGCGTAAGCCGACAGCGCCGCCTCCCGCGCGTACTCATGCTGCACCAGTGGGTGGGGGTAGCTGTCCCCCAATGTCACACCCGCTTGCAGCAGTACCGCCTCAGGGGCCTCCCAGGGGCGGCACAGGTACCGATCGGGCAATTCTTTCAACTCCGGTACCCAGCGGCGGATGTACTCGCCCCGGACATCGAACTTCTTCCCTTGCAACACGGGATTGAAAATACGGAAGTAGGGCGACGCATCCGCTCCGGAACCCGCCACCCATTGCCAGCCGCAGCTGTTGTTGGCGAGGTCA
>JAACFI010000431.1 GCA_009937575.1 Haliea sp.
ATGCGTGGCTCCTGTATATAGACAGAATCTTGCAGGAAAGCGTTGACACCCTCGGGCGGAAACTCGAAGTCCGGGGTAACAATCTGCACCCGGTTGATATCCCCGTCGATGGAGGCTGACGTTTCTATGGTTTCCGGCAGCAGCTTGTAGCCCACCCAGGCGCCGCAGAAACGAGACAGGGCGATGCCGTAGATGCCCATGTCCAGCACTTCCTGGATATCCGCCGGGTAAAGGACCGGCATGAACAGGTCTTCGAACAGGAGTTCAGAGCTGTAATTATTGATGGTGGAGGTCATGTTGTGATCGTCGCCGGCGCAGACCAGGACCCCACCGTGTTTAGCCGCCCCATGCCAGTTGCCCTGGCGCAGCGCGTCCATTGCCTGGTCAAGCCCCGGGCCCTTGCCGTACCAGAAGGAATACACACCATCGTAGTTGCTGTCATTGTAGTAGTGGGCCTGCTGGGTGCCCCAAACGGCGGTCATCGCCAGGTGCTCATTGGTGCCCGGCCAGAACTTGGTGTGATGCTGCTCCAGCAGGTCCTCGACACGCCACAACTCCTCATCGATGGCGGTCATCGGCGAGCCGCGATAACCAGAAACGAATCCCGCAGTGTTCAGACCGGCGGCCTCATCGCGTAGCCGCTGCACCATCATCAGGCGCACCATGGCCTGGCTGCCGCGCAGGTGGATACGGCCTTCGTGTTGGGTAAATCGATCCTTGAGTGTCACCTTGTGCTTTGCCATCGGGTAAAACCTTGCGCATTATTCATTAGACGATTGCAACTCTAGCAACGACTGCGCTTGCTTCGATTATCAATAGGGGCAAACGAGAGGCCACCGTGACCACATGGCTCAAAGGGCCGCAGGATTGCCGCGATCAACAGTGTCCGTACAAAAGGTACTGCTAATCTTGCTAAATCAAACAGTTATTGGAGCGTGACGCATGGGTCCACTGGCAGGTATCAAGGTAATCGAGATGGCGGGTATCGGCCCGGTTCCCCTGTGCGGCATGATGATGGCCGATATGGGGGCGGAGGTGTTTCTGATTGAACGCAAAACGGGTGCCAGTTCTGAATCCACTCTTCATGTGTCGAAGCGCGACATGATGAAACGCGGCAAGCAGGTGATGGCACTGGACCTGAAAGATACCTCCGCAATCGATTTGTTGTTGGAGATGATGGGTAAAGTCGATGTGCTTATCGAGGGCTTTCGCCCCGGCGTGATGGAGCGTCTTGGCCTCGGGCCAGATGTGTGCCTGCAACGTAATCCCTCATTGGTCTATGGCCGTCTTACCGGCTGGGGTCAGGAGGGTCCCCTGTCCCAGGTGGCCGGCCATGATCCGAACTATATTTCCCTTACGGGCGTGTTGTACCACAGCGGTGATCCCGACAGTCCGCCCCAGGCGCCACCCACACTGCTGGGTGATTGCGCTGGCGGTGCTGCCATAATGGCCTGGGGCATCAGCAGCGCGCTAATTCCGGCCATGCGAGAGGGAAGGGGGCAGGTAGTGGATGCCGCTATCGTCGATGGCACCTCGTACCTGGCAAATTTCGCGCGCAGTTTCTATCAGGCAGGGCATATCACTGACCAACGGGGTGGAGAGTGGATGGACGGGGCGGCTCCGTGGAACCGAACTTATCGTTGCCAGGACGATGGCTATATTACTCTCTGTTCCGTAGAGGCGAAGTTTTACACTGTTTTGCTTGAAAAGCTGTCCCTGGACGAGGATCCCCTGTTTGCCGATGGTAACCAGTGGGATAACGATCGTTGGCCACAGCAGATCAAGCATCTGCAATCCCTGTTTTCTTCGCGATCACGGGATCACTGGTGTGACCTGCTGGAAGGTTCAGATGCATGCTTTGCTCCGGTGCTGACTTATGGAGAGGTGCAGGAACACCCTCATAACAAGGCCCGGGATTCATATAAGCAGGTCGATGGCGAGTGGTACCCTCAACCAGCCCCCCGATTTAGTGCTACGAAAAGTGAGCCTGTATGGGAAGAAGCTCCGGTCGCCCCGGTTGCAGACGTGCTTAGAGACATGGGTATATCTGACCATACTATCGAGGCGGGTGGCGTGGGCCGGGCCTGATATGTCCCATTGGTATTAAAAAATGCTTCTGCATTTTCCTAGTAGACCAAATGTTCGGCGAAACTTTGTCCAAACGGGCAACTTTCTCGTCAAACTGGCCATGTTTACCCGGCTCATCGCTCTAAATGGCGGCTCGCCGCCCTAAATGACAGCTCTCTTGCATGAATGAACATGGCTGGAATTTCCGCTTATTCATACATTACGCCTGTCAGATGAAGTTCGGCGCCCAAGGTCGAGCTTTAAACAGTTAATAAAATTACTACTTGACCGTACTCGAGGAAAACAAATGAAATCTAGCAATCGATTCACCAGGAATTTGCTGGCCGCAGCGGTAGCAGTCGCGCTGCCTGGTGCAGCCATGGCCCAACTGGAAGAGGTGATAGTGACAGCTACCAAGCGCGCGGAAAGCACGCAGGACATCCCCATGTCTGTGCAGGCTGTCAGCGGGGAACGTCTGGATGCTATGGCCATCAATGACCTGGGTGACCTGTCTACCAATATTCCCAATTTTTCCATCGGCGACGGGCTTACCACCAACCTGATTACGATGCGAGGCATTGGTTCAGGCGAGGACCGTAGTTTCGAGCAATCGGTCAGCATGTTTGTGGATGGTATTTATATGCCAAGGAGTCGCCAGACTCGTACGCCTTTTTTCGACGCGGACCGGGTTGAGATATTGCGTGGTCCTCAGGCGGTATTGTTTGGTCTTAACTCGACTGCAGGGGCCATCAGCATTCATTCTGCGGTGAACAACCCCGGTGACTCGTTCGAAGCAAGTATTACCGGTGAATATGAGACTGAGAACGAGGGAGCATCAGGTACCCTGATCGTCGGCGGTTCACCCCTTGATAATCTTGGCCTGCGTTTGGCGATCAAGAGCGGTGACAGCGGCGATGGCTATATTGACAATAACTTCCTGGGTGATCAGGGTGACTCTGAGAGTACCGTGGCGCGGCTATCAGTCGTGTGGGAACCTACGGATGATCTCAGGGCTACCGCCAAATACAACTATGCAGATTATGAGGTAAACGGCCAGACTGCAGAGCCTGTCAATCGCTTTGCAAAAGCCGTGGACAATGGCGATGGCCAGCTGAACTGGAAGAACAGTGGAATAGGCGAATTACTGCCGCTGCTCAGCGCGGTTTCGGGCAACACTATGTCAAAACCCGGTGCCGATCAGGAAGCGGAAAATTTTTCCCTAAATGTTGATTACATGCTGGGTGAGCACACCTTGACCGGTTTGTTCGGCTACTCGGACTACGACTACAACCTGGCTACAGATCTGGATTCTGTTTCCTTTGCCGGGCTTGGTATTCCCGGTGTCAGCCTGGATGCCGTGAGTTACGAGGAATATGAGCAAACGAGTTTCGAACTGCGCCTGACCTCCCCCGGTGGTGAGACCCTGGACTATGTGGTTGGCGCCTATTACCAGGATTCTACTCTTGAGGCGGAA
>JAACFI010000432.1 GCA_009937575.1 Haliea sp.
GGCGGGTTGTCGCATCCGGGACAGCGCCAGTGATCCGGCAGGTCTGTGAAGGCGGTACCGGGGGGGATCTGCCAGGTTTCGTCCCCCAGGGTCGGGTCGTACACCCACCAGCACACGCCGCATTCCAGTACGGTAGCCGGCGCGATGCGGCTGCCATCACCCAGGAAGGAACCCTCGAAGCCGTTCATGTCAGGTAGGTATCCAGGATCTCGTCCAGCCGCCGGGCAGAGTCCTCCAGATCCTGCGATGCGGCTACCACCGCATCGGGAACCCCGCCGATCTCCAGCGTGTCGAGAATAGTGTTGCCCATGGCGTTGACATACTGCACCGCCCACACATGCCGTACGGTGGTGGCGATCACCCGGCAGTGACCGAATCCGCCGGATTCCAGCGCCAGGTCGGCGCGGCCCAGTACATCGATCAACAACTGTTGATCCTGGGGGCTCATCGGCATCAGGGTGAAATTGAGCACCCGATTGCGCTGCTGGTCGTCGCACCCCGCACTGGCGTGTTCGTTGATTTCCGCCAGGACCGCCAGCCCGTTCATTACCCCGGAAACCGCCTCCTGCGAAGGCACCGGGAAAGGCGCCGGGGCCAGGCTGGCTGCAGCGGTTTCCACTACCTGGGGTATCGACGCCACTTCCAGCCAGGCGCTGTCGTCGGAACCGCGCAGCCACCACAGGCCCGGTAGTACTGTTTCGCGGACAGTGAAGGTCACCCCGTCGAGGGTGACGCTGCCCCTGACCTCACCCTCGCCCAGCATTTCTTCCAGCGCCTGGCGGGACTGCGCATCCAGGCCCCCCGCCTCGATACGTTCCCCGGGACCACCCGCGGCGCCCGCGTGAACGGCGGCGCGAAGCTTCCCCAGGGTGGCGCGAAGGGCCGGCCCGGGGGTGAAATCGATCGGCAGCCTGGGCTCTGGCGGCGCCTGCAGGCTGGGTGTTCCCAGCAGATCAAGGGCCTCCCCGGTATCCAGGAAAACCCCCTGGGCCTGTTCCTCACCAGTCCATACCATGGGATTTTCCCGTGGCGGGTCCGCCTCTGTCAGCGGAATGAGATCGGGTTTATTCATGCCTGCGACTCCACTGCTTCAATCCCGCCACCAGCGCTGCCGAGGTAGCGGCGGAAGGCCTTGACGTAATCACCCCAGTCCTTGACCCGGGGAATGACCTCCAGCACCTCCCCTCCCACCAGCAACACCAGGCTCGGCAGAGCCAGCACCCGGAAGCGCTGCTGCGTGCTGTCCCCGTCTGCACTCTCCACCAGTGCCGCAGTGACCTGGCCGCTATAGTCCTTGAGGATTTCCCTCAGGGCGACCGCCACGTCGTGGGCCTCACCCCGCTGACTGCGGCCGCCGGGGAAAAACAGCACCTGCAATCCATCCTTTTCGAGAAACGCATCGATACTTTTTTCATCGATCCGCCGAAGCATACAGCGTTCCAGCATATCGCAGATCGCAATACTATCCGTTGTCATCCTGTCCTCCCGGCTCCGGGCGTAAATGGTCTGGCAGCTGCGGCTCCCGGTCGATCAGGTCTGCCAGCAGGTGTTCAAAAGGTTGACCCGATGCGGCGGCATTCACTGCCAGCAGGGCATCGCCAATCTGCTGAGCCTCCAGGCCGCTGAGGGCGCGAACGGCGATATTCACGTGCACCAGCAGCCAGTCTCCCACCCGGGGCAGGCCATCAAGCAGGGAGGTATCCACCGCCCGGGGCTGTTCCCCCGATACGCCACACAGGGCGGCGTCGCTTGCCAGCAGGGAGTGAACCTGGAGGGGCACGCCAAGGCACATGGTCAGTTACCCGCTGCCCTGTTCAGTACCCGACGGTCGCCGTGCCGGCAGGCCTGGCGGTCGTCCGGCCGCCCGGACTCATAGCTGTCCAGGTCCAGCCCCGGGGTGATCACCCCGGGGGGCGGGTCATCGGATCCGCGCTCGACCAGCTCCAGCCCGTGGTTCCCCAGGTAGTTGGCGGCGACCTCCAGGGCCCGCGGAATCACCGCGCGCACCGCCGGCCGCAGGCTGCCACCGTAGTCCTCCAGTTCCACCGGCTGCACCCCCACGAGCAGCATGTTGTCGGCACAGCCACCGAGTAATTTCGCGCAGGCGATGACATCCTGCAGCCCGGCCTGGTGCAGGCTCATCTTGTGGGCGCCCACGAAGGCGGGAATATCCTCGTCGTACACCGTACGCAGGGTGCCGGGGGCGTCGCCGAAATCCACCGCATCGAATATGACCACCGGGTCGTGCTCGCGCAGCAGGTCCACCAGGTACAGGCCCTGGGTGCCACCATCCGCCACGGCAATGCCCTCATGCGCCGCATAGGCCTGGGCGAACGCCTCCACGCAGCGCACACCGAAGCCCTCGTCGGCCCACAGCAGGTTGCCGACACCGAGCACCAGTGCCTGGCCGGACAGGCTCACTTCTTGTCGTCCTTGAAATAGCGCCAGCCGGAAATCATGGTGGACACCAGGCTCTGGCGGCTCATGATGTCCTCGCGCACCGCCACGTAGATATGAATCAGGGAGAAGCAGACGATTATCCACATGTTGATGCGATGCAATGTGTGCACCGTCATACTGTCGCCCAGCACGGCAAACACCCAGCCGAACAGCTGGTACCAGGTGCTTTCAATACCCGCTCCCTCGGCGTACAGGGCAAAGCCGGTACAAATGGCGAACAGCAGCGGCAACAGGAACAGGAAAAACATGGCGAGCTGGGCCAGGGGATTGTGGCCGACATACTTCTTGGGGGTCTTTTCCATGAAGGCATACCAGCGCACCTCGTGCATTACCTCGCGCCACCACTTGCCGCTCCACAGGGGCGGCAGGAACAACTGGTGGGCGTGGTGGTTGCCGATAACTGCCCAGCCGATGCGAAACAGCAGGACGATGGCCAGCACCTGCCCCGCCCCGAAATGGATCATGCGCACGTAGCCGAAGGCGTAGTGGGAGGAGGCCTCACCGAACACCGATGGCAGCGGTTTGCCGATCAGGTAGCCGGTGACGCACAGCAATACGATGCAGGCGGCGTTGAACCAGTGCCAGATACGCACCGGCGCCTCGTACACGTAGATCTTGGCCGCCGGCGTCTGCACCTCGGTGGCGTGGTGTACTACCGCGCTGAGGAACCCCTTGGGACGCGGTTTGGATTCAAACGAGCCGGTCATGACAGCAGCCTCCTAGCGAACCTTCACATCGGACAGGGGTTCCCCTTCCGGGCTCATCACGTGGGTGGAGCAGGCCAGGCAGGGGTCGAAGGAATGGATGGTGCGCAGGATCTCCAGGGGCTGCTCCGGGTCCGCCATGGGCGTGTCCAGCAGTGAGGCCTCGTAGGCCCCGATATTGCCCGCCACATCCCTGGGCCCCGCGTTCCAGGTAGTGGGCACCACCGCTTGGTAGTTCTCGATACGGGTGTCCACAATATGCACCCAGTGGCCCAGGGCGCCGCGGGGCGCCTCGGTGAAGCCCACGCCCTTGACATCCTTCGGCCAGGTTTTCGGCTCCCACAGTTCGGTATTGGCGGTGGAC
>JAACFI010000433.1 GCA_009937575.1 Haliea sp.
GCAGCCATCATCACCGCCGGGTGCGCAGTGAGGCCGGCTTCGACCTGGTTGGGGTAGACATTGCGATCGTTGCAGATGATGGTGTCCTTGACCCGGTCCAGCACGTAGAGAAATCCATTTTCGTCGACGCGACCGTAGTCGCCCGATTTCCAGAAGCCGTCACAGAATTCCTCCGCGGTTTTTTCCGGGGCGTGCAGGTAGCCCGGGATGATCGCCCGGGAACGCATCCAGATCTCGCCGTCCATACCGGTGGGGACAGGTTTGCCATCCCTGCCCATGATCAGCAGCTCCGCCCCCGGCGTAACCCGTCCAGCGGAGGCGATGTGCGTTTCACTGCCGTCAGCGAGCGGCAGGTGATCCGCTTTGCTCAGTGTGCTCACGACGCCGACATGCTCCGAACTGCCGTAAAGCTGTACGAAAATATTGCCGAAGCGCTCCCGCAGTTCCTTCAGCTTGGTGGGACTCATGGGGGAGGCACCATAATAGATGGTGTCCAGGGATGACAGGTCCGTGTCACGCGCTTCGGGTGATTCAAGCAGCATGTTCAGCAAGGCCGGCACCATCACCGAGCCGGTCACCTGCTCCTTCTCGACGCTCCGACACCAGGCCAACAGGGAGCGCTCGTTAATGGTGATGTTGCAACCACCCTTGAACAGGATCGGCACAAACACGATACCGCTGGCGTGGCTGATCGGCGCGAGGTGCAGCATGCGGGCGCTGCGCGCGGGGATCGGGTCCGGCATGGCGAAGTGGAGATCGCGGGTGGCCATCCAGTTGTCGAGTGTGTACATGATCCCCTTGGGCAGACCGGTAGTGCCCCCTGTGAAGCGCAATATGTTGCAATCCTCACGATCGTTGAGCAAGACATTGGGGTTGTCGTCGCTCACACCTTCCAGTAGATCCCAGAAATACAGGACGTCGGCAAACTCCGGCGCGGGGGGATCCATGCTCACAATGGTGACGTCGTAGCCCTGCAGGAAGTCGTAGTGCGTGGGCAGCAGATCTGCCTCGATGAACACGACTTTCGGCTTGACGAGATTGAACTGGTTGGCCTGGGTCTCCATGCTGTCGGTGGCATTGGTAAAGCAGGCACATGACCCGCCCTTGAAAGCAGTGAAGTAACTGAGCAGGGAGAGACTGTCGTTGTGGAGGATATTGAGCCACACATCGCCTTTATGAAGATCGAGTCGTTCTCGCATCATGTTGGCAATGCGATTGGTCAACAGGTGATATTCGCGAAACGAATAGCGCCGGTCGCGCTCGATATTGACGATACACTCGGTGTCGCCGTAGGTCCTGGCAAGGTTTTCGCTGACGCTGGAAAAATTTATGTGCATGGTCTCAGTCTCTCTGGCACTTCGCATGTAATCTCGATAAATAGTAGGGCTTTCTCCCAAATCGTGCCCCCCCCGAGGATGGGGGGGTGCGACTGTGCGCCGGCGTGCATAGTAGGCAGAGTATCAAGAGCGTGGTTGAGCAGGTAGGCAGAGCTTATAGGAGCCTTGGCTGACCACTGTTGCACAGGTCACCGGCACAGGAGAACAGTCCAGTTGGTCCAGGAATCAGATTTCGATGTTATTGTCGTTGGCAGCGGTTTCGGCGGCAGTATCACGGCCAACCGTCTGGCCAGGGCTGGAAAGAGGGTGCTGGTGCTGGAGCGCGGACCCTGGAGAGATACCCTGCCAGTGCGGTCCATCGGCGTCGAGCGAAGGGCTCCGCTGCCATATGGCAAAAAGGCGCTTACCCACCTGTTTCGCTCCATGCATGCGGGGCGATGGGGCATGAATCTGCACAAGGAGGGGATGTTCGAATTGCAGTCACACCGGGGCCTGACTACGCTGTGTGCCTCGGCGGTCGGCGGCGGCAGCACGGCCTACGGCGGGTTGCTGGAGCCCCCGCTGGACCCAGACTACTGGCACTCGCGCCATCCGCAACTCGACCCCGGTAGAGTCGAGCGGCATTACGCCGAGGTTCTCCAGGATATGGGCGCCGTATCCTACAACCAGGACAGTTGCGGACCCCATTCGATCTGGGAATTGATGCCTGATCATGGCGACAGGCAATGCCGTCCGGCGCCGGCACAACCAAGGATGGGCCTGTTGCTCCCGAATTCGCAAGAGGAGGCGGGTAAGGAAGTAGTCGACGCCAACGGCGTACGGCGGCAGTACTGCGCCTACGACGGAGATGGTTTCCTGGGATCGCGGGGTGGGGCCAAGGCCTCGGTGGACTTTATTTACCTGGCCCCTGTCCTGGGGCGTGGTGTGGAGGTCCGTGATCTGTGCGAGGTCACCAGCCTCTGGCGCTCGCCTGAGGCTGAAGGGGGTGGCTACTCCGTTCACGTCGAGGATCTTGTTTCAAAACGCAGAGATAGGGTGCGGGCGACGTCACTGGTTCTCGCCGCGGGTACCCTGAACACGCTGCGGATGCTGTTTGCCAGTGCCTCGACAGCGGGCGGCATCAGGCCGATGCCGCGCCTCGGACAAAACTTCGGCGCCAACGGTGACTTGCTGGGAACCTTGCGCGGGGATGAAGGTCAGTCCTCGAGTTTCAGGACCACACCGTCGATTGGTGCATTCACGGTAGACGGTCATACCAGGGCGTCGCTCGGGGTGGGTGGATTCCCCGGCATTGATTCCTGGCCCCTACCGCGGCGAGTGAAGGACAGGATCAGCCGACAGCTTTTCCTGTACGGAATGGGTGCAGATAGCGGTAGCGGCTCGGTCCGGTTTCACAAGGGCAGGTTGCAAGTGGCGTACGACCAGACCGACGAATCGATATATGGTGATATACGCTCGGCATTTCGATCCATATCTCAGACCCTGGGCAGCAAGCTCTGGACCATCGGCAAGCCGTTGACCATGCATCAATGGGGCGGTGCCAGTATCGGGCCTGATCCTGACCAGGGGGTGGTGGATCACCGCGGCGAGGTCTATGGCAACCCCGGATTATTCGTCGCCGATGGCTCAGCCCTGCCGGCGGCGCCCGGCGGGCCCCCCTCCTTGACCATTGCTGCCTGGGCGCACCATGTGGCCGACGGAATAGCATCTGCTCTTGAGTAGTGCCCCGACTCTTCGGAAAGACAATATTTTTACCACCTACCCCCAATACCCCCCTCGAAGAGGGGGGTGAGCTCTCCGCTAAATAGCTTAAATACCTGCGCAATGTGGGTAACGTCGAGTGTTTTACGGCTCAAACCACCATCGCCAGAGATAGGGGGTGATATTCAAACCAATCTCACTAAACAGAATAAACCGAGGAATCACAGATGAAAATTTTGAGAAACACCACAGGAAAACCCAACCTCGCCCACAGTTGTGCTGCGCTGAAGCCTATCGTGGCGGGATTGGCATTCGCAGCCGCTTCCCAGCAGGCCGCAGCCTTTAAATTCGATACGGGCAGCGACTGGGACGTGCGCTGGGACAACACCCTCAAGTTCAACTACATGGTCCGTGCCGAGGACATCAAGGAAGGCATCGTGGCGGGGGACAGGGGCCCCCTGACCGATGACGCCGACCTGGGCTG
>JAACFI010000434.1 GCA_009937575.1 Haliea sp.
CTGGCGGACGTGGTCGCTAGCGAGGGCAATATCGATATCCTGGTCAACAACGCCGGCATCAACGGCGCCGACGGCATCAATCTGGAAGACTGTGACGATGACCTGAGTAAAAAGCTTTTTGAGGTAAATACCTTTGGAGTTTATTACGGGCTCAAGTACGGCCCACAATACATGAACGACGGCGGCTCCATTATTAATACTGCCTCACTGGCAGCCTCCTACGTATTCCCGGGCTCCGGACCCTATTCTGCCAGCAAGGCAGCAGTGGCAAACCTGACGACCATGTCAGCGTCTGAGCTGGCGAAGCGGCGCATTCGCGTCAACGCCGTAGCGCCGTCGTTTATCCGCACGCCCCTGGCCATGGATGATATCGAGCTGTTCGAGAAAATCGGTGAGCGCGCCACCAATGCCCTGCGTATCGCCGAGCCGGAAGAGGTGGCGGCGGTGTTTCACTTCCTGGCCAGCGATGATGCCGGCTATATCAACGGGCAGGTGATCAACGTCGACGGTGGCATGTCCATAGGCCTGACCGAAGCGATGGTAGAGCTGATTGCCCGGTGATTGTCCCCATTGCAAGCTGACAGCTTGCGTAAATTGTCAACTCTGCGGAGATTTTTTGACTGATAGTTCACGCTTCATAGAGTATTGCTATAGCTGCCACTGAGTCTGTTGGCAGTCGTGGCGTTCGCGGCGACAATCGGCCAGCAGACTCAGCAGTTCAAAGAACAGCGCCGCCGCCAGGTGGCCGCTGCGCCCGTCCGGGTCGCGGTTGGGATTGGTTTCCACCATATCGGCGCCGATGAAATTCAGGCCGCGCACACCGAGGATCAACTCACGTACCTGGCGAGGATTGAGACCGAAAGGCTCGGGACCGGTGGTACCCATCATATAGCTACTGTCCAGGGCGTCCACGTCCAGGGAGAAGTAGGCTTTATCCTGCCCGACGATTTCCCGCGCCTGGTCGAGAACATAAGCGACACCTTTCTCGAACACCTCATCGGCGGTGATCACTGTCATGCCGCTGTCGTGGGAGAACTCCCAGAGGAAATTGGAGCGCCCGCGTATACCGATCTGTACCGTGCGCTCAGGATCGATAAACCCGTGCAGTACCGCTTGCCGGAAGATGGAACCGTCGTTGACCCGGTCGCCGCCCCAGCTGGCCATGGTGTCACAGTGGGCATCGATATGTATCACCCCGAAGCTGTCGTCATGTGCCTCGCTCAGGCCTTTCAGGCAGCCGAAAGTGGTGGTGTGCTCACCGCCACAATTGAGGGTAAAACAACCCGACTGACCCAGAGACAGGAAAACCTGGTAGATATCCTCGAGGCGGGTCTGCAGGTCAGTGGCGGACCACTCCACGTCACCGTAGTCGATCACACTGCACTGGTCGAAGGGTATGTGCCCCGTAGTATCGTTAATGGGGCCGTAATTACGACTCCACTCGCGAATCGCCTGCGGCCCGTGGCGGGCCCCGGCCAGGCCGATCGCACCCAGGTCCAGGGGACTGCCGACCATCGCGATATCGGCCCCGCTGCCATCCCGGCGATGGGGCGCCTGGAAAAAGCCCGGGTGCTGGAGGAATCCCGTGGTATCCAGGCTGTAGCCCTGTGCTGCCGCGCGTTCGAAAAACGCTGATACGCCGGGTTGGGCAAATTCGAAGGCCTCCCGGTCCATGGCCCGGTATTTCTGCAACTGTTCTTCGGTCATTCTTGCCACGCTTTATTCTCCTAGAGGCCAGGCGCCATACCGCCTGCTACCGGCAGCGCCACCCCGGTTACATAGCTGGCCAGATCACTGGCGAGGAACACCGCTGCCTTGCCGATCTCTTCCGGTTGCGCCGAGCGCCCAAGAGGGATACTGGCGTCTTCCAGGGCCTGGGCTTCCGCCACCGAGATCCCATGGGACTCGGCCAGCAGTGCCATACTCTGCTGGTGCATCTGGGTAACCACCGAGCCGGGGCACAGGGCGTTGACCCTGATGCCATTGACCGCGTACTGGGCGGCCAGTTGTTTGCTGAGACCCACCGCCGCAAATTTGCTGGCTGTGTAGCAGGCCGGTATCGAGTCCATTGCGCCGGTGCCGGCCAGGGAGGCCACATTGATGATACAGCCACCCTCATCCATCATCCGCGGTATTGCCGCCCGGCAGAAATTGGCCACACCGCGCAGGTTCACCGCCAGGCTGATTTCCCAGTCCCGCTCGGTAAGTTCCATGAAATCTGCCGCGCCCACGCCCACGCCGGCGTTATTGACCAGGATGTCGATGCGGCCATGCCGCTGGATAACGTCGTCCAGGAGCGATTCGCACTGCTCTGCGTCGGTCACGTCGCAAGCCAGGCCCCGGATATCATCCAGCCCCTCCGCGCCGGCCAGGTCTGTGCCGATTGCGGTGGCGCCGTTGGCGCTCATCGCTTCGACGATCGCGCGGCCGATGCCGCGCGGATGCGCTGCGCCGCTGATCACGGCGATTTTACCTGTCAGCAAGTCAGCCATTGGCTTTTTGCTCCATGATTTCCACCGCGCTGAGCAGCCATTTCGGCGCATCTTCCTCTGCGCCCACGCCGCCATAGCTCAGCAGGCCCTCCTCCTGCAGATCGCCGCTGCGAATCCGCCCACAAACCTCGTCAAGGTCATCGATGAAACGCTGCAGGTCCGCCTCTTCCATCACGTCGAGGGTAAGGTGAATGGCCGGTGGATTGTTCACGCCCAGCAGGCGCCAGCCTTTCTCTTCCATACCACCGACCACCAGCTGGATGTTGTAATCGTCCGCGGCAATCATCATCAGCGGTCCCTGGGTCGGCCAGGTGCGCAGACCCTCGATGCGCTCGCAGGCTTCTGTTATGGAGCGTTTTATGTGCAGCAGGTTGCGGGCATTCTCCAGGTAACCTTCCCGGCCCCAGTAGTGCATCAGTGCCCAGATGCCCGCTACCGGCCCCAGGGGTCGGCTGCCGATAAAACTCTGGGACAGGTACAGGCCGCAGGCCCACTCGGTGATCGGTACATAGTGGTAACCCTGTTCCTCCTGGGAGCGCCACAGGACAGTGGAGCAGGGTTTGGGGGCGTAGCCGTACTTGTGCAGGTCGGCGGAAATGGATCGCACCCCCGGGACACTGAAATCGTAGGGCGGGATATCTTCACCCAATTCGCGCATAAACGGCAGTATGTAGCCGCCCACGCAGGCATCGACGTGGAGCCACAGGTCGTGCTCGATGGCCAGTTTTCCGAACGCCTCGATGGGGTCCACATGGCCGTATGGCCAGTTGGGCGCTGAACCGACAATGCCAATGGTGTTCGGGCCGATAGCAGCAGCGAGCGCATCGACGTCTGCAGTGAGATCCTCCAATTGGGGGACAGTCACCACTTTTAGATCCAGGTACTTTGCCGTCTTGTGTACCGTGGAATGTGTGGAATAGGGAGCCACGATTTCCGGCTGGTCGATCTGCGGCTTCTGTTCGCGAGCCCAGGCGCGCATGGCGTGTAGTCCACAGTAGTTGCTTTCGGTGCCGCCCGAAGT
>JAACFI010000435.1 GCA_009937575.1 Haliea sp.
CGCCCACAACCCCTTCTCCAGCGGTTTACATTCTCTGGCGAGATCGTTTCGGGGTACGAGTTGCGCGGCGCCCAGTTTCCTCAGGAACTCACCTTCGCTGTCGAGTCGCCCGGTGCTGGCATGTACCTCGTAGCCAAGCCCCGCTAGCAGGGAGACGGCGATTGATCCCACTCCGCCGGCAGCACCGGTGACCAGAACGGGGCCTTTCTCGGGTGTAACCCCCGCATCCTGCAGTGCCAGTACGCAGAGCATGGAAGTGTAGCCGGCGGTACCGACTGCCATGGTTTCTTCGAGACTCATGCTATCGGGGACTCGCACGATCCACTCGGGTTTGATGCGCTGGCGTTGGCTGTATCCGCCATTGAAAGTCTCTGACATACCGTATCCGTTGACCAGGACTCGATCCCCCTGTTGGTATGCCGGATCGGCGGAATCCAAGACCACGCCTGCCAGGTCTATGCCGCAGATCAGGGGTAGTGTCCGGCAGATCTTACCCATACCCGAAACGGCGAGCCCGTCTTTGTAATTGAGCGTGGAGTAGCTGACGTCTATCAGAACAGCCTCGTCGGGCAGGTCAGCCAGGGTGATCTGCTTTATCGAAGCAACGGTCTTGCCTTCGACGTCCTCAGCGAGGATTGCACTGAAGTAATCGTTCATGGTGTTGGTACGCTAAAGTTTTCAGTGAATCTACAGTAGGCTGACCCGCAGGTGCCCGCTTATTTGAAAAAAAGAAATGATTTTGCGATTGTATCGCCTTACCTGCGAAACGCCTCCCGCGCTACCGAAGGTGTAATACCGAACCGGCGCTTGAAGGCCGTGGTGAAATTGCTGGAATATTCATAACCCACATCGAATGCTATCTCGGTAATGCTGCGTTCGGTGGTTTCCAGCAAGCGTTTAGCCTCATCCATCCGAAGATTTTGGGTGAAGTCGAAGATGGTCTGTCCGAATAACTGTTTGAAATCGTGCATCAGCTTGGCCTCGTTGAGACCAATGTGTCGCGCCAACTCACTGATGGTCGGTGGATTTACGTACTGCTGCTCCAGAAGTTGCCGGGTCTTGTGCATACGTTCTACTTCGCGCTGACTCATGCCGCGTTCGGGATTGTCGGCATTGGCAACCGCGTCGATGCAGGCCTGCAGTGACAGCACCAGCAGTTCCAGCGCCCTCCCTTCAATGTAGTAGCGGCGCATGGCACCCTGAAGTTCATTGGTCAGTATCATATTGGCCGCGCTGACCATATCTGTCTTCATCGGCAAGCTGTCCCGATAGGCTGTGGCTTCATCGTTCAGGACGTAATCAGCCAACGCCTCGGGCAGTTTATCGGTAATACCTGAAAACAGGTTGCGCAGAAACTGCGACTCGCAGATCAACGTGACCGAGCGCTCGTGCTCTCCCGCCAGGTAATGTTCGTGTTTCTCCAGACCTTCCGGGTGCAGCAATACACCCATACTGTAATTGGCGATGCGATTTTCCAATTCGTCGGACAGCTCCAGGCCGCTCAGGCCCTCGAGTCGATAATGGAATTTGAGGGAGGTGTCCGACTTCATGGAGAGATAGGCTTCCTTGTGACAGGTAATATCCCCCAGCACTACCTGGAATCCGTCCTCCAGCATGATGATTTCGCGAAAACCCTCGGCGTCGCCAAAAGTTGGCTGAACCCGCACCGCACCTTCTTCAGACAATGGTTGTATACCGCTAAGTGCGTAATAGGCCTCCAGCGCATCTGGGTCGATATGCCAATTATCGCCTCCCGGCTTGCCGGGTTTGTTGATTTTCATGCCAGCTATGTATCCTGTATCGATGGCCTTGTTATACCTGAAAACGCTCAGAGTCTGAAGCTTCAGCTGATTCAGCTGCCGGTCAAAGTAACACGACTGGTCGCCGGGTAGTTTATTTTGCAAAGCCATCTGTGGTTGTTTGCATAAGCGTTTCAACCCCAGGGCGTTAAATTGACGGTCTGGAAATCTATTCAGCCGGAGGCAATTCCTTGGCAGAAACATCACAGTGGGATTATATCGTGGTCGGCGGTGGCTCCGCCGGCTGCGTCCTGGCCGGCAGGCTTTCAGAAGACCCTGGCAGGCGAGTGCTGTTACTGGATGCAGGTCGAAACGACAGGCACCTCTATACCCGGATACCGGCCGGGCAGATGTATGCATTCCCACGTTCCGACATGAACTGGCTCTACATGTCCGAACCCGATCCATCGCGGGGTAACAGGGCTGATATCTGGCCGGCGGGGAAGATCATTGGTGGCGGCAGCGCCATTAACGGCATGATGTATGTGAGAGGTCATCGCAGTGATTACGACCACTGGGCCTCCCTGGGGAATGAGGGCTGGTCTTATGACGAACTACTGCCTTATTTTCGCAGTATCGAGAGTAGTGAAGTCGGCGACGAGCACAGCAGGGGGTTTGATGGGCCCTTGTCCGTAAGCAGGGTGCCGATAAAAAACCCTCTCAATGACGCTTTCATACAAGCCGCGCAGGAAGCCGGTGTACCCTATAACCCTGACCTCAATGGGGACAGTCAGGAAGGGGTCGGCATTTGCCAGGCCAGCCAGAAAAGGGGATGGCGACACAGCACTGCCCGCGCTTTCCTGGCGCCGGCAATGAAGCGAAGTAACCTCAAGGTGCAATTGGGCGCGCAGGTCGAGAAGATATTACTTGAAGGCGACCGGGCGGTAGGGGTGGAGTACCAGTTACAGGGGCGGAGGCAGAGTACCAGGGCCGCTCGCGGCGTGATCATCTGTGCGGGCGCCATCGCTTCGCCCCAGCTACTCATGTTGTCGGGCATTGGGTCCGCCAGCCAACTTCAGGAGCATGGAATTCATAGCGTCGTTGATCTGCCCGGAGTAGGACAAAATCTCCAGGAACACCCTGTAGTACGCATGAGCTTTCATGTTCGTAACGCCACCACCCTGACCAGTGACCTCAGGAATCCCCTGCGCGCGCTGTTGCACGGCATTAACTACCTGTTTCGTGGCCGGGGAGCGCTGGCAACCTGCATAGGCCACGCCCAGGCCCTTGCCAGAACACGCAGCGGGTTGGACGCGCCCAATGCCCAGATTATTTTTGCCCCGCTGTCCTACGACCTCACAGAAGACGGCCCCAGGCCCTATCGCAAGCCAGCCGTGGGTGTGGGGATTGGCCTGTGTCACATTCAGAGCCGGGGTCGGATCCGGCTTCGCTCGGCAACTCCGGGGCACCATCCGATCATTGACTACAGTCTTCTGGACGATCCAGACGATGTGGCCCAATTACGCGAGGCCATACGATTGACCCGAAAGATCTTTGCCACTCCGGCACTTGGTAATTACGTGGTGGATGAGCGAATTCCAGGCGCTGGAGTGGACGGCGATGGCCAGTTGGATGAGTACATCCGCCAGGAGTCCGGGCTTATGTTCCACCCCTGTGGCACCTGAAAAATGGCGTAATGATGGACATAGGAAATTGTCAACATGTTTAACCTGTCTATATATATAGTGTAGGAAAGAATTTGAAATTCT
>JAACFI010000097.1 GCA_009937575.1 Haliea sp.
CCAACTATCCGGCAACGGTGTCGATATCGGCGGGTATGTCGATGTCCTGGTGAATGCCAGCGTCCTCCACAGGCACTTCCCTGATCTTATCCGGGTGCTTTGCCAACAGGCTGCGGGCCCCGGTATCACCGCCCAGCATTGCTAATTCCGGGAAAAACTGCCGACCAAAGCCCACCGGATGACCGCGGTGCCCGTCCAAGACGGGGACGCAAATGGACCCGGGATCCAGGCTGTCGGCAACCGCCCTGTAGGTGCCACCCGCTATCCAGGGCATGTCGGCCAGTGCGACCAGCGCTCCGTCCCAGTGATCAACTTGAGCAATACCCTCCGCCAGGGTGCCGCCCATGCCTTCCGCGGAGCGTTCGCAAACCTGGTGGCGAAACCCGCGGGCATTCAGCAGGGTGACTATCTCCCCATCCTGCGGGCCGAGGCAGACCAGCACGGGCAGACCGCTCGTTTCCAGTTGATCGAGGAGTGCCTCAATGCTGCGCCGGTCATCCGGGAGCCTGGCCAGGCGTTTGTCCGAGCCGAAGCGGTGGGCGCGCCCCGCCGCGAGAACCAGTACGCCCGCGGTCACGCGGCCTCGGGCTGGCGACGCAGCCGGGTCAACTGGGCCATGATCGCCACGGCGATTTCAATCGGGGTTTTACTGCCGATATCCAGCCCCACCGGGGCGTGCAGGCGGGCGATCTGCTCCTCCGGAATATCCAGCTGCCGCAGCCTGGTCAGGCGTTTGTCCGTGGTGCGTTGGGAGCCGAGGGCGCCCACGTACCAGGCATCTGTGGACAGGGCTTCCATCAACGCCATGTCATCGATGCGCGGGTCGTGGGTCAGGGTAATGATCACCGAATGCCTGTCTGCAGCGTGCTCGCGGATTATATCATCCGGCATACCCTGCACCAGGTCGACGGGCGGCCCCTCCCACTGGGCGAGGAACTGTTCACGCGGGTCCGTCACCATCACCTCGTAGTCCATGGCCAGCCCCAGTTCCGCCAGGCTGTGGGCCAGCTGGCCGGCGCCCACCAGCAGCATGCGCATGCGCGGGCCGAAGCACTGGCGCAGCGCCTTTGCCGACAGGCTCAGCGAGGTGAAATGTGCCACCGGTTCCAGTGAGGTGGTGCCGGTAGTGAGATCCAGGTGCCGTTCCACGCAGTGCCGTTCATCCAGGGCCGCTAGAACCGACTCCACCCAGGGCCGGTCGGTCTCGTCCAGGCGTTGCAGTAGCAGGGTGATCCGCCCGCCGCAGGGCAGGCCCAGCCGCTCGTTCTCCTCGGCGCTGACGCCGTACTCGAGCAGCTCCGGCCGCTCCCCGGCGTACTCACCGGCACGCAGTCGCTCCACCAGGTCCTCCTCCACGCAGCCTCCCGACACGGAGCCCACCTGGCGGCCGTCGTCGGTGATCACCACCACTGAACCTACCGGGCGCGGGGAAGAGCCCAGAGTCTTGACGATGGTACACAGCCAGGGCCGGGTTTCCTGCAGCCAGTCCAGGGCGTGTTGTAGAACTTCGTGATCGATGGCCTGCATGTTTATTGGTTTCCAGCGTTAGCGCAGATCTGTTCGTAGGTGCTGGCGCTGGCTTCCCCCAGCGGGTAGGCGGTTTCGATGAACAGTTCCTGCAAGGTGATGTTGAGGTTCGAGCCCAGGGTGGCCGAGGTGGTGGATAATTCCAGTTCCAGCCCATTTCTGCTCAGGCTGAGGGGCATGATGATCTGCGCCAGGGCCGGTTCCTGCCCCGGCATGTCCTCCGGCGCCAGCGGGGCGATCTCCCGTAATACCTCCCGCAACCGGTTGCCGGGAGCGCCGGTTAACAGTGAACGTCGGGCGCGCTCCACCATGACCTGGTAGACGTAGCCCAGGTTGGTGATGCTGTCGCGAAAACCGCCGGGCCGGAACAACAACAGTAACAGGTTGGGGTGGTCCTCCTGCAACATCTCCGGCCGGTCGGAAAAAATGTGGAACAACAGGTCAAAATAGGGATTGCGCATCACGATATCCATATTGCCATCCAGCAGCATGGTCGGGTAGGGCTCGTTGGTCTTGAGGATGTTTACCAGTAATTCCCGGGCCTGGGCCATCTCCGGGTCACTGAGACCGGTCTCGTGGTAGAGGGGCGCATAGCCCGCGGAGATGAGAATACTGTTGCGGGCTCGTAGTGGAATGTCCAGCGCGGCGCACAGGCGCAGCAGCAGGTGCCGTGATGGTTGTGCCCGTTCGGTCTCCAGGCAGCTGAGGTGGCGCGAGGAGGTGTCGCATTCCAGCGCCAGTTCGGCCTGGTTGATGCCGCGGAATTTTCGCCAGTAGCGCAACAGCTCCCCATAGGAGTCTGCCCTGATCGAATCGTTCATGCCTGCCTGTTTATGGTTATGAAGCTCCGGAAGTCTAAACGGAATTCACCACGCCGTCATATACGCCCTGTGCAGGGGTTATCCATTCAGTGCATCTGTTTCAGCGGATTTGACCTTTTGGTCAAAAAAACCGGCTCTTTCCCGGGCACCGCGTGAATTTGACTTGTTGGTCATAGCCACCTGGGCGGCACGGGACCAGTATGCAGGGCGTCCAGTCAACAACACGATGCCGCAGGAGGCAATGATGAGAAAGATAACGATTGTAGGTGCCGGACAGGCAGGATTGATGGTCGGTGTGGGCCTGGTGCGCAAGGGGTACGATGTCACCATCGTCTCCGATCGCACTCCGGAGGAAATCCGCAACGGGCGGGTCACCTCCAGCCAGGGCATGCAGGCGACTCCCATCGCCTACGAACGCGAAATGGGACTGCGCCTGTGGGAAGACATCTACCACCCCTGGGATGGCATCGAATTCAACGTCCTGAGTCCTGAAGATGGCAGCAAGGTGTCCAGCTTCGCTCAGAGAGTGGGACCGCAGAATGGCCGCGCTGATTGGGTGTTGGATTCCATCGACCAGCGGGTGAAGATGCCCGCCTGGATATACCGCTTCGAGGAACTGGGCGGCAGAATGCGCTATGAGAGCGCCGACCTGGAGGCACTGGACCGCTATGCCGTGGAATCCGACCTGGTATTGGTGGCGTCGGGCAAGGGTGAGATCGGCAAACTGCTGCAGCGGGACGACGAGAAGAGTGTCTACGACAAGCCCCAGCGCGGCCTCGCACTGGCCTACGTCAAGGGCATGAAACCCATCAGGACCCGTGACCACGGCGAAATCAAGCGAGGTCTCACCTGGAATGCCCGCCCTGGCGTCGGCGAGTACTTCGTGTGCAATGCCCTGACCATCAACGGTGAGTGCGACATCATGATCTTCGAGAACCTGCCCGGCGGACCGGCCGACGTGCTGGATATGCGCGACGGCCCCGAGCAATACCTGAAAAATTGCGTGGAGATACTGGATAAGTACTATCCCCACGAGGCCGAGCGCTGCCGGGATATCGAGCTGACCGACGACCTGGGCATATTGTCCGGCCGCTTCCCGCCCACCATCCGCAAGCCGGTGATGCAGCTGCCAGCTGGTGGCATCGCCATGGGTATTGCCGATGCGGTTTGTCTGAATGATCCGATCACCGGCCAGGGCGCCTGCAATGCCTCCAAGTTTGCCAAGGTGGTCTACGATGCCGTTCTCAACCGGGTACACGAGCCTTTCGATGAGGGTTGGATGCAGGGCGTGTTCGATACCTACTGGGGCCTGGCCGAAGCTGTGGTCGATTGGACCAACCACCTGTTGGACGGTCCCGGGCCGGCAGCCAGCAAGCTGCTCATGGCGGCCAATGAAAACCAGCAGGTGGCGGACTTCCTGCTGCGTGGTATGGATGATGCCAATCGCCTGATGCCCTACTTCTTCGACGAGGCTGCGGCGGATGAACTGCTGGTCCAGTTGATGCCGCGCCAGCGGAAGGCGGCCTGAGATGTCTTGCCAGGCAGTCGCGGTGGATACCGCACCCGGATTCGATCCCCGGCAGTTTCGCAATGCACTGGGCCAGTTCGCCACCGGCGTAACCGTGGTGACGGCCCCGGACGGGGAGGGCGGCTACGTCGGTGTCACCGCCAGTAGTTTCAATTCGGTGTCGGTCGACCCTCCCTTGATTCTGTGGAGTATCGACAACGGCTCTCGCTCCCGACAGGCCTTTGAGCAGGCGGAATACTTCGCAGTGAATATACTGGCCGCCGACCAGGTCGACCTGTCAAAGCACTTCGCCCGTCAGCAGGACGACAAGTTCGTCGACGTGGAATTCAAACTGGACGACAACGGCGTGCCGATGTTGCGGGGCTGCTCGGCATGGTTTCACTGCAGGACCCGGCATCTTTACGCAGGTGGGGATCACACCATTATTGTCGGTGAAGTGGTGCATTTCGACAGCAGGAGTCGCGACGGCCTGCTGTTTCACCAGGGGCGGTATGCCGTATCGGGTGTTCACCCGGTGGATGCCCGCAACCGGTAACAGCTCAGGCGTAGTGAGGATACAACGGCTGAAACATCTCCTCCCGTATATCCTCGAGAATATCCTCCGGCGGGTCGCGGCGGGCAAATCCCTCGCGATAGGCGATGGTAGCCACCTCCGCCGCAATCCGGGCGGAGACCTCCCGGATCTGTGACAGGCTGGGGTAGACCCTTCCCAGGGCAAGATCCTCCTCGCTAACCAGCTCCGCCAGTACCCGGGCGGCGACCAGGAACATGCCGTCGGTGACCCGGCTGGAGTGGCTGGCCACGGCACCCAGCCCTACTCCGGGGAAGATATAGGCGTTGTTGCCCTGTCCCGGTACGAAAGTCTGGTTGCCCAGTTGCACCGGGTCGAAGGGGCTGCCGCTGGCAAACACCGCCCGACCCTCGCTCCATTCGTAGGCCTGTTGGGCGGAGCACTCTGCCTTGGCCGTGGGATTGGACAGGGCGAAGACAATCGGTCGTTCCTGCAGGTCGGCCATCTGTTGGACCACCTCCTCGGTGAACATGCCAGCCTGTCCGGCACAGCCGATCAGCGCCGTGGGCTGGAGGGTGCGAATTGCCTCTAACAATTCGTCAATCGGCGGGTGGTCGTGGGCGAAGGGTTGCTTTTGCGGGGGAATGTCGGGGCGGCCGTCCACCAGCAGGCCCTGTGTGTCGAAAAACCAGCAGTTGCCTCGTGCCTGATCCTCGGGGATTCCCTGCTCGATCATCGCCGCGACGACGGTATTGCCGATGCCTATGCCCGCCTGGCCGGCACCGAAAAACAGCACCCTCTGTTGGTCCAGGGAGCCACCGGTGATCCGCAGGGCGGCCAGCAGGCCGGACAGCGCGACCGCCCCGGTACCCTGGATATCGTCGTCGAACAGGCACAGGGTGTCGCGGTATTTCTGCAGCAGGCGGAACGCATTGCGATTGCCGAAGTCCTCCAGTTGCAGCAACGCTTCCGGGAACAGCTCCCGCACCGCACAGACGAACTCGTCCACCAGTTCGTCGTAAGCCTCGCCGCGCTCGCGCCGCCGTTCCAGGCCGAGGTACAGGGGGTCGTTAAGGAACGCCTCGTTGTTGGTCCCCACGTCCAGTGTCACCGGCAGGCAGTGGGTGGGGTGGATGCCGGCGCAGGCAGTGTAAAGTGACAATTTGCCGATCGGAATACCCATCCCGGCGGCGCCCAGGTCCCCCAGGCCGAGAATCCGCTCCCCGTCAGTGACCACGATGACCCGCGCCTCCCGGTGCGGCCAGTTCCCCAGGATTTCCTTCACCCGGCCACGCTCCTGCAGGGAGATGTACAGGCCTCGTGGTCGGCGGTAGATGTGGCTGAAGTGCTGGCAGGCCTTGCCGACGGTCGGGGTGTAGATCAGTGGCATGATCTCCTCGATATGGTTGATCACCACCCGGTAGAACAGGGTTTCGTTGCGATCCTGCAGGGACACCAGGAACAGGTAGCGCTCCAGGTCGGTGGCCTTGTTGCGGATGTTGCCCAATACCCGGAGTTCCTGCTCGGCGGGGCTGCATACACGGGGGGGCAGCAGCCCGCGCAATCCCAGGGCGTCGCGTTCGGCATCGGTGAAGGCAGTGCCCTTGTTGTGGACGGGGTCGTGGAGGAGTTTTACGCCTCGGGGTAATGTATCTTTGTCTTCCATGCACAGCTCCTTGACCTATGGTGCGCAGAGCGCACCCTACCTTTGATCGGAGAACCCGTCGGGTGCGCATTGCGCACCATCAAAGCTTGATTTCGAAGTGTAGACCCACATCGAGGTTACAGGTCATGAGACGGATCAATAAACCCCAAATAAAAAACACCCGGCGTGACGCCGGGTGCAAAAGATGCCTGGAGGGGGGTATCCAGGACTTAGGAGATGAATTCTGCGCGGGTGCGACTGTCGCGCTTGAAGGCGCCACCCAGGGCGGTGGTGCGGGTGGTGGAATTGCTGTCCATTACCCCGCGGGATTTAACGCAGTAGTGCACCGCGTTGATGGTGACCGCCACGTCCTCGGTTTCCAGCAGTGTCTGCAGGGCCACCAGGATCTGCTGGGTCAGGCGCTCCTGCACCTGCGGCCGCTGTGCGAAAAAGCGCACGATGCGATTGATCTTCGAGAGGCCTATGATCTTGTTGCCAGGGATGTAAGCCACTTTCGCATTGCCGTCGATGGTGACGAAGTGGTGTTCGCAGGTGCTGACCAGGTCGATCTGGTCTATCTGGACCATCTCCTCTACCTGCATCTTGTTCTCAATCACGGAGATTTTGGGGAACCGGGTATAGTCCAGCCCCGAGAAGATTTCATCCACGTACATTTTGGCAATGCGGTGCGGGGTCTCCTGCAGGCTGTCGTCGGTGAGGTCCAGCCCCAGGGTGCTGGTGATCTCGGCAAATGCCCGGGAGATGCGCTGGTATTTCTCGTCCCGACTGAGTCCGTTATGGATCAGCGGGGTCTCCAGGCCGCGCTCGGTGAGGGCGAGCCTGACCTGTTCGGCCTCCGGGGAGAGGGCAGTGGGAAAACTGAGCATATTCTTGGCGAGATTGGATTCCATTGGTACCTCCGGCAAGTGTCAGGAGATTTACGAGAGACGCAGGCAGATGGATTGCAATTGGCGGGAACAAATTTGAACCGGGGGCGCTAAAAACCGGAAATTTCCATCAAAAGCTCTAAAAAACAATAAGATAGGGTTTTTTTCGAGAATCTTTGTGACCTTTTTACATTTTCTCCAGAAATCTCCACTTATTGGTCTTGATTTAGCGAATTTTTCTCCCGAGTACGCTATGTTACGGCCTGGGACAGAAGAATATGAAGGGGACGATGAGCTCAATGCTCAAGAGCCTGAAAGTACCGATAACGGACCTCGAACTGGGGATGTTCGTCAGCGCCCTGGACCGCCCGTGGCTGGGAACGCCATTTTTTACCCAGGGTTTCGTCATTGAAGATCGCGCCCAGATAGACCGCCTGCGGGAGTACTGTGAGTACGTGGTGATTGATACCCGTCGCAGCCACAAACTCGCCAGCGCCCCCCTGCAGAGGACGCGAAAGAACCTGCCCCAGGTGGAGAAGGACCGCAAGTTGCATGAACGTCCCCGGGTGCCGGTGGAGAAGATCTTCGCGGGGCGATCCATAAAAGCCTACAAGGACGACAGCAACTGGGAAGACGAGCATCCCAGGGCCAAGGCGGCGCTGGACACCCTGGTAGATGATATCAACGTCATTTTCGAAGAGGTCATCGACGGCGGCAAGATCGATGTGATCAAGTTGCGCAAGTCGGTGGATCCTATTATCGAGAGTATCAGCCGCAACCCCGATGCCTGCCTGTGGGTGGCCCGACTGAAACAACACGACAAGTACACCTACCAGCACTCGCTGGGTGCCTCTATCTGGTCTGTGTCACTGGGACGCCAGCTGGGCCTGCCGAAGCACGACCTGCGCTCCCTGGCGATGGGCTGCATGTTGATGGACGTGGGCAAGTTGCGGGTAGATACCGACCTGCTGCAGGCGAACAGGTCGCTCACCGAGCAAGAGATGGACGAAATGCGTGACCACGTGCGTTACGGCCTGGAGATCATCGAGGAGAGCGGCGTCATCAACCAGGACGTGATTGACATGGTGGCCTATCATCACGAGCGTTTTAACGGCTCCGGTTACCCCAATGGCCTGCGCAGTGACGACATCCCCGCTTTTGCGCGTATTGCAGCAATTGTCGATACCTACGACGCCATCACCAGTAACCGCAGCCATGCCCCGGCACGCTCGCCCTCTGATGCCATCAAGCTGCTGTATAACTCCAGGGACGCGGATTTCCAGGCGGAACTGGTGGAGGCCTTCATCCAGGCGGTCGGCATCTATCCTGCTGGAACCCTGGTGGAACTGTCTTCCGGTGAGGTGGGGGTGGTGGTCGCTGAGTATCGCACACGGCGCCTGCGTCCCAAGGTGATGGTGTTGCTGGACGCCGACAAGCAACGGCTGAAAAAACCAAAAGTCATTGATCTGCACGATGAATCGGCCGATGAGGCGGTGCAGTCGCTCAGCATTTCAAAAAGCCTGGAGCCCGGTGCCTACGATCTCGACCTGTCGGCGGTCGCTGTCTAGTACTCCATCAACCTGCTATTGCCCCCGCACCTTTTCCCGGCAGGCCAGAACCAGCGCCCAGAATTCCGAGAAATCATTGACCACCACGTCCGGCTTGTGCGGATAGCGCTCATTGCCGGGAAAAATCTTGTTCAGCCAGGGCTGGTCCCACTGGGCACCGTTGAAAAAAACACTGGTGACCCCGGCGGTCTTGGCTGCCACGGTATCGGTGGTACTGTCACCGACATACCACACCGATGCGTCCAGAGGTCCCTGTAACTGCCTCGAAGCCAACTCGATCTGGTCCGCGTGGGGTTTGCGCCTCAGGGTATCGTCCCCGCAAACAGCGGTCGAAAAGTAGCTGGACCAGTCCTCTCCGCCCACATTGGCCAGCTCGTGAATAAAAAATTCCCGGTCACGGTTGGTGATGATACCCAGTGGCAGCCCCAGCCGGGTAAGTCCCTGTAACATGTCCCGCACCTTGGGTTCGAAGGGCAGGGCGTGGCCGAAGTACTTGCGGTAGTGGCGGTTGAACGCCTCGTGGGCGATGCGCTTGGCGTCGTTGTCGTCCCCGAACAGCACCTCGAAGATATCGGTGCGGGATATTTTACGATCAGCCTTGATCTTGGGGTGTAACTGGCGGAAATCCCTGACGTAGCCCACCAGTTTTTCATCGTCCGGGGATTTCGACCGCTCCGGGTCGATCAGCTTCCCGGTCAGCCCCAGGGTTTCCAGCTCCGGCAGTACGTCGTCCACCGCCCGGTACATGGCGTCCAGTGTGTCCACCAGGGTCGCATGCCAGTCGAACAGTATGATGGCCGGAGGCGTGAGGTCGGCCACCGCCGGGTGCCAGTCCGGTTCCACCCGTGGCGGCGGCAACTGCCGCGGAGGTCTGCGCTCGGGGCGGTGCTGGTCTATTCCCAGGGAGGGCGCGGCCCCTGCCACCAGGTCCAGCAGTTCCTCGAAGTCATTGACCACGGCATCCGGCCCCGAGCCCCGATCGGCGACACGGGTGAACAGCTGCGACAGCTCGTCCCGGTCCAGCAGGCCGGTGTTATAAAAAATGGCGGTAATACCCGCCCGCCGGGCGGTGATCATGTCAGTGGTACTGTCGCCCACATACCACACACTGCCATCGGCGGGCAGTTCGAGTTCACGGCAGCACTCCAGCAGCACGTCAGGTGCGGGCTTGTATTCCGCGGCCTCATCACCACAGCAGGCGGCGGATAGCAAGGTTTGCCAGCATCCCCCGTCGACCCGGGCAATCTCGTTGTCAAAAAATTCCCGGCTGCGGTTGGTGGCTACACCCAGGGGAATGTCGAGGTCGTGGAGAAGTTGCAGGTAGTCCTGTATGCCATCCTGGTAGGGATAGACCTCACCGTAGTAGTTGCGATAGCTATCATTGTAGGCCTGGTGCGCAATGGCCCTGGCGGATTCGTTGTCAGCAAACAAGGCATCAAAAATTTCCGTTCGCGATACCCGGCGCTCCGCCAGCACCCGCGGGTGCAGGTGCCGGTAGATCCGGATGTAGCGGATAAGCTTCTCGTCGCTGCTGTTGCGGGCCTGTTCCTCCAGTACCAGTTGGTCGATGAGCCCGAGTTCCTCCAGTCTGGGCAGCATGTCCTCGATCGCCAGGTACATGGCGTCCAGGGTGTTGACCAGGGTGCCGTGCCAGTCGAACAGGATGGCACTGGGGGAGGGGAGTGGGTCAGGCATTGGTCTCGATGAGTTCCGCAAAAACAGCCTGGTTGGCCTCGAGTACGGCGAGCGCTGCGCTGAAGTCGAAATTATCCACGTGTTGCACCAGTTCAGATATCGCGCCTTCCTCGTCGCTTCCCCCGGCGGAGGCCTGCAGGCGCAGGGCGATGTCCCGCGACCCGGGATCGAAATTCTCCAGCGCCTGGCGCAGTTCCGCCAGGGTGTCCGCAATGCTCGCCACTCCCGCGTCGGTGGTCGCTGTGCTCCCGGTCAGGGCAGGTCGGGCACTTTCAATGGCGTTGATCACCGGTACCAGTGCCCCAAGTACTTTCTGCAACCGTCTGGTCTGCTCTGCCGGCGGGGTAGCCTCCCTGCAGGCAGTTTCCAAATCCCTGGCGGCCTCGGACACTGCGGCGGCGCCGATACTGGCAGCAACGCCCTTGAGTGTATGCGCCAGGCGCAGTGGTTCCCCCTCGTCGCCTCCGCACCGGGCATTTTCAATGGCCTGCCCGAAATCCCGGTTGGTGTCACAGAATTGCAGTAACAGCTTGCGGTAGAGCGCGGTATTGCCGGCGCAGGTGCTCAGACCCGCCTCGATATCTATTCCCTGCAACAGGGGTATTTCGGGGGCAGGCGATTTGCCAACCGGCTGCTCGGGTGGCGCTTCCAGTGGTTGTGATGGGGTGATCCAACGGGCCATGGTGGCAAACATGTCGGTGACGTTCAGGGGTTTGGCAATGTGGTCGTTCATGCCCGCCTCCAGGGCCTTTTCCCGGTCGCCGACCATGGCGTTTGCGGTCATGGCGATCACCGGGAGGTCGCTATACCGGGATTGCTTACGGATTTCCCGGGCTGCGGTATAACCATCCATCACCGGCATCTGGATATCCATCAGTACGCCGTCGTATTTCTCCGCTGCGAGCCGTTCCAGGGCCTCCTGCCCGTTGTTGGCCACGTCGACCCGGATGCCGGCAGTGGAAAGCAATTCCAGAGCCAGTTCCTGGTTGATCTCGTTGTCCTCCACCAGCAGTACCCGGGCCCCGGCCAGTCTGGCCATGGACTTGCTGTCACCTTCCTGCAGTTGGCGGCGGCGCCGGGATACGGAGGGCAACCCGCGCGCCATCAATATGGCATCCAGCAAAGTAGATGCGTTCACCGGTTTGGTCAGGTAATTGCTGATGGGGAGGCCCGAGCCGGCGGCAGCTGCCTCTTCCCGGCCGTAGGCGGTAACCATCAGGACTGTCTCTGTCTCACCCAGCAACTCCCGGTCAAACAGCGCCCTTGTTGTTTCCACGCCGTCCATACTTGGCATGCGCCAGTCCATCAGGACTACGGAGTAGGGATCGCCTCGTTCTCTGGCGTCGTTTGCGATGGCCAGGGCCTCCTCGCCCCCTGGGGCGGTGTCCACCTGGAATCCCAGTGAGCTGGCGATGGCCTGCAGAATTTCGCGGGCGGTGGGATTGTCGTCGACCACCAGCACGTGCAGATTTTCCAGTTCCAGGCCTTCGATGGTACCCGGCTGCTCTTCCTCGGCCTGCCATTGTAGCTGTATAGAAAAACTGAACTCGCTGCCCCGGCCAGGACTGCTATTAACCTGGATACTGCCGCCCATCATATTCACCAGCCGCTGGCTGATTGTCAGGCCCAGGCCGGTACCCCCGTAACGCCGGGTGGTAGAGGTGTCTGCCTGGCTGAATGCCTGGAACAGGGCTTGTTGCTGTTCCGGTGTCATACCGATACCCGTGTCGCGTACGGCGAAGCCAAGGCGAACTTCCGCCGAGTCCTGCTTCTCGACCGTTACGGAAATCACGATCTCGCCCGACTCGGTAAACTTGACAGCGTTGTTCCCCAGGTTTACCAGTACCTGCCCCAGCCGCAGTGGGTCACCCACCAGCCGTCCGGGCGTTGCCCGGTCGACGTCCAGCAACAGTTCGAGGCCCTTTTCCTCCGCGCGCAAGCCCACCAGGTTGACCAGGTGGTCGAGTACGTCCTCCAGGTGAAAGTCAGTGGTCTCCAGTTCGAGTTTGCCCGCCTCGATCTTGGAAAAGTCGAGGATGTCGTTGATGATTCCCAGCAGGCTCACCGCGCTGCGATTAACCTTGTCGATATAGTTATGCTGGCGCGGGGTAAGGCTGGTTTTCAGTGCCAGATCCGACATGCCGATGATCGCGTTCATCGGGGTGCGGATTTCGTGGGACATATTGGCCAGGAACTCCGACTTGGATTGTGTCGCCTGTTCCGCCAGTCTTGTCGCTTCAACGAGGTCTGTTTCGACTTTTTTACGCGCTGTAATATCGATAAACGTGCGCACGAAGCCGCCGCCGGAGATCGGAATGTGCCGGGTTTCCACCACATTGCCGTTGGGGAAGGTGCGTTCACTGGTCTGCTTGTCCCTGCTGCGTGCCTCCGCAAGTCGCTCTTCCAGCAATTCCGGTGCCCTCAGTTTTTCATGGTGCACGAAGGTCAGCAGATCGTCGTAATTGGGATGAGCCTCCATCTCTTCCCTGGATACGCCGAACATGCCCAGCACACGGGTATTGTAGGCGACCACGTTCCAGTCGCCGTCGCACATGACCATGCCCTCGTCGATATTCTCCATTGCCAAGTCGGCGATATCTTTCTGCCTCTTGATTTCCTGTTCTGAGCTTACGCGTTCGGTAATGTCGGTATAGGCGCGTACGCACCCACCACCCACCACCGGGCTCTGGCGGGTTTCAATGACCCTGCCGTCCCGCAGCGTCTGTTCCGTTGTGAAGGCGATTCGTCGCCTGACATCCCTGGCTCGAGTTTCGGAAGTTTCGGGCAGGCCCAGGCGTTCAGCGATGAGTTGGTTAATTTCGTCGAAATCGCGGGATTTGTGCATTTCCTCAGCAGTAACGCTGAACATTTTGAGGTAGTTCGAATTGTAGGCGTTTACCCGCAAATCTTCGTCCAGCATTAATATGCCCTGGTCCATGTTGTCCATGGCCAACTGGGAAATTTCTTTCTGCTCGCGCAATTCCCTGGTCTGGTCGATCACCTGTTTGCGGATTCGTCCCTGCTGGGCGAACAGCATGTTCACGAAAAGCGCTATCAACAGCGTGAGTAGCGGTCCGCCGAACAGGATGGCGCGCGAGTATCCCAGTGAGGGCCCGCCCATGAACTGGGGTACCACCCCCCAGTGGAAAGTCAGCGTGGCCCCGCCTGTCTGCATCGGCAGGGTGAAAGTCGCAACCGCGTCTGCGGAGCTCATGCCCTCAGGGTAGAGGTGGTCGCGACCCTCAGTAGTCAGGCCGCTTGCGTGTATGCTGGAGATCGCAAATCCCATTCCATAGGGAATCTGGTCTGCAACGTGTTGGTCTACTTCGTTGACGTCCTGAATGCCCATGACAACGGTTGGTGTCATTGCATTGGTGACGGGAAGGGTGTTGAAGCCGTAATAAGTACCATCAGCCAGCGGAGCCGTTGCCCCGAGGGTCAGGCCGGATT